>JAYUWO010000196.1:0-3258 GCA_043753545.1 Arenimonas sp.
AGGTTTATGTTGTCCTTTATTCAAAGCTGCTATCAGTTCATCTTTCTTGCGCATGCGCGTTGGGCGCACTCCGAAATAAAGAATGCTTTGGAGTTGGTCAATATCTTTGGATGCTGCATTCCATACATCTAAATCAAACACTTGTGGACATCCACCCAACCCATATCGCCTGACGCTGCTGTCAGGATTTTCCCACAAGGCAATGCGATAACGATTTAGGTTCGGTGATATTGCGGCAACACCCTCCTGCAAAACCGCTTTTAAATCTCACACAGCAAAACGCCATTGTTCATCGCGACGGCGTTTTTTTGTCGATCAATTTTTGCGCGTGCGCAAATTTAGGCTCATGGAGTCAGAGCCTAGTTGATGTAAGGGTGGTTTTCAGTTTTGGAATGCCTGCGAGAATGAGATTCTAGGTCTCCAGAAGACTGCAGCGCGCTCAGAAAGTGACTGTAGCGACATTGAAAAAAACATATTTAAAAAACAACGAGTTTTTCAACACAATAGGCCGAAAGCAGCCGTTAGCGAAAATCTCTAGACGTCATGGTTAACGAACCCAGCATCGGACTTAAATCTCGCAAGCGTCCGGCAATCAAGTGATGCACGCCATCGGCAGACTCCCATCGCCCTTCGACTACCATGAGCTGCGATTCCAGCAAGACTCTTCGTTGTCGTTCCCCCACGTTTTGCCAGACGACCACATTCACCATGCCATCTTCATCTTCCAGTGTGACGAAGGTAGCGCCCCCTGCAGTTTCCGGTCGTTGTCGCAGCGTGACTAGCCCGGCCATGCGTACATGGCTCCCGTGGGATCGTTTCATCAAATCACGAGATCGCTCACAACGTAGAGCACGTAGTTTTTGGCGGAGTAATGCGAGCGGATGTTTGCCTAACGTCAAACCTACTGTCGAGTAGTCCGCTGCGACATCTTCGCCGGCGCTTGGCATCGGCAGTGATACCGATTCATCCCGTATCGGTATTTTGCCAAACAAAGGCAATTGCTTTTCCACACCCTGGATTGCCCACCGAGCACGATGGCGATGCCCTGCAATGCCTTTCAAAGCAGCGGCATCGGCCAGCAGTGTTTGATGTGCATCATTGAGTTCACAACGGGCACAAAGGTCTTCAACATCAAGGAATGCTTTTTGTTTCTTGGCGAGAGAAATCCGTTCCGCCACAGCTTGTTGGAAACCGGTAATCAGGCGATAGCCCAAACGAATGGCCGGCTGCTTGCCCGGTTGATTCGGATACGGTTCCAGCGTGCTATCCCAATCGCTGAAACGCACATCGATAGGGCGCACTTCTATGCCGTGTCGTCGCACGTCTTGTACGAGTTGATTGTCGGTATAAAAACCGAGCGGTTGTGAGTTCATCAAGGCACAGGTGAACACCGCAGGCTCATGGCATTTGAGCCAGCAACTGACATAGGTAATCAAAGCAAAACTGGCGGCATGCGATTCGGGAAAACCGTAGCTGCCGAAGCCTTTGATTTGCTCAAAGACGTTTTCGGCAAACTCCAATGTGTAACCGCGTTCGGTCATGCCGCTCAAAATGCGTTCTTGAAAATAGTCTAGGCCACCGCGTCGTTTCCAGGCGGCCATCGATCGCCGCAATTGATCGGCTTCGCCGGGTGTAAAGCCGGCCGCGACAATCGCCAATTGCATCACCTGTTCCTGAAACAGCGGAACACCGAGTGTGCGTTCGAACACGGCTTTCAAATCTTCCGAGGGATACACGACCGGATCGAGTCCCTGCCGTCGCCGTAAATACGGATGCACCATCTTGCCCTGTATCGGCCCCGGCCGAACGATGGCGACTTCAATCACCAGATCATAAAAACAGGCTGGCTTTAAGCGCGGCAGCATGGCCATCTGGGCGCGTGATTCAATCTGGAATGTGCCAATCGTGTCGGCGCGTTGAATCATCGCGTAGGTGGCCGGATCTTCGGCAGGAATGGTGGCGGGCGTTAAATCCAGCTCGCGATGTTTTTTCAACAGTGCAAGACATTTACTGATGCAGGTCAGCATGCCGAGTGCAAGACAATCGACTTTCAACAAGCCTAGTGTTTCCAGATCATCCTTGTCCCATTGGATGATCGTGCGGTCCGGCATTGCGGCGTTTTCCACCGGCACCAAATGATGCAACGGCTGCTCGGAAATCACAAAGCCGCCGACGTGTTGTGACAAGTGACGCGGCGCATCGATCAATTGCCGAGTCACACCCATTACGCGACGCATGATGGGGCTTTCCGGATCAAAGCCTTGCTCGCGTAAACGCTGCGATAAATCGGCATCGCCATTCCACCAGGAAAACACTTTGCTCAATTGTCCGACTTGATCCAGCGGCAACCCTAGGGCCTTGCCGACATCTTTCACGGCACTTTTCGAGCGATAGCAAATTACCGTGGCGGCCAGCGCGGCACGTTCACGCCCGTATTTGTTGTAGATATATTGAATAACTTCTTCACGGCGTTCGTGTTCAAAATCAACATCGATATCCGGTGGTTCATCGCGTTCTTTGGAAATAAAACGTTCGAACAACATATTCATTCGCGCTGGATCAACTTCGGTCACACCTAGTGAAAAGCACACTGCGGAATTCGCGGCCGATCCTCGGCCTTGGCAGAGAATGCCCTGTGAGCGGGCAAATTTGACAATGTCATGGACGGTCAAAAAAAATGGTTCGTATTTCAGCTCGGCAATCAATCGTAGTTCATGCTCGATTTGCTGCTGTACTTTCGGTGCGACACCTTCTGGCCAACGCCAGGCCATGCCTTGTTCGGTGAGTGTGCGTAGCCAGCTCGAAGGTGTATGGCCTTTCGGCACCAGTTCTTGGGGGTATTGGTATTTCAGTTGACCCAAGTCGAAAGTGCAGCGTTGGGCGATACGTACCGATTCTTCTAGAAGCTCTTTGGGGTAGATGGCCGACAAGGCTTTACGTGTCCGCAAATGCCGTTCGCCATTCGGAAACAAATAGGCACCCGCTTCGGCAATGGTGGTGTTGTGATGAATGGCCGTCAGCGTGTCGTGGACAACGCGACGCGATCGCACATGCATATGCACATCGCCGGTGGCGACGGCGGGCATATCCAGTTGTTTCGATAATGCGATCAATTGTTGCAGTCTTGCTTCGTCATTCGGACCGCGATGCAATTCGACCGCGATCCACATCCGATCCGGAAATAATTGACGCAACCATTCGCCATCGTAGGATGTCGGCATCTCATCGGGAACCCATAACACCAAGGTGCCAGGTAGA
>JAYUWO010000197.1:0-9870 GCA_043753545.1 Arenimonas sp.
TTGTGCAGTGGTGATGGATCGCTATTCCCGCCGCATTCTCGGCTGGGCGACGAGTGCCCGGCGCGATGTGGCACTGACACTCAAAGCTTTCAATCGAGCCGTAAGAACCCGGCAGCCGCCGGCAGGATTAATTTTCCACACCTATCGCGGCATTGAATACGCCGGCTATGCCTTCCGTGAACGACTGAGCGCACTGGGTGTAGTGCAAAGCATGAACGGACCGCAGCGGATGAACGACAATGCCTTTATGGAATCGTTTTTCCATTCGATGAAAAGCGATATCAATCACGGCATCCCGCTGGAAAGCGAAGCGCAACTGCAACGCCGTTTGCAAAGTTACATCCCGTTTTATAACCAGGAGCGACTGCATTCCAGTCTGGGTTATCAGACGCCTATTCACCGGGAACAACTCGCCGTATGCTAACTACTCACTGTCAACGAAAACGGGCGAAGATCCCCTCCGTGAAGTTACTGCATTCAATTTTCACATCCGGTGCGTCAGCACCTTATTTTGGTTGTTAGGCGGTGAACGTTTATGGCAGCTAGATATTGGTGGCAGTGCATCGCTTGCGGCGAGCGACCAGCTTGGTTGGTAGCCTGCGAGTCAAAGAGCATTGCTGCGTTTATCTGCGATGAGTTGGCGCCAAGTGGCTGGGATCAGAGCCTTTTACGCCGCACCTGCAAATGTAAGCGTCGCTCGCTGTACATCACCTACCGTCTGAAGCGCGGCGATCCAGAGAGGGTTAGTATCAAGCATATAGTCGGCTTAAGCTTAGAAGACGACTATTTGCCAATGATCTGGGAGACCTTTCGCCATGCCACTCCTAAGACGAGGTGGATTGACTTTAAGTATCAAAGGGGCCGGAGTCCTTGGGGTCTTACCAAGCGACTTGTCCTTACACAGCCGCACCTCTCACGGTTGTTGCGCACATACGAGAAGGCTACGGGTCGATGTTTAAGTCCCGCAGCCTAACTACGCAATCAAGGGACCTTAATCCCTCAATGAAAAGTTGACAAGATCATGGTGCAGACGATTGAACAGTTAGAAACCGCCCTTACCGCTTTGAATGCACAGCGTTCCGTCATTGGCGATGAGATTGTCGATTTGATGATCGTCCCATTGCAACAGCAGTTGCAGGCAATGCGCCAGCCGGCAACCGATCCGATGGGCGAGCGCAAACTGGTCACGATCGTGTTCGCAGATATCTCCGGCTTTACTGCCATGTCTGAAGCGCTTGATCCTGAACAAGTCCGGCGCACGATGAACGACTGCTTCGATGCCATTGTTCCCTGCATTAAGCGCTACGGCGGCACGGTCGACAAATTTATCGGCGATGCAGTCATGGCACTTTTCGGCGCCCCGATTGCCCAGGAAAATCACGCCGAATCTGCGGCGCGTGCCAGCCTTGAAATGCTGAACGCCATACACCAATTCAATAAAGCGCAGGCGACGTCGCTGGGAATCCATATTGGGATTAACACTGGTTTGGTTGTCGCTGGCGGCATTGGCTCACAAGGCCAGCAGCAGTATTCGGTGATGGGCGATGCCGTTAATCTGGCCGCGCGATTGGAAGATGCTTCCGATAGCGGTGAAATCCTGATCGGTGCGGCGACATATCGGTTGATCGCGCCACTGTTCGATGTGGAAACGCGGTCACCCATCACGCTCAAAGGCAAAAGCGAACCTGTGCCAAACTATCGATTGATTGCGGCGACGGCAACGCCTGGCGCGCTACGCGGCTTGCCGGGCCCGCGTTCGCACCTGGTTGGGCGCAGCCATGAACAATTACGTTTGCAGGGCGCTATCGCGGCACTGCGGGAAGGCGCTGGCAGGGGGGCGCGTTTCGCCATACTTGGCGATGCGGGGATAGGGAAAAGTCGTCTCATCGCAGAATTTCGCCAAACAAACTGCGCGACCGTCGTTTGGACCGAGGGCAGAGCACTTTCGTACAATATGCAGACCAGCTTCTTTTTAGCGCGCCAGCTTCTGCTCGGCTTTATCGGACTGCACGGCAACGCTAAATTGGACGAGATCGATGAGGCCCTGCGCGCAAGTGTCACCGCGCATCTGGATGGGGAAAATGCATCAACGGTGTACCTGATGCTCGCGCGACTACTCAATATACCAGCAGCATTGGTTGCGCCTAGTTTCGAGGGCGTCACACCGCAAGGGGTGCGCTCGCAGATGCTAAATGCTTTCAGGGCGTACGTGCGCATCCGCGCTCGTAACAATCCCCTGGTGATGGTTTGGGAAGATTTGCATTGGGCAGATCCGTCGTCTCTTGCCCTGCTCGACATGCTGATGACGCTTACTGATGAAGTGCCGCTATTGATTATCCTCGCCTTGCGCGAAGATGAGAGCGAGGCCCTGAACGTTGTCAATGCTGCGATCGCCCGCTATGGTGAAGGCCTTGATGTTTTGCGGCTGGCACCGCTATCACCTCTGGACAGCGCAAAGCTTGTAGAAAACCTGCTTAAGGTAGATTTAGTGCCGGACGCAATTCTCCAATTGATTCTCGAAAAAGCCGAGGGCAACGCATTTTTTATCGAGGAAATAATCCAGTCCCTCATTGACGCTGGCATGATCATTTTCGACAGCGGCCACACCACAATTACGACGCTGATCGGTACGCAGCGCGCAGTCGATATTCCGCACACGTTACAGGGCGTGGTCGCCGCCCGCATTGATCGGCTTCCTGCAATCGACAAGCAAACGTTGCAAATGGCCGCTGTGATCGGGCGATTATTTGAGCGACCGGTTTTATCCCACCTGTATAAACTGGAAATCGCCAGTGGAAACCCGCTCGATGCGCTTTTATTGAGGTTGCTTGAGCATGGATTTATCCACCAAGGAGACCAATTCGCCTATATTTTCAAACATGCCGTCACCCATGAAGTCGCATACAGCACGCTCTTAATCGAGCACCGCAAACGCCTGCATCGGGTCACGGCGGAGGCGATGGGGATATTGTTCCCACAAAATCAGGGCGAATTGGCACCGACCCTCGCCTATCACTACAAAAATGCTGATATGCCCGATGAGGCCATCCCTCACTTACTGTTTGCCGCAGAGCGGGCCAAAATAACCTATGCCAATACCGAGGCAATTTCCTTCTACCGCACTGCTTTGGAACAAATTGAGCGCGTCAACCTCAGCACGCGGAAGCCTCGCCTTGACCTGCTGGTAGCCACTTACGAGAATCTTGGCAGCCTACTGGGGCTGACGGGACAACGTGAAGAAGCGCGGTCGATGTTTCAACTGGGTCTGGATGTATTGGGTGATCATGAACCGATCACGCGCGCGCGGTTGAACCGCCTGATGGCTAACACCTGGGTATTGAATCGGCACAAAGGCGAGGCGGAACACTATCTTAATGCCGCTCAAAAAGCGCTAGGCGAAGAGAGCCTGGATAACCAAACTGAGTGGTGGCACGAATTCATCGATATCGGTCTTGAACGACTTTGGTTCATGTATTGGTTATTCCAGGAAGAACACTTCATGCTCGAACTGGTCGACCGCCTTGAGCCAATCGTCACAACACACGGCACACCGACACAGCGAAGCAAATATTATCGAAGCCGCGCTCTTTACGAACTGAGCCGTTGCGGCTGGTATCACCCCGATGAGCGGGCCGTCCAATTTGCCGATCAGGCGGTGCTGGCGGCGAAGCAAGGCGCGACCATGTTCGACCTCTGTTTTGCAATGTTTGGCAGCGCGTTCGTCCACCTATGGCGAGACGAATTCGACACAGCGTTGGCACAATTTTTATCCATGCTCCCTTTGGCAGAGAAGTGCGGGGATGCTGAGCGACTGGTTCTGGGCGTGAACTACATTGCGTTGACCTACCGCCGCCTGCATCGCGTGGAGGAGACTCAGACTTTTGCAGAACGAACTTTGACCTTGGCAGCAGCCGCAAATATGCCAACTTACGTCGGGATGGCCAAGGGAAATCTGGCATGGGTCTATCTGCAACGTGGGGAGTTTTTATTGGCGGAAACGACCGCACGCGCGGGATTGAGCTTGCTCGCGCCACCCATTCCAGTGAGCTGGGCGACCACACTGCCGCTGGTAGCGGCGCTTCATCGACGAGGAGAAATCGCCGAGACGGCGGAGCTGCTGGAGAAAACCCTGACCGGATTGCAGCGGCTCGCGCCGTCCGTCGAAGCAGCGATAAAGGCGGTAATTTCCAACAAGAATGCGCAGGATCCAACCTCCAATCACGCGTGCGTCGCTGACGTTTTGACTGTTGCGCAACAACACAATTATCTATAATTGGAATCTAACGCGTTAACAAATGGGTAGTCACAATGATTCTCGTCGTCGGGGCAAGTGGTTTACTCGGTGGAATGATCACACAAGGGCTGCTGGCGCAGGGCAAAAAGGTGCGTATTTTGACGCGCCGAAACCCAATGTCTGCCCACGTCGAAGCGGGTGCAGATTCGGTATCAGGTGATTTGAAAGATCCAGTATCGCTGGCAACCGCCGTGAAAGGCGTAACGACCGTGATTTCCACCGCGAACGCCGCGCAGCGTTTAGGGGTCGGCGACCTGAATGATACGTTCGAGAGCGTTGATCTCGCGGGGAATCAAAATCTGATTGATGCGGCGGCTGCCGCAGGCGTGAAGCAATTTATATTCACATCCGCCTTCACCGCAGACGCCAACAGCCCGATTGCATTCGTTTCCTACAAAGGTCGCACCGAGCAGGCGCTTGCCAAAAGCGGAATGATTTACACGATCCTCGCGCCGCATATCTTTATGGAAGTTTGGTTTGGCATGGTGATCGGTGCAGCACTGCAACATGGGCAACCTGTGACACTGATTGGGCGCGGCGACCAGCGTCATTCGTTCGTCAGTATGGCCGATGTTGTGTCAGTCGCGTTGGCTTCCGTAGATAACCCGGCGGCGTTTAATCAACGCATCGCCATTGGCGGGGCAGAAGCGGTGTCGTGGACAGAAGTTGTGCGGCGTGTTGGACGAGTCGTCGGTCGTGACCTGCCCATTACCTATGTTCCCATTGGCGCGCCGCTACCGATTCCGCCCGCAACGTGGAATTTAATGTACTCAACTGAAATGTATGAAGCGATTATCCCGATGGACCACGTGACTGATACATTCGGACTTACCCTGACATCAATTGAAGAAGTTGCAAAACGGCTATTTACGCACGTTCCTCAACCTACGCATAGTAATTAGCACAAAAGGGGCCACCCATAAGTCGTTCCCTGTCAACAAGCCGAACACAACCAACAGATTGTCGTCATTTTCATCCGGCGCAAATTCAAGCATCAAGCATCAAGCATTGGTGCGTTAGAAACGCTCCCTATAATTTTTGATATGTCTTAGGGTGCGTTTCTACACCTTATGGCCTTACATGGCGGAATTTGCGCGGCGCGGGGCATCATACGCAGGCCACAATAATAAACTTGAACCTTCGCCTATTCTTCTGCGATTGCCGTAGTGGTTGAATTCAACCACCAAGTGCGAGATTCGTCAGCACTTGAGTAACCGAGGTAAAGAAGCCTCAGTTCGTTTTGTGATCATTTAATGTCCGCTTCGGGTCGAAATCGGTCGGTCGGTCGCCGTCACAGTCGGCGGTTGAGTTTCAGTTAACCGGTTTTCTGTTCAGAGGCTTGTCGCTTATTTGTATGCCCGGGGCACATTTCGAGAGAGAAATATTTTCATAAAAATTCGTACAAGTGTCATCAAACATTTCCGAGTGACGGCAAATGCCCGTGATGTCGGTGTGAAATGCTCAGCTTGCATCCGGCGCGATAAACGCATACCCCGCATTCGGCACATATTCAATCCATGCAGCAGACCCACCGGCATTGGCGAGTTTTCTTCGTAGCCGATGCACGACTTGTTTCAATGATTCGCGGTCGGCTGCGTCACGGTCGGACCAGACGAATCCGATTAATTCATCGGCATCCACCGGGCGTCCGCGATGACTCAGTAGCAATCGCAAGAGTCGCAAATCAAGTGGTGATAGCCGAATGGCGGTGCCGCCATTTACCTGCGCTTCGCTGCGTTCGATATCGAGCAGCAAGGGGCCCCAGGAAAGCACGGAATCTTCCAGCGGTTCATTGCCACGACGCAGCAGCGAGCGCACGCGAGCCAGTAGCGCACGTGGGCTGAAGGGCTTCCTGAGATAATCATCGGCACCCAGATCCAGGCCTTGCACTTCGTCTTCTTCGGTAGCACGAACGGTGAGCATCATGACCGGGACCTGGCTGAATTTCCGAAGTTGGCCCAACACTTCAAAGCCATCGAGCAACGGCAGATTGACATCCAGAATAACGAGGTCGGGTTTTTGCTCACGCATGCGGATTAATGCCTGCTCGCCATCGAAAGCGGTAACCACTTTGTAGTCGGCCCCGGTGAGCGCGAAGCGAAGCAGGCCAACGAGTTCAACGTCGTCATCGACGATCAGGATTTTCATGCATTTTCCTCTATCGGCAATACGATGCCGATTCTTGCGCCGTTGCCATGCATCGGCGAATCAATTTTTACTTCGCCACCGTGTGCAACCACGATGGCATGAACGATAGCTAGACCGAGTCCGGTGCCGCGTTGACTGGGTTCTTCATGTGGCGAGCGTTTGAAGGGGGCGAATAGATCATTGCTGGAGCGCAGTGACAGCAAGCCCGGGCCTTCGTCTTCTACCCAGACGGTGACGGAGTTCTGTGCCCACTCCATATCGACCCAGATACTGCTTTGATCGGGGGCAAATTTATTGGCATTGGCTAACAGATTGACCATCACCGAAAACAAACGCGGCGGGTCGCCGGTTAACATTCGGCCCGACGACATTGTTGGAACAATCGTTTGATCGCGCTGATCAATCAGTGGCTGCATCAGCTCGACAGCATCGGCAACAACGGACGCCAAATCGACCGGCTGGCTTCTCAAACGCATCTCGCCGCTTTCGATGCGAACGCTATCGAGAAGATTGTCGACCAATTGCGACAAGCGCATGGTGCCGCGATATTGTGCGTCGGCCAAACCGACAGCCACCGCATCGGAACTGGATCGCAAATGGTCGCGCAATAATTCATTCGAGGCGATTTGTGCCGAAAGCGGTGTCTGGAATTCATGCGAAAGATTCGCCAGGATGCGATCTCTAATCGCACGCGCGGCTTCGATAGCGTTTTCTTCACGTACCACAAGCACCTGCCGATTGCCGCTGGCGGCGAGTCTGCGCAAGGTCAAAAGCCGCATTTTTCCGGCAGGCGTGTATCGCTCAAGCGGCGGGATGCCGAGTGGCGATGCCGGGTCATTGTTGCTGCCTGCGGAAATCAGCACAGCCTCGATTGGTTTACCGAGAACTTCTTCGCGGGTGCAGCCCACGAGTGCAAGAAATTGTCGATTGGCATAGTGAATATTTTGATCCGAATCGATACCGACAATGCCCTCGTCTACACCGTCGAGAACGGCATCGAGTTCTTCACGCTGATTGCGTTCGGTAGCAGTGAGCGTGCCGACTTGCTGGCGCATTTGTTCCAGGCTTGCCGCCAGCGCCGCCGGCTCTGCAAGAAAAGTAACGGGAGTAGGGACGGGGGTTTCTAGATCGCCACTGCCGAGTCGTTCTGCATTGCGGGCGAGTTGGGCGAAAGGTCTGGAAATAAATGCGGAGAGTACAAACGCCAAAGCAAGCGCAATGCCGACCGTGACCAAACTGGAAACGCCAAACGCGGCCAGCCATTCAAAAAAACGCCGTTCGACCCAGTCATCTGCCACGCGGGTACTTAACAAGGCACTGGTCTGGCCGTCTTCATCGCGAAAACTCATGACCCGAGCTGCAGCAACGCCAGTAATTGTTTCAAAAGTTTCTGCTTCCCCACTCGAGGAAACTTCGCTCAAGGCAACAACCCAAGGGTTTTTGCTGCCGGTGCTGTTTCGTATCAGGGGTTGGAGTTCGACCGTGATGAGCTCGGTCGACGGTTGAACGGCCAGACGGTCGCCCAGCTTTTCTGCAATCACGATCGTCGTTTTGGGATATGCACTGATTTCCCGATACACCACGCGCCACGCCGTTCGGCTTTTATCGAATGCCAATCCTGTGAAAAAGCTGGGTGGCTCGGGGCCCAATTCGAAAATCGTTCTGCCATTCCTCTCCACGCGGATATAGTCGATATTGCTGGTGGCATGAAAGCTACTGACCAATTTACGGGCTTTGGTCAGCTGGCCACGTTGCAGATAGAACCTAAGAGTCGGCTGTTCTGCCAGTAGATCGGCCACTACGGTCAATTCACGTTGCCATTGCTGAAGTTGCCGCCTCGACTCCGAGGTGACGCGTTCAGCTTCGGTGCGTGCCTGGGCGATGATGGCGGCCCGAATAGTACCGACACCGGTGGCAAGCAACAGCACCGCAAACAGCAGCACAAGCCCGATATGGCTGCTTAACAGAAGCTGCGACAAACGCCGACGTGTAGACATACGCGGTAACCTGGAGGTTGGGAGCCGTGGTTCCACGCCTGAAAGAAGGGCCGGTGGAGCGCCTATTATGAGGGATTGGGCCGGGATTCGGACTGTATGGCATCCGGATAAGTTTTGGATCGCCCAAAAAAAATACCAGCCTCGGGCCCTGATTCCGGAGGCTGGTATGGACACTACGTTCAACCGGTCTAGACGGTTACTCGTGGCGCAGGGTCAAAGTACCGTTATCACGCAGGGCTGTCAGTTATTGCGGCGTTATGAATTCGTATTTTTTTACTTTGAGTTCACGCCTCATGCATTCAGCGCTCTTGGGGCAAGTTATCCTGAACTTCGAAAGCTTTCTGTAGCACCCGTTTATCGTCAATCCAGATTTCGGCGTACCAGGTGCCAGGAACCATTTCCCACTCGTGGTCAAAGCGGTATCCGGCCCGGCATATTGCTCCGTTGATGCAAAAATCATCGTGTTCGTAATGGGCGGATTTGAGGTGGGTAGTGGGGTTGATTTGCCCATTGGGCGGATATCGCCACACAAGCCTGTAGCGAATCAACGGCTTAAGTGGACTGCCGTCCAGTTTGTATTCGACCCCGAAACGCGTGCCTAAAGTGCGCGGGATCTTTTTGGTGCGTTTTATTTTGTGCCATTCAGAAATAAGTTCGTTATTGCCAGAAGACTTGAGCGTATAAACTCCCATCCAGGTCGCCCGGGCTCTTGCGGGATCATCATTGACGCAGGAACACAGGATCAGAAAAAGGCTAAGCAATGCCGGAGCTCGAATTATCATGCTGACCTTCGATAAGAATTTCGGTGCGGCATTTATCATCGACTCAATCATGCTTTCGGATCGCATTGGAAAAATCGGAGCTATCCGCATGCCGCTTGGCCATGTCGTTAATCTGGTGTGCGGAACGAAATTCTTCGCGAGGTAATGTCGTATCGATTAGGCCAAGATCGAACGCGAGTTCATCCGAATAGGCAGGCAGCAGTGTTTTGTAGCTAAGCGGAATGCGGCCGGGCGCGATGACATTGATATGTTCAACGAGATTGGTGGTGCAGGTGCTGGTGAGCGTGTTGTAGAACTCGGGTTTTTCGGCCACCTGTTTCGCACGCGTCAACATGGAAACAAATAATTCGCGAGCCTGTTCCGGCGTTGCCCGCATTTTGTAAAGATACACATCGTCATGGCGGTGATTGGCACGCAAGCCAATGAGGTCTCGCTCATCGCCAACAATGTAAATCAATTCGTATTGACGAAGCAGGCCGCCGAGCGGGGAAAAGGACTCGCCTTCTTCCTTGCGGATTTCTACCGAAATGCCAATGTGCTGTCCATCCGAGAAACCGAAGCTGAGCAGGGTATGGGCCGGGCCGCGCCAGTCGGAAAACGGCTCCACCATAAACCACACTGTTTCCAGTTTGCGTAAATCGTATGTCCG
>JAYUWO010000198.1:0-9862 GCA_043753545.1 Arenimonas sp.
CATCGCATTCCGGATCATAGGTTTCAGTACACAAATAGTTGAAAATCACCCGTTCGCTCAGAGCCAGAAACCCATGGGCAAAGCCAGGCGGAATCCAGAATTGACGTTTGTTTTCGGCCGATAAAATAACAGCAGTCCAGTGCCTAAACGTAGGAGAATCACGACGAATATCCACCGCAACATCGTAGACCTCGCCTTCGAGCACATGCACCAGCTTTCCTTGCGGCTTGGGCCATTGATAATGCAGCCCCCTGAGCACGCCGCGCACGGAAGTTGAGACGTTGGTCTGCCTAACCTCGAAATTCAATCCCAGTTCAGAGAAAACATCCTTGTTCCAGGTTTCGTAAAACAGCCCGCGCTCGTCACCATAAACTTTGGGTTCAAGGACAAGACAGCCCGGCAAATCCGTCTCGACCACTTTCATTCGGCGGCACCATGCTCCAGCAGCGATAGTAAATACTGGCCGTAGCCATTCTTCGCGAGAGGCGCTGCCAGGTCTTTCAGCTTTTCCGCATCAATCCATTGATTGAAGTATGCGATTTCTTCCGGACAGCAAACTCGCAAACCCTGACGTTGTTCGATGGTTTCAATAAAATTGGAAGCTTGCAGCAGAGATTCATGCGTACCGGTATCCAGCCAAGCATACCCGCGGCCCATTTTCTCAAGACGCAAACTTCCTTCCTGGAGATAGAGTCGATTTAAATCGGTTATTTCGAGCTCGCCACGCGACGATGGTGCAAGCCTTGCCGCCAACTCGGGTGCACGTCCGTCATAAAAATAAAGACCAGTAACCGCATAGTGTGATCGCGGATGTTGCGGCTTTTCCTCGAGACCGATGACATGGCCGGTCTCGTCAAATTCAGCAACGCCATAACGCTCGGGATCACGCACCCAATATCCAAATACGGTGGCACCATCAATCTGGGCATCCACCTTGCTGAGCAGTAAATTCAGGCCTTGTCCGTGAAAAATATTATCGCCCAGTACCAGGCAACTTGGAGCCCCGGCAAGAAAGTCTTTTGCTATGAGCAAGGCTTGTGCCAAACCATCCGGCGATGGCTGAACCGCGTACTGAATTTGCATCCCCCATTGCGATCCATCTCCCAAAAGCCGCTTAAACTGTTCTTGCTCATGCGGCGTATTGATGACGAGCACTTCACGAATCCCCGTCTGCATCAATACCGCCAGCGGGTAATAGACCATCGGCTTATCGTAGACAGGCAGCAGTTGTTTGCTGACGGATTGCGTGATGGGATACAAGCGGGTGCCGGATCCCCCTGCGAGAATAATTCCTTTGCGCTTCATGCCGACACTCCTTGCCCAATGCGTTCAAGACGATAGCTACCGTCCATCACATGCTGCACCCATTCCTGATTGTCGAGATACCATTGAATCGTATGTTCAATGCCCTGTTCAAAACTTACCATCGGCTGCCAGCCGAATTCTTTCTTAATCTTTCCGGCGTCTATGGCGTAACGCCGATCATGTCCAGGTCGATCTTTTACGAAAGTTATTTGATCAGAATATGACCTGCCGTCGCTACGTGGCCGCTTGGAATCCAGCACGGTACAAATCGCACTTACCACGGCAATATTTTCGCGTTCCGCATCCCCGCCCACATTATAGGTTTCGCCTACCCGGCCGGATTCCAGCACTCTGGCAATTGCCGTGCAGTGATCGCTGACATACAACCAGTCGCGAATATTTTTGCCATCACCATAAATGGGCAAAGACTCCCCGGATAATGCTTTCTGTATGACGAGCGGAATAAGCTTTTCGGGAAATTGATGCGGCCCGTAATTATTCGAACAATTGGTGGTGACCGTCGGCAAACCATAGGTGTGGTGGAACGCACGCACCAGATGGTCTGAAGCTGCCTTGCTTGCCGAATAAGGCGAATTGGGCGCAAACGGTGTTTGTTCGGTGAACGCACCGGTTTCGCCCAGCGAGCCATAGACTTCATCGGTAGACACATGAAGAAAGCGGAAATTGCTTTTAGCGTCGCCATCAAGCGATCGCCAATAATCGCGGGCGCATTCGAGCAGATTCAGTGTACCCACGACATTGGTCTGGATGAAAGCAGCAGGTCCGTCAATGGATCGGTCCACATGACTCTCTGCGGCAAAATTAACGATGGCATCGGGCTGATATCGATTCAATAACTCCACGACACTCTTTTTGTCGGCAATATCGGCATGGTAAAAATGATGAAGCGAATTGCCTTCAACCGAATTCAGGGACTCCCGATTTCCCGCATACGTCAAAGCATCGAGATTGATTATCGTATGACCATCAGCAACAGCCATCAAGACGAAATTGCTGCCGATAAATCCCGCGCCACCCGTGACAAGAATCTTCTTGCTATTTATTGTCATGGCCAATCTGCATGTTGTTGATATGAGGCTTTTTTTCAAGTGCAACTTGTTTGATAGTCACGCAATGATTCCAATGCCGATTCGTGTTCACATAATAAGGCATCCACCTGACCGGGGACATCCTGCCACCGTTTTGCATGAGAGCTTTCTTCCAATTTTGCGGCCAATTGCGAGAGGTAGTCCAGACCCATATTGGCACTGGTCGATTTAAGACTATGGCTGGTTCGATGCAGGGTTTCCAGATCGTTCTGCAATAATGCTGTTTTAATTTGACTGGCAAGATCGGGAGCATTTTCGAAATAGAGTTTCAGCAACCCATCCCGCAGATTCGGCTTGCCCGGCAACTTAATCATTGCCATTTGATCAAGTCTTTCCCTGTTGAATTTTTTTGGCAGTGCCGTTTCCACGTCACTTTGGTTGGCAAGCGTTTCGGCTGTCTCACTATTCCGGGTCGGAATTTCAGATGTTGTGTCGGCAAGCAAATCATCGCGCACGGCCTTGTTCAACGCCCATTGCCGGAGCTTTTCAATAATTTGCTGGGAATTAAACGGCTTGCTCAAATAGTCGTCCATCCCTTTTGCAAGACATAAATCACGATAACCGGCGGTTGCATGCGCAGTCAGCGCGATGATGGGCGTGTGTTGCATGTTAAGCGCCGGATTGGCTTCCATTTTCCGTATTTTTTCGGTGGCTTCAAACCCGTCCATTACCGGCATTTGGCAATCCATGAAAATAATATCGAATCGTGATTTCTTGGCTTTCTCGAGTGCGTTGAATCCATCGTAGGCTACCGTGACATTGCAACCGATATTCTCCATAAGCAACGAAGCAAACTGCTGATTGACGGGATTATCTTCGACTAGCAGAACCCGCGTTCCGGCAAACAGATTGACCTGCTCGATTTCGGAATTTTGCTCGGGTTCCTTATTCGAATTAAGCCGGGCAAACTCGTGCAGCGTTGAACGCAGGGAAGAACGATCAATCGGCTTAAGCACTCTGGCCATGACTTCGAGCTCGGAAATCTCCACTTGTGCAAATACGCTTGAAGCCGGCGTCATGGCAATGACTTTGGGATGGATCGGGTAAATGTTTTGCTGAATTTCCCTGGCCAGCGTAGCGGCTCCGTTGTCAGGCAAACTCCAGTCGAGCAATACCAGATTGATAGGCATCGGATAATTATCGGGCGTCGATAAATTCAGGCACGCATCTCTGAAACTTTGTACTAGAACGCAATTCACTCGCCACTTTTGCAGAATTCTCCGTAACATTCCGCCGATACGTGGATTAGATTCTACGATCAGAATATTCAGGGCAATCTCGAAAATAGGCTCCGGTATTACGGTGACATCTATTGCCTGTGGAGAGCTCAGTTTCACCGTGAAGAAAAATCTCGATCCACTGCCGACTTCGCTGATTAAACCGAGGTTCCCACTCATCAATTCGACAAGTTGTTTCGAGATGGCCAGGCCAAGGCCGGTTCCACCGAATCGCCGGGCTGTCGAGCTGTCCGCCTGGGCAAAGGCATCGAAAACTCTAGCTAGCGAATCATCGGGAATACCGATGCCGGTATCCAGCACGTCGACTCTCAGGGCATAGGCATCGGAACAATCCGGGTCTAGCGAAACAATGACACTCACACCGCCATGCTCGGTAAATTTGATGGCATTACTCACCAGATTATTGAGGACTTGCCTGAGACGAACGGAGTCACCACGCACTTTGACGGGAACGTTGTCATCAATTTCCAGGGATAAATCCAGACCTTTCCTGCCCGCGCGTTCGGCGAACAGGCCGATGGTGTCTTCGGCCAATTCCCATAAATCGTAATCCGCTTCTTCCAACACCAGCTTGCCGGACTCGATACGGGACAAATCCAGAATATCGTTCAATACTTCGAGCAACGCATGCCCGGAACGCGAGACTGTTTCCGCCAAACGACGTTGATCGGGTTGAAGCTTCGACGCGAGCAAAAGTTCGGTCATGCCCAGAACGCCGTTCATCGGGGTTCTTATTTCGTGACTCATATTCGCTAGAAATTGCGATTTCGCATGGTTGGCAGCTTCGGCAGTATCGCGTGCTACCTCCAATTCGTAGACGGTTTTCTGGAGATTTTCATTAGCTATTTCAACTTCACGCGTACGCTTGTTCACCAAGGCTTCCAGCTGATCCTGATAGCCATAGGCATTCGCCTCGCGATCCTGCAAATGCACGAGAAGCTGATTGAAAGCATTCGCCATTTCACCGATTTCATCGGGGCTCTTCATGTCTACCCGTTCGCTAAAGTCGGTCGACTGGGTTACCTGATTGATTTTTTCCAGCATATTCTGCAAAGGCTTATCCACCAGTTTGCGAGTCCGCATAGCGGTGTAAACGCCGAACCACACCGCAATCAGCAGCCCGATCAGCAGGAGCCAATAAAACTCCGAGGCCCTGTCCTGCAACTGAACATACCTTGCGGAAATTTCAATATGGCCAATATCGGCATTTTCAATTTTGATATTTTCCGTTGCGAATAAACTTTCCTCTGCGGGCGATGACGATGCGTTTTCTGCTCCATTGACGTCTTTGGCCACTTCCGCCAGCACGCTGCCATCATTGCGATAAATTCTTGCACTGATGATTTTGGGATGGGATAGCGCATTCAGCAACTGTTGATTGGCCGTCTTTTCGTCATTCAGAAATGTTGCCGGTGCCACATTCAAGGCAATGACGCGGGCTATGTTCTGGAGATGCTGCTCCTCTTTGTTTTTATCCGCGGCCGACTCGACTGCAAACAAAGCGAGGGCAAAAAGCAGAATGACGATGACACAAGCCGTCAGGACGCTCTTGCTCAGGCGCCGCGAGACACTGCTTTTTTTCCCGAAAATGAGACTGAAGCCCATAATTTATCAATCCAAAAGCTGGTTTTTATGCGCCGGGGGGAGAGGAATCGAACTCCCAAGCCCGGCATTCCATAGCCGAGATGCCAAAATTGGGCCCCGCCACCTCTCTAAATCAATACACGCTATCGCAACATGCTACAAATTGTTACATTAATCGCAATTCTGACATTGCGAGTTGAGAAATAGTGGAAAACAAGGTAAGTCCTCGCCCGCAAGTGGCTCATGTTGAAGATGATCCTAGCCACCGCCTGCTCGTCGCCACTTTACTGGAAAGCGCCGGATTCGAAGTCCACAGCTTTGCTGACGCAGACAGCTTTCGTCGCCATCTTAGGGCAAGCTCGGTAGATCTCGTGCTTTTAGATTGGATGCTGCCGGATGGCTGCGGACTGGAACTTCTGGAGTGGATACGCGCTTCGAACCAATCGAAATTACCGGTCATTCTGATTACCGGTCGGGAAAGCGACGAGGATATCGTCACCGGGCTGACGGCCGGGGCAGACGACTATATCGTTAAGCCGCCCCATCCTGCCCAACTGCTCGCCCGGATCAATGCGGTTATGCGCCGCTCGGGTTTCAATGCGCAGAACTTGGCAAATAACGAATTTGCTCCCTACGTATTGCGGGAAGACTTGCGCGAGATTCATCTCAATGACCAACGCATACCTACGACCGACCGTGAGTTTGACTTGATGCAGTATCTGTTCCGCCGCCGCGGCAATATCGTGAGCCGCGAAACCTTGCTCAAACAGGTCTGGAACATGCAGGGCTTGGTCAGCTCCCGCACGGTGGATACCCATATCAGCCGCTTACGGAAGAAACTGGAACTGGAAGGCCAGCATGGCTGGACTCTTTCCGGCGTTTTCCAGCATGGTTACCGGCTAGAACAAAATGCCGAAGCGGCTAAGTCGGCACTGGCATCCTAAAAAAGAAACGGCGCCTAGGCGCCGTTTCTTTATCTCACTTTTAAACCTGGTCCTGGACGATAGTCCTAGAACGGGATGTCGTCTTCCGGAAACGGATCGTCATTGCGCGAAGGCGGTGCCTGATTGCTGCTGCCACCACTACGCGATTCATTCGAACCACCGCCGTAGCCACCACCGCCGCTACGCGCAGCACCGCCGCCCATTGGACGCGAGCTACCGCCGCCTTCGCCACCGCCGGCCTTGCCGCCCAGCATTTGCATATCGTCGGCAAACACGTCCGTGGTGTAGCGTTCCACACCGTTTTTGTCGGTGTATTTGTCGGTGCGCAAACGGCCTTCGACGTAGACCTGGCTACCTTTTTTCAGATATTCGCCGGCAATTTCAGCCAGCTTGCCGAAAAATTTCACGCGATGCCATTCGGTGCGCTCTTTTTGTTCACCGGTGGCTTTGTCTTTCCATGACTCGGAAGTGGCAATACTAATCGTGGTCATGGCTGAGCCCGACTGTGAATAGCGCACTTCCGGATCATTACCTAAATTGCCGACCAAAATTACTTTGTTGATACCGCGAGCCATGGATTAATCCTTATCTGGGAAGTTCAAATACAGCTTAATTATAAGCGCAAGTCATGGCTGTCAGGATTTATCCTCATTTGAGCTAAGAATTCCCTGACGAAAGCCTTATAATTGGCGAATGTCTGCGCAAATAATGAACCCGGCCCTGCCCGGCATCAAAGAAATCCAAGACCTGGCAGCGCCTGAGATGGCTGCGGTCAACGATTTGATTCGTGCACGACTCGGCTCCGAGGTCGTACTGATCAACCAGATTTCCGAGCATATTATCGCCGCCGGCGGAAAACGTCTGCGACCGATGCTGGCCACCATCGCAGCCCGCGCACTGGGGCATCAAGGCAGCGAGCCTACGCAGCTGGCGGCGATCGTTGAATTTATCCATACCGCTACCTTGCTGCATGACGATGTCGTGGATGAGTCCAATTTGCGCCGTGGTCGTAAAACTGCTAATTCACTCTGGGGCAATGCGCCAAGCGTTTTGGTCGGTGATTTTCTGTATTCGCGGGCGTTTCAGTTGATGGTCGAGCTAGATGATATGACCATCCAGCGGGTGTTGGCCGATGCGACCAATGCAATCGCAGAAGGTGAGGTGCTGCAACTTCTGCATGTCCACAACCCGGATACCGATGAACCCACGTATTTACGGGTCATTGAACGCAAGACCGCCATTTTGTTTGCCGCCGCCACCCGTCTGGGGGCGCTGGTTGCTGGTGCCGATGCCGAGACGCAACAACGTTTTTCCGATTACGGCCTGAATTTGGGGATGGCCTTCCAGATTGCCGATGATGTGCTTGATTACACCTCGGACGCTGAAACCCTGGGGAAGAATCTTGGCGACGATCTGGCCGAAGGCAAAGCGACATTGCCCTTGATTCATGCGCTCTCACTTGCCGACGAACAACAGGCGGCACAGTTGCGCCTGATTATCGAAGCTGGCGATGCAACGGCACTTCCGGTGGTGATGAAAGCCATCCAGATGCACAAAAGTGTCGAATACAGCCACACTCGCGCCACGGAGTTTGCCAAACGTGCCGAACAAGCCTTAAGCAAAGTTCCCGATAGCGCCTGGAAAGACGCCATGCTGGGATTAGCCGCCTACGCCATCGAGCGCACGCATTAAATCGTAGCGGCGATTCATGAATCGCCGCTACGATTATTTCTTGGCGGTAAATTTTTCTGCGAAGAAATTGTGCATCATCTTCATGCTGCGTTTGTAACTTGGCTCGTGATAAACGCAACCGGAACCGGCCGTAGTTTCGTCAGGTTCGGCAAAACAATGCACGGCACCGCCGAAGTTCACGAACTGGAAATCTGCTTTGGTGTCCTGCATTTCTTTCTGGAACGAAGCAATCGATTCTGCAGGAACGTATTTGTCGTCGGCACCGTTCATGACCAGAACCGAGGCTTTGACGTCACCTGCTTTCGAGGCAGGCAGCTTGCTGGAAAGATTGCCGTGAAAACTGGCAATGCCGGCAATGTCGGCACCACTGCGGGCCAGATCAAGTGCTACCGCTCCGCCAAAGCAGAATCCAATAGCACCAATGTTTTTGGTATCTAACGGGACTTTCTTTCCAACTGATTTCAATTGAACGAGTGCCGTCGTGATGCGTCCGCGTAATTCAGCCGGATCGGCATAAACACCGCCAGCGGCCTTGCCCGCTTCCGTGGAATTTTTCGGCCGCAGATCGCTGCCGTACATATCGACCAGCATGACGACATAATCCTTGCCGGCAATGGTTTTTGCTTTCTTGATGGCGCTTTCATTGACACCATACCAGTTCGGAACCATCAGCAAGCCAGGACGAAGCTTCTTACTGGCATCATCCCAGACCAGATAACCATCGAAATTCTTGCCTCCATGAGCCCATGATATTTTGTCGGCGCGTTGCGCAGCCATTGAGACACTGCTGATCAGCAGAAGAGATAAAGCCAATAACAGGCGCATAACCAGCTCCTAAAAGAAGAATTTTGACCTTACATTTATAAATGATTCGATGTTATCGGCATGTGAGCCGATATTCCCAGAGGTGGCGTAGGGGCGATTCATGAATCGCCCCTTGGGTTTGTCTTCGTGGCCTTTGTGATTTCTTTTTTTTGTGTAGGCCATTCCCGGGTCGATGGGGCGTGACTCAGGCTACGTAATACCCCTATATCTGAGCACTAGCTCACGCCCATTCCGGGGATGGCGCTGATCATATCCGGATCAAAGCCGGCCGCCTTGGCGAAATGTTTACCACGCTCCACATAATCCTTGTAGCGTGGAAAACTCGGAGCCCCCGGCGACAACAAGATGGCGCCTTCGTTTTCCAGCATTTCGCGGCCGATACGTATGGCATCCTCAATTTCTTTCGCTTCCACCAGCACGAATTGCGATTTCTGCACGATCGGCTTGAGCCGTTCGTAAATACGCGGGCCGTTCTGGCCCATCGTGATAACGACTTTTGGCGGATCAACCACCATGCGCTCGGCAAATACACCCCAGTCCACGCCGCGGTCATAACCGCCAACGATGATGGCGAGCTTCATGCCCTTCAGCGAATCCAGTGCCGCCATGCTGGCATGCGGTGTCGTGCTGATTGAGTCATTGATAAATTGCACGCCGTCGCGGGCGCCAAGATTTTGCAAACGATGCGGCAATATCTTGAATAGATTAACGTTCGCGGCCAGACCAATCGCGTCAATTCCCAAGGCTTCAACGGCCGTCAATGCCGCACATAAATTGATACGGTTATGCAAACCCGGCAAGGCAATGCTGCGCAGATCCATCACAAATTCCATGCCGCGATATAGCGAATTTTCTTCAACATGCCAGCTATCGGGGTGATTGAAATAACGCACGATCGATGGGTCGATCGCCAAGCCTGCCAACTTCTGATCCGCCGCATTCAACACCACGGTGCGAGCCCCTGAACTCAAGGCCAGCGACATTTTGTCGTCGAAATAACGCTGTTCGCTGCCATGCCAGTCAAGATGTTCCGGAAAGAAATTGAGAATGACGGCGACTTCCGGATTGACTACTTCGCGCGTTTGATAGCTGGACAATTCAATCGCCCAGAATTGCGGTGGCGGATCCACATCCAGCAATTCGAGAAGCGGCAAACCGATATTAC
>JAYUWO010000199.1:0-9857 GCA_043753545.1 Arenimonas sp.
GGTTTGACCACGGAACGCCTTGATCAATTCATAACCTTCAAAGCGGATAAAACCCTGATCGCCATAGAGCCGGGATGCCAGAGTCTGGTTTATCGAATGGGTATGCAACACGCAGCCAATTTCCGGAAAACGGGCGTAAAGATGGGTATGCAATAAGGTTTCGGCAGATGGTTTTTGCGATGTCGCCACCGGCAGCCCTTTCAGGTCCACCACCATGATGTCGGCTTCAGTCAGGCGGCCCTTGTCCCGGCCAGACACCGTGATGGCAGCATGCTTGTCGTCAAGCCGCATTGAGAAATTACTGCTGGTGGCGGGCGTCCATCCGCGCTGTGCCAGCTCGCGAGTGGTTTCGACCAGCTCCAATGCCCGGGCGTGAAGTTGGGCGGGGTCGTAGGGTAGTTCGTTCATGAGCAGAAGTTTAACGGATACGATAATACTGTGCGTCAACTTGATCCAAATCACTTTCCGCTCACCAAAAATCCGTAAACTGGGTCCATTCCAAGGAGCCTAGCCATGAACACCACAGCCAATGCCCGTCGCCGTTTTCTTCTTCAAGCCGCCACCGCAGCGATTGCCTTGCCGCTGTTTGGACAGGCGTTTGCCCAGGCCTTGAAAAAATTGCCTGCCGACAATGCCACCGCCAAGGCACTTAAATATGTGGCCGATGCGGCTACATCAAAAGAGCCAAGCAAGAAGCCGGGTAGTAACTGTGCCAACTGCCAGTTTTTCACTGCCAATGGTGGCTGCACACTCTTCGCCGGTTATTCCGTTGCACCAAAAGGCTGGTGCACTGCCTGGGCCAAGAAAGCCTGAGTAACAAGCTCTCAGGTTTTGAGACATCAATGATTTAAGATGGGCCAAGTTCTTCTGAATTTGGCCCAATGATTTTTAATGCCCTCGGTTTTATTTTCCTGATGCTTGCCATCGTGTTTCTGGCGGTGGTGGTTTATTTGTCACGCAGAAACGCAGGTCTTGAAGCTCGTCTGCAATCCGTAGTGGCGGAAAACGAGGGTTTGGCGCAGAAAGCGCAAAGCCTCGAGACTCTGCAGCAGCAATATGCCGCCTTGAAGGCTGGCTCCGAAGCGCGTGAGCAGTCGGGCCAAGAGCAAGTCCAGTTATTGAAATCCGCCGAAGAACGGCTGAAAGAAAACTTCGAGAACCTGGCGCAGAAAATCTTCGAAGACAAAACCGCCAAATTCAAGGAACAGAACAAGGAGCAGCTTGATGCCTTGCTCAATCCCCTGAAAACACAGATTTTCGAATTCAAACAAACCGTGCAGCAAACCAATCAGGGCATTCATACCCTGAAAGAATTGAATGTCCGGATGGCAGATGAAGCCATCAATCTGACCCGTGCACTCAAGGGCGACAACAAAGCCCAGGGTGGCTGGGGCGAGCAAGTACTGGGCCGCATTCTGGATGCTTCGGGTTTAACCGAAGGCCGCGATTATCAATCGCAATTTTCCTACGTTGATGAAAACAATAATCGTAAACAACCTGATTGCGTAATTTTCCTTCCGGAAAACAAAGCGATTGTCGTGGATTCGAAAGTCTCGCTGGTCGCCTATGACCGCTACATCAATGCCGAAACCGAGCAGGCGCGTGAACTGGCTTTGAAAGAGCATGTGCGTTCCCTTAAAACCCATATCGACGGCTTATCGGCCAAGTCATACGATGCCTTGCCGGATAAGCGCAATCTTGATTTCGTGCTGATATTCATTCCGATCGAATCGGCGTTTATCGATGCCTTGCGTCTCGATGATGCCTTGTATACCTATGCACTGGATAAAAATATTGTGCTCGCTGCGCCGAGCACGGTGCTAGCAACTTGCCGCACCGTGGCGCATCTGCAAAAACTCGATCAGCGCAGTACCAACGCGATGAAAATTGCCGATCAGGCCGGCAAGCTTTACGACCAGTTTGTGGCTTTCTGTAATGACCTGAACAAAGTGACAAAAGCACTGGCGATGGCGAATGAAGCGCATGATTCGGCATTGAAGCGCTTGTCTTCGGGCAAGGGCAATCTGGTTCGGCAGACTGAACAAATTAAAGCGCTGGGAGCCAAAACCAATAAAGCGATACCCAATAATTTTAGGGAGGACGACACTGACGACCCGAAAAATATGCTTGGAGTTGAAGAATAAAAAACGGCGCGATAGACGCGCCGTTTTGAATTACTAAAATAACCGATTAAGCACTGGTACCGTTGGCTAAATGACTGCGTTTTCGGCTATACAAGAAGTACACCGCCAAACCAATAATAAACCAGCCAAAGAACAATTTAATCGTAAACAAACCAAGGCTGACAAATAATAAGGCACAACCGGCCATGGCAAGTGGGCCTACCACCCAAATTAAGGGTGTCTTGAAGGGGCGATGACGATTAGGTTGTTTGATGCGTAACACCATTACGCCTAGTGCCACGGTAAAAAAGGCGAATAAGGTGCCAGAGTTCGAGATGTCAGCTAGAGCACCGACTGGAAACATGGCGGCAAATAGAGAAACAAAAATACCGGTTATCCAGGTGACTACATGTGGCGTGCTGTATTTTTCGTGTACTTTGGTAAATGCTTTAGGCATCAGTCCATCACGCGCCATAGTGAATAAAATTCTGGTTTGACCAAAAATCATCATCAGTACCACTGACGGCAAGGCTAAAATTGCCGCAATACCAATGGCATTGCCGATGCCAGGGTAGCCTAATTCCTTCAACACGAAAGCCAAAGGTTCTTTAGATTGCGATAACGTGCCGCCTGGTTGTGCGCCCACTGAGCCGATAGCTGTATAAGAAACCAGCAAATAAAACACCGTACAGACTAATAAAGACCCAATTAATCCAATCGGTATATTGCGATTTGGGTTTTCGGTTTCTTCCGCTGCGGTGGAAACGGCATCAAAGCCTACATAGGCAAAGAAAATAGAAGCCGCCGCACCTAAAACACCCACGCCAGAAAGAGGTGTGCCCCAGCCATTGGGTAGCATCGGTTCAAAGTTCGATGCTTGAACATGCGGCCAAGCAAGCACAATAAATACCGCTAAGGCTACAATCTTGACCACCACGAGAATAGAGGTGAATTTCGCACTTTTTGAGGTACCTAGAACTAAAAGCCAAGTGATCAATATCGAAACCGAGAAAGCTAATAAATTAAAACTACCTGCTGCCGTTGTTCCATCGGGCAAAGTAATGGTATCGCCGGGACCTGCAGTTAAAGCAGCTGGCAAACCATACCCCATTTCGTACAGCAAGCCATTAATGTAACCCGACCAACCAACGGCAACCGCACCAGCTGCGACGGCGTATTCGAGAATTAAGGCCCAGCCCACAGACCATGCAATAATCTCACCGAGGACAGCATAAGAGTATGTGTATGCCGACCCTGCCACAGGCACCATTGACGCGATTTCAGAGTAGATGAGTGCCGTTAATGCGCACACAAACCCGGCAATTATAAAGCTGTACATCATGCCAGGGCCGGCCTTGTTAGCGGCAACGGCAGTTAACACAAAAATGCCAGTGCCGATAATGGCTCCTATGCCGAGCATAGTTAGAGAAAAAGCGCCAAGCTGGCGTTTTAAGCCTTTTTTCTCAGCTGTTTCCAGAATTTGTTCCAGCGATTTAACGCGATCGAATAGCATTATATTCCCCTCAAGCAAATGTACGAATGAAATTCTTACCGCACTTGGTTGCATGCGGGGTTTGTAAATCAAAACTACCGTAACATACGCGACTTCGGGCGTTGCGGTAAAGCCTTAAAGCATTTTAGAGAGGTTGAGTTTGGACGATTTTTCA
Source organism: Arenimonas sp. (assembly GCA_043753545.1). Taxonomy (GTDB): domain Bacteria; phylum Pseudomonadota; class Gammaproteobacteria; order Xanthomonadales; family Xanthomonadaceae; genus Arenimonas. Next base: position 3,791 of record JAYUWO010000199.1, read on the forward strand.
CCAGCACAGCAGCAGGTCTTGAGCTTGCTGAATCGATACTCTGAACACGAACCGGAAAACCAGCATTCCAAGGCCTTGCTAATCGACTTCGCCCGGCATTACGAAAATTGCTGCGAACGCACATTAACAGTCGGGCATTTCACCGGTTCTTGCTGGCTGGTCTCAAAAGATGGGCAACGTGTCTTGTTGACCCATCACAAGAAACTCGAGCGCTGGCTGCAATTGGGAGGCCATGCCGATGGCGATAGTGATCTGGCGCAAGTGGCTTTGCGCGAAGCCGAAGAAGAATCGGGTCTGACGGACCTAATAGTCGAACCGGAAATTTTCGATCTGGAACGGCATGCCATTCCAGCTCGTGGTTCAGATCCCGAACACTTTCATCATGATGTGCGATTCGTGGTGCATGCCACGGGTAGCGAAGATTTTGTCGTGAGCGATGAATCGCATGCACTCGCCTGGCGCGTCATCGGAGAATTAGTGGATGATGCCGAGGTGGAAGATAGTATTCGCCGAATGGCGAGAAAGTGGTTAAGAAGATCGTAGGAGCGCCTTCACGCGCGACAGGTCTGTGCAGACCTGTCGCGCCTGAAGGCGCTCCTACGTAAATTCTAATCAGAAATTCTTGGTTTCGACACGCCCACCAAATTCACCGGTGACGGTGCTGACGTAAATCTTTTCGCCAGTGGCGATATATTCCGGCACCATGATTTCGATACCGGTGCTTAACTTGGCCGGTTTCGGACGTTTGGTGGCGGTGCCACCTTTTAATTCCGGCGGAGTCTCGATAACTTCAAGCACGACGTTGACCGGCAATTGCAGGCCAATAGCTTGGTCATCAATCAGCTGTACATAGCAATCTTCCAGCCCTTCGGTGATGTAGCCTTTGGCATCGCCGAGCGTGGCGGGGCTGAGTGTATAAGGCGTGTAATCTTCTTTATCCAGAAATACGAAATCGTCACCATCCATGTAGGAATAGTTGGCTTCGCGGCGCATCAAATCAACTTCGGTCAATTCATCTTCCGATTTCAGGCTCAGGTCCAGTTTCTGGCCACCCGGCACGCTGTACATGATGAAACGGAAGGTCATGTTGCCGCCACGGCCTTGAGGTGAACTGCGTTCAATATCACGCACCTGATAAATCATCTTATTGTGTTCGACTACATTGCCTTTCTTGATGTCGTAAGCTTTCATAAATGTCTTTATTTGTTTGTAGGAGCGGCTTCAGCCGCGATAGATGCTTATTGGAATTGTGAAAAACGGGTTTTACTTGGGTGCCAAACGCACCGCACCATCCAAACGAATAGTTTCACCATTCAAATAGGTGTTTTGTAGAATGAAACCGACCAGATCAGCAAATTCTTCCGGCTTGCCAAGACGGGAAGGAAACGGAATCGAGGCACTTAGCGATTCCTGCAGGGCCGGAGGCATGCCATCGACCATAGGTGTCCAGAAAATACCCGGAGCAATCGTCATGACGCGGATGCCGAAACGTGCGAGTTCGCGTGCCATCGGAAGTGTCATGGCGACCACACCGCCTTTTGAAGCCGAGTAGGCCGCCTGACCAATCTGGCCGTCATAGGCGGCAACGGAGGCCGTGTTGATAATGACCCCGCGTTCTTTATCGGTTTTTTCGTCATTGTGTTGCATCAGATTGGCAGCGGCTTTCGCCACGTTGAAACTGCCGACCAAATTCACCATCACAGTAGTCGAAAATTGTTTCAATGGCATCGGTGTTTCCTTGCCGAGCACGCGGCCCGCACCCAAAATGCCGGCGCAATTGATGGCGGCATTCAGGCCGCCAAGTTTTTCTTTTGCGGCGGCAACATTGGCTTCAACCTGTGCTTCATCGGCCACATCGGTACGGAAATAAAAGGCGTTTCCTGCACCAAGTTCAGCAAGGGCAGTCGCGGATTTTTCATCATTGATATCGAACAGCGCAACCTTGCCGCCGTTCCTGACGATGTATTGTGCGACGGCAAAGCCGAGGCCCGAAACGCCGCCGGTAATGACGGCACGAATGTTTTGAATTTGCATGGGGAACTCTTTGTCTGAGATGCCGTATTTTACCGTAGGAGCGTCCTTTAGGCGCGATAAATCTGGCGGGTTTTGTCGCGCCTAAAGGACGCTCCTACGGTTGCAGATCAAGTTTTGTCGCGCCTAAAGGACGCTCCTACGGTTACAGATCAAGGACGTAAAAGGTATCGCAGCCGCCGTGGCCGGTATTGCCCAAGGTGCCGCACTGCTTCTTGAAGCCGCTGCGTTCATAGAGTTTCTGGGCATCCTTCATGCTGTCCAAAGTTTCGAGATAGCAGCGCTTGAATCCTTGCATACGTGCGGCGTGCAAGCACCGGGCCATCAAAGCAGTGCCGGCGCCCAGGCCACGACATTCGGGGAGAAAATACATTTTTCTTAATTCGCAGGTGTCAGGGTCACCGCCTAATAACGGTGCGATTCCACTTCCACCCTTGACGAGGCCATCCATCACGACAACGTAGTAGGCACTGCGAGGTTCCGCGTAAGCCTGGCTCATCCAGTCCACTTCGGGGTCATTGATGGCAAAGCCATCACCGATGGCACCGAATTCCGGCATGACGCTGCGAATTATAGAGGCCATAACGGCATCGTCTTTTGCTTCGATCGCACGAACCGTGAATGGCAGAACCTCGGTGACACGTTCAAGCAGATGATTCGGTAGCCAGCCTTTTTTACCTTCCGAATTACTGCACCAGGACCAATCGCCGAGCATTTCTTCGGCAGTCACTAATTCACCCGACCTCGCGCTTAGTTCGACCGCATCATAGCGCGCCGTGGTTACTGCTTTTTTTTCCGATGTCACCAGAAATTTTGACTGGTGCACCCATCCCTCGCGGCCTTTTTCGTCCTTGGCCCACAAAAATTCGGGGAACTCAGAATCGCGTCCGCCCAAAACAATCAACTCGCCCGATTCAAACCGGATCGGATTTCCATACTTGGCTTCATAGCTCGTTGTAACGCGGTAGCGACTATGTGTTCTCATGCAATGCTTGCCCTGTTTACTTTGCTGCTGGTTTCACGGCCCAAAAGGTCGGATAGCCAGCGACCGGTATCGATTAATTTATCCAGTTCAATGCCGGTTTTCATGCCGATGCCTTCGAGCATGTAAACCACATCTTCGCTGGCAACATTGCCGCTTGCACCTTTTGCGTAAGGGCAGCCGCCGGTACCCGATACAGCGGAATCCACCACGCGCACGCCTTCTTCAAGACAGGCAAGGATATTGGCCAATGCCTGCCCACGGGTGTCGTGGAAGTGTACGGCAACCGCCGACATCGGGATTTCGCTTGCAACTGCCGCCAACATCCTGCGCGCATTTTTAGGCGTGCCGATACCGATGGTGTCGCCCAGCGAAATTTCGTAGCAGCCCAGCTCGTACAAACGTTTTGAAATCCTGACGACATCGGCAATCGGAACCTCACCTTGATAAGGACATCCCAGCACAGTGGAAACATAGCCGCGCACCCGGACGCCGTCAATTTTTGCTTGCGTGAGTATCGGTATGAAACGCTCGATGCTTTCATCAATCGTCGCGTTGATGTTTTTCAGACTGAAGGCTTCGGATGCTGCTCCGAAAATCGCCACCTCCGTGGCTCCTACGGCACGCGCACGTTCGTAACCTTGCAGGTTGGGTGTTAGTACCGGATAGCTGACGCCGGGCAGTTTTTCAATGCCGCTAAAAACCTCGGCCGCATCGGCCAGTTGCGGTACCCATTTTGGGCTGACAAAGCTGGTGGCTTCGACCGTCTTGAATCCGCAATGACTCAAACGATTAATCAGCGAGATTTTATCGGCGACGCCGATGATGGTTTTTTCATTTTGCAGGCCATCACGGGCGCCGACTTCGACGATTCGAACGGCATTGTTCATTTGCTTTTCTTTTCCTGCTGGTAACGCTTGATGGCTTTCTGGATTTGTTTCACTTCGGCAGGAGATGTGGGAACTAACAGCAAACGTTCATCCGAATACATATCCAGAGCATCAAGATAGGTGGCGATCTGTTTTTCGTCACCCCGAATATAGACGTTGGCTGCCTGGGTAGCGCCGGGATTGTTACGATCAACAAATATCTGGCCGTGCATTTTTCGCGCTAGAACAAGCTGGATCGACTTATCAAGGTTGACAGAACGCAGGATCACGCCGTCTTTCCCGGAGTTAATCTGGTAAATGATTTTCCCGGAAGGGATAGTGAGCTCGGGTGCAATTTCGAAGCTGGTTTCTTTCGGCGTGATCACGGCATAGTCGTAGGTGCCACCACGGGTAAACTGGATTTTCTGGTCGTTGTTCTTTTTTAAGTCATCGACCTTGGTTTCTTGCTTGCCTGATTCTTTTTTAACGGTGATTGCATAAATGTTGGAGCAATCTTCATTTACCGAAAGATAGTCCAGCGTGTCCGAAGTCGGCGCATTGCGCTCACCTTCTATCACTCTCCACGCGCCGACCAGCGAGGGGTGACAATTTAGAAGTTCGGTGCCGGGTGCAGTTTGGAATGTCACGCCGTAACCGGTGCAAGCTGATAATGCAATCAGTGAAAAAGTTGCAAAAACGGCCTTCATCCATTTTTTCATGACAGTGCCTCCAGTTTGATTAACAACATATCAGCTTCGACAAAATCGCCGGCTGCCACTGAAATGCCGGCGATTTTTCCACCGCGTGGCGATTTCAAGGAGAGTTCCATTTTCATGGCTTCCATGACCGCCAATTCCTGCCCTTCAGTAACTTCGTCTCCTACGGCAGTTTTGACCACCACCATGCGTCCGGGCATTGGCGCGACGACACGGTCGCCACTTCCGGCGGCTTTGCTTTCGTCGAAAAAGAATGCAGGTATGCGTTCAAATGCAGCCCGGGATTGACCATCGTGCACTGTGATGTTGTTTTTGTCGGCATGCACCAGAAATCGCTGTGCCATTGCGTCGAGCTGAAACGACAGGGTTAGGTCATGGATGTGCGCGTTACTGACATGGAAAGTCTTGGCAATATAATCAATTTGATAATTTCCCTGGGCACCTTTCGCATAGATATCGAGAGTGTGTTCGCGCCATTGGAAACACAGTTTGCGCTGGCTTTCATGGCCGATGCGCCAACCATCGGCAATCGCCCAGGGCGAATGCGGGTCATTTGAACGCATGGCGGATTGGCGTGTTTGTTTTTCATCGGCAAGCAGGGCAGCGATGGTGGCGGCAATCACGAAATGGGCAGAGGCCATGTCGGCTTGCGGCAGCACTTCGGCCAAATGTTGATCAAGATAATTGGTCGTAATAATCCCGCTGACAACGACGGGATGACGCACCAGTTTTTCGAGAAATTCGATGTTCGATTTCGGTCCCTTGATGTCGGCGTAGGCCAGTGCATTTTGAAGTTGCGCCAATGCACGCGGTCGGTCTTCGTCCCAGATAATCATTTTGGCGATCATCGGGTCGTAGAAAATACTGACGGTGTCTCCTTCGATCACGCCCGCATCAAGTCGAACATTTTTAGAAGTTGCCGGTAAATGCAGTTTTTCCAGACGCCCTGAACCAGGCAAGAAATTCTTTTCCGGATCTTCGGCATACAAGCGGACTTCAATGGCGTGGCCATAAGTTTTAATTTCATCTTGCGAGAGTGGCAATGATTCGCCGGCAGCCACCCGCAATTGCCATTCCACCAAATCCAGACCGGTCACCATTTCGGTAACGGGATGTTCCACTTGCAAGCGCGTGTTGATTTCCATGAAGTAGAAATCGCCATCGGCCCCAACGATGAATTCCACCGTACCGGCGTTTACGTAGTCAATCGCTTTGGCGGCTTGAACGGCGGCATCGCCCATTTGTTTGCGTCGCTCTGGCGTCAAGAAAGGCGAGGGTGATTCTTCAATTACTTTTTGGTAGCGACGCTGCGCTGAGCATTCACGTTCATTCAAATGGAGGGTGTTGCCGTGGTCGTCGGCGAACACCTGGATTTCGATGTGACGCGGCTGTTCGATATATTTTTCCAGCAATACTCGGTCGCGGCCAAAGGCATTTTTTGCTTCGCGTTGGCAGGATTCCAGATTTGC
>JAYUWO010000200.1:0-9841 GCA_043753545.1 Arenimonas sp.
CCCAGCCATGAATCATCACCAGCGCAGGGCCGGTGCCGCGTTGCTCGATATTCATTTAAGCGTTCGCGTTTTCTTCGGAGTTGTTACGGTTGTCTTCCAAGGCATTGGCCAATGCCTTGACCAGGCCGTCCACATGCTCTTCGCTGTGCAAGGCAGTCAAAGTGACACGTATGCGTGCCTGACCATCGGGAACGGTCGGCGGCCGGATGGCACTGACCAGATAGCCCTGAGCTTCGAGCGCTTTGGCGACCCTCAATGCTTTTGCGTTATCACCCAGAATGATCGGCTGGATGGCAGTTTGCGAATCGCGCAGTGGCAGACCGTGACGAAAACCGGCACGACGGAAACGCGCGATTAACGATGCGAGTTTCGCGCGGCGCCAGGGCTCGGTACGAATCAATTTCAAACTCGCACGCATCGCGGCAGCCATGGCCGGCGGCGGTGCGGTGCTGAATAAATACGGGCGCGCGGTTTCCGAAATATGGCCGATCACCGCTTCGCTGCCGCATAACATGGCGCCTTGTCCACCGAATGCTTTACCCATCGGCAATACCAGCAGCGGTACTTCCTTGCTCGATAGTTTGGATGCCGCCACACTGCCACGACCTTCCGGACCGAGCACGCCGATGCCGTGGGCATCGTCGACATACAACATGGCGTCTTGCGAACGCGTCAGCAAGACGAGATCAAGTAGCGGTGCAATATCACCATCCATGCTGAATACCGCATCGGTAGCAAGTATGGCGGCACCATCGCGATGGCTGGTGAGCTGACGAAGTGCCGCCGAAACATCGGCATGCGGATAGCGCTTCAATTCACAGTACGCCAGACGTGCGCCGTCGAGCAGACAGGCGTGATTCAATTTGTCCTGCACGCAAACATCGCCGGGCCCGAGCAGGCTTTGCATAACGGCGAGATTGGCCAGATAACCACTGCCGAAATACAGGGCTTTTTCATAACCGAGCCATTCGGCAATTTCGGTTTCCAGACTGGCGTGTTCCTGGTGGTAACCGCAAACCAGAGCCGAGCCGGTACTGCCAACGCCGTGATAGGCCGCCGATTCCTGCAATGCCGACACGACATCGAGATGCTGCGACAAACCCAGATAATCATTGCTGCAAAAACTGATCAGCTCGCGGCCATCGCATTTCACGGTCACGCCATCGCGGGCCTGAATGATGCGGCGCTGACGGACGGAGGCGGAATTAACCCGCGCCTGCTTCTCGGCTTTGACTTTATCGCTGATTAAAATTCGCGGCATTTTTTATTTTAGGCGGCACAGTGCTGCGTTTTGTCGGGGCACAAAACATCGGCGTGTACCGTCTTGCTTTCTTCGAACAGGGGCATAGATCGTAAACCTAAACGGGCGAATAAAGCTTGATCTGCTTCAACATCTGGATTGCCGGTGGTCAATAATTTTTCACCGTAGAAAATCGAGTTGGCACCGGCCAGAAAGCAAAGTGCCTGAAGTTCTTCGCTCATTTCGGCCCGGCCGGCCGATAGGCGCACCATTGAGGCCGGCATGATGATGCGGGCCACGGCAATCGTGCGGACGAATTCAAACGGATCGAGTAATGCCGTGCCGTGAAGCGGCGTGCCTTCGACCTGCACCAGGCGGTTGATCGGCACCGAGCCCGGGTGTTCCGGCAAGGATGCCAGCGAGTGCAGCAGATTGGCGCGCTGTTCACGGGATTCACCCATGCCCACAATCCCGCCGCAGCAGGTTTTCAGGCCGGCTTGACGCACGTTGTCGAGGGTATCGAGACGGTCCTGATAATCACGGGTCTTGATGATGTCGCCGTATTCTTCCGGCGCGGTATCCAGATTATGGTTGTAGTAGTCCAGACCGGCCTGCTTCAGGGTATCGGCCTGCGGCGGGCTCAACATGCCCAGGGTCGCGCAGGCTTCCATGCCCAAGGCTTTCACCGCGCTGACCATCTCGGCAACTTGCGCCACGTCTTTGTCTTTTGGCGAACGCCAGGCGGCACCCATGCAAAAACGGGTCGCCCCGGCGTTTTTGGCTTGCGTGGCTTTTTCGATGACTTCGTCGAGCGTCAGCAATTTATGGGCTTTCAGGCCGGTGTTGTAGCGCGCGCTCTGCGGGCAATAGGCGCAGTCCTCCGGGCAGCCGCCGGTCTTGATCGACAATAGGGTGGAGACCTGAACTTCCTGCGGATTGAAGTGTTCGCGGTGGACTTCGCCGGCACGATGCATCAATTCCGGAAACGGGAGGTTCATCAAGGCCAGCACTTCTTGGCGCGACCAATCATTTCGGATGACAGCAGACATAGGTAATTCCTGACAGTAAAGCCTTGTAAAGAGGGGCAGTCTGGTCAGCATGGTCTTTCCTGTCAACCAAAACCTGCTGAAAAAAGTCGACGGCTTCCGGAAAAGTATCGTCTGGTCGCTATTGCCCGCACGTTGCCTGCTATGCGATCAGCCGGGCATGCGGAATATCGATATCTGTGAAACCTGCTGGAACGAACTTCCCGGGAACCGGTTGTGTTGTCCGATCTGCGCCCTGCCATTGGCTGCCCCGGCCGTGGCCTGCGGAATCTGTCTAAGGAAGAGCCCGGAGTTTGATGGCACCGTGGCACCGATGCAGTACCACGCCCCGATCTCGGTACTGATGTCGAGATTCAAATTTCATCAGGATTTGGCCGCCGGCCGGCTGCTGGCCGAATTGTTTTGTCGCCATACGAAGAATATCGAATTACCCGATGCCCTGGTGCCCGTTCCCTTGCATGGCAAACGCTTGCGACAACGCGGTTTTGATCAGGCGCTGGAGCTTGCTAAAGGCATAGCCCGGGGAAAGTCGCTGGATTTGCGAACCGATATTCTGTCCAGAATTCGCCACACCGACGCCCAGACCGATTTGAATGCCGTCGAGCGTCGCAAGAATTGCAAAGATGCCTTTGTGCTCAAAACGCGATCACTGCCACCACACATCGCACTGCTTGATGACGTCATGACCACCGGCACCACCGTTGGCGAATGCGCGAAGGTGTTAAAGAAAGCCGGCGTGAAACGGGTCGATATCTGGGTGATGGCGCGGGTGGCAATGCCAAGATAAATGTTATAACATTTGTAATAACAAGGTTCGGAGCGCTGACATGGCCAATTTAAAACTTCGCAAAATCGGAAATTCCTACGGCGTCATTTTGCCGAAGGAAATGCTTGAGCGCCTGAAAATCAAAGAAGGCGATACCGTCTATGCGCACGACATTCCCGATGGCGTGCAAATTACTGCTGCTGATCCCGATTTTGAAGCGGGGATGAAAGTACTTGAACGCGGCATGCGAAAATATCGTAATGCCTTGCGAGAATTGGCCAAGTGAGGAAAAAACCAAAATGGCTAAGCGTCGAGTTAGTAAAAGCCATTCATCTTAACGTCCTTAGTGATCATGGCGGGTTGGCAGGCCGCATCAATGAATCTGCTTTGGCTTCCAGCCTTGCCAGACCGCAGCAATTGATGAATTACGGTGAACCAAAACCGGGAGTTCATGAACTAGCGGCGAGTTATGGTTTTGGCTTGGCACGTAACCATTGTTTTAGCGATGGCAATAAACGCGTTGCACTCATGGCGATGTATGTGTTTCTTGGCATGAACAATATTGAACTGGAAGTAGCAGAACCCGAAGCCGTCCTGATTATTCAGGATCTTGCTGCGGGTCATTTAAGCGAAGCAGAATTGGCCGCCTGGATAAAACTCTGCAGCGTTCGCTGGGTCAATCCTGTTTAGAAAACGCAGCAGCTTTCTTCGGGTTTTTACCAGAACCGACAATCGCCATCACCCGCTTTTTCGCCGGTGCGTCTTCGGCTAGCAATGCAGTCGTTCCGATAGCGGCCCATGCCGGGTAGTGGTCCTTGAAATATTCGGCATGTACTTTCTTGAAGACTTCGAATTCGGCCTGGAACTCTTTCGTGCTTCTTGCTTGCGCATGGAAGGTATTGATCTCGACGACATCCCCGATCTCGGCTCCCGAGGCAGCAAGTGTCGTTTTCAGGTTTTCGGACATGCCGCGAATTTTCGATTCGTAATCATCTTTGCCGAAAGCGGGAATACCCGAGACAATCACGGTGTCGCCAACGCGAACAGTGGGTGAGTAATGGTAATCGTTGTAGGAGCTTTCCCAGCCGGCCGGGACAATATGCGTGCGAGCCACCGGAATCGTGCTGCATGCGCCAATAAACAGGAGTGGGCCAAGCAACAGTAAGCGCATGATGAAGTCTCCGATGAGCACCCAGTAAAAAGCAACCGGATGCTGCCGGCCCTTATCGAAAGTCATGTGGCCAATAACAGATCCAGCGCAATCCCGGTAAAAATCGAGAGACCCACCCACTGGTTATTCAAAAACGCAGCAAAACAATCTTCGCGTTTGCGGGTTCTGCCCCGAATGAACTGATACGCAACGAACCCGCACGCAGCCGTGAGGCCGAGATAAAAATTGATACCGAGCTCCGCACCGCGACCAAGCAAAAGCATCGCCCAGAAAAAGCCGGAGTATAAAATTCCCAGCGCAATTAGATCGGCATCGCCGAACAGAATAGCGGTAGATTTCGAACCCATCCGGATGTCGTCGTCGCGGTCCACCATCGCATACCAGGTGTCGTAGGCCGTGGTCCACAGCAGATTGGCGCAGAACAATAACCAGGCTTCATTCGGGATCGAACCCTGGATGGCCGTGTAAGCCATCGGAATTCCCCAACCAAAGGCAATGCCCAGATACACCTGCGGCAAATAGGTGTAGCGCTTCAAAAACGGATAGCTCGCGGCTAAAAAAATCGCGATTACACTCATGTAAATCGTGAGCGTATTGGTCAGGCAAACTAGACCAAATGCCATCAACATCAACACGCAAAATAAAATTTTCGCTTCGAGCGAGGAAACTTGTCCGGTTGCCATCGGGCGATGCTGCGTCCGCTTTACCTGACTATCGAGCCAGCGATCGGCGTAATCATTGACGATGCAGCCGGCCGATCGTGTTAACCAGACACCCAGGGTGAAAATAATCATGATTTTGATAGGCGGCAAACCATCGGCCGCCAGAAACAGCGCCCACCAAGTCGGCCATAACAGCAGCAGGACGCCAACCGGTTTGTCGCCGCGAATCAGTGCCCAGTAATGCGGAGCCCGCTCGCGTACCAGGGCTTTGAAAGCTTCGATAGTCATGTGTGTAGGTTAACGGATGTTGTCGCTGGCAACGAGTCTTGCACGCGTTATACTTTTCAGACGGGCCTATCCCGAACAAGGAAATAATTAATGACTCAGGGCCAAGGTTCCAGCGGGAATGTGATTGCCGCCATCTGCAGCTTGTTTATACCCGGTCTCGGCCAACTGGTGCAGGGGCGCATTCTATCGGCCCTTTTCTGGCTTGCGCTTGCCTGCATCGGCTTTGCCATTACGTGGGTAATTACCCTGAGTTTGCTGCCTTTCGGCTGGTTTGTGGTCAGCATCATGGCTTGCATCAATGCCGCCGTGTACAAGCGCAAGTCATAATTTGCTCGCCCAAAGCTCCCGCGCATGCGAAAATGCCACCGAAGCAATTCAACACGCGCCCGTAGCTCAGCTGGATAGAGTACTACCCTCCGAAGGTAGGGGTCACAGGTTCGACTCCTGTCGGGCGCGCCAACTCAAAAAATCTGTTTTTTCGAGCGGAAAAGCCAGCATTGTAGGCCGCAATACGCTCTACCATTGCGCCCAATAGCAGCCGCCGGGACAAGTACTGCCCCGAAACACACTTCTCACAAACTCGGCACTCTCACCTTCCATAATGTCAATTGGATCAGATAGCTAGCAGACCGGACTCTTAGATGATTCAGAAAGTTGTGGTGGTTATTGGCTGAAATCTTTATTGGACAATTTATCTATTGTTTGGCGTAGGAATTTGGCGCTATGGTGCACTTTTTCAACCACGTAAAAGGAGCGATTGTCATGGGGTATTTCCCCCGCGGGTTCCGGCTCGCCAAAATTGATGGATCAGGTGTCGACCGTGTGTCGTCGTCGACATTTCAGTCGTCGCACCGAAGAAGCCTATTGTTTCTGGATTAGAAAATACATCCGTTTTCATTTGCTTAAACATCCGCGCGATCTGGGCGTTGTCGGAATTGCGCCTTACATCAATTTTCTGGCGGTCGAAAAAAACGTCGCCGCATCGACTCAGTCACAGGCGCTGAATGCCTTGATATTTCTGTATCGCGATGTTCTGGAAATGGAAATTGGTCACATTGAAGGCTTGCGTCGCGTGCAATATATCAGCCGCATTCCGGTGGTGTTGTCGGTAGAAGAAGTCAGGCAGGTATTTTCAACCATGTCCGGCACTCCGCGATTATTGGCGGAATTAATATACGGCGCCGGCCTGAGAGTGACCGAAGCAGTCACCTTGCGTGTCAAAGATCTGGATTTTCGCGCAAATACGATCAGCGTCCGTAACGGAAAAGGCAGTCGAGACCGCACAAGCCTGCTGCCATTGCGTCTGGCCGGACCACTTCAGCGGCATTTATTGAAAGTCATCGCGCTATACAAACACGATGCTATTCATGGGCGAGGCTATGCGCCACTGCCCGGCGCCCTGCATCGTAAATATCCCGAGGCGGCAAAAAGCATTGGCTGGCAGTTTGTGTTTCCGTCCACTGCAGTACGAAGTTGCCCCGAAACCGGAAGGATGCTGCGGTGGCATACACCGGATTCCACGGTGCAAAAGGCCTTCAAGATCGCGCTGGCTGAAGCGAAAATCTACAAGCATGCCAGCGTGCATACATTGCGACATTCCTTCGCTACCCATTTGCTGGCATCGGGCACGGATATCCGCACGATTCAATTATTACTGGGCCATCGCAATTTGAATACGACAATGATTTACACGCGTGTCGAGCACGATATCCGGCATACCGTGAGTCCGCTCGATCGAATGAGCTTTACACCGCTCCGGTAGTTTCAGTTACGGATGACAAGCTAAAAATTGCCCGCACACCTGGAAGGATTGAGTCCCCGAACCGTTGAGGCAGGATTTCGTTCCAGAGCGGCGTGAATGCGAGTGGGCCTGCGGGTAAAATTTCCACCGCAGTTCGGGCAGCGCCCGGCAAGTTGTGCATCGATGCAAGTGGTGCAAAATGTGCATTCGAAGGAACAGATCCAGGCATCGTCCGAATCAGGCGGCAAGTCGCGGTCACAACACTCACAGCCGGGTCGCATTTGCAGCATGACAATGTCCTCCAGATAGTTGGTGCTGCGGTAAATAGTGTGATCAGTGTGATCAATGATAAACACAGCTAAGCCGTGTTTCCATGAGGTGATTGAATGATCAGTCGGCATCGGCCCTAGAGTGCAAGCGCGACAATACTTCCCGGATAAAAGGCGCCTTGGCATCCGTGTAGGCGGACTTGTCACGGGCGAATTCCGCAGCCAGGCGTAACTTCAAATCGGCATATTGCGAAGCAAGCAAGGGATCGGCACGTAGCGCATCGCGCAAGCCTATATGCTCTTTCCATATTGCCAAGCCATGCACCACGGCATGCAAATGTACTCGCAGAGAACTGCATCCGGATTTTACAAAATAACGGCGCATCGGCAGCTCGCGCTCGTACTTGGCTACATAGGTGTAGCCAAGTTTTTCGATCGCCGGAATTCTTGATTCAATATCCGACAAAGCACTGGCGCCGAGCAGTATATCGATCACCGGTTTCGCCACTAGCCCGGGAACGGAGGTGCTGCCGATGTGCTCGACCTGTACTTTCGTAGGCCTGAATACCGAAAGCAATTCCTCCCGCAGTGTCACGAAGCTTGCAGGCCACTCGGCAGAGTATGGGCTGACGACGACGTTCGACATATTGCTATCACCCGGTGTTGATTTCATTGATGTGTCTTGATCTGGAAGCGCTGGATCTCGATCATGGGACCGGCATTAGCCCGCTGTCACTTTCGTCTGAGAGAAACGATTCAACATCCATGCCACTGGAATAAAGGTCAACCACAGGCTGATGTAGAAAATGGTCAAGTACCAGTGCGACACTAAAAAACCGGCACCCAAGCCAAGGTACCAACCGCAATACAGGCTATCGTAAATGGCAAAGGGTATCGTGTAATAAAACGACAACCAGCATCCACGCGACATCCGGATTTCCGCGCGGCAACGCATCAGTATGAAGATGGCGAACAGCGAAAAAGCGACGGACAATAGCGTGCAGAGAACACCAATCAGGACTGGAGAATATTGCTGGTAATAATCCGGCAGACCTACCACCCAGAACAGCAGCCACAAGGCGCTCGACTGCAGTAATAGGGCGGAATGCTTTTTAGTATTCATGACTAAATGCCTTATGAAACCCGTGCGTCGGGAGTCTACACGCTTGATCAGGAAGCGTAGCGCGACAGCGCACAAAAAAAAGATAAAGCCACTGAATGCAAGGGCAAGGGAGCTGTAGGTCACCAGCTTCAGGCTACGCAGGGCGTATGGCGGCAAAGCAACGATGCCATTGCTATGGAATCAGCAACAGGCAGGCGGTAGTGCCGACAAGGATCCGCCTGAACATAATGAAAAATTCAGCAAAAATCATTCATCGTGCGGGGAACACAAACGCGGCACATACGATCCTCCGGATGCCTAGCTCCAGACACGCATGCGTGCTTGGGAAGCGAAACCCAAAAGAAAGCCTGATGCCATCTCCGCTGTCAATAGCAACCTGGGCAAGCAATAAAAAATAGAGTGCGGCTAATGAGATCGTGATGAATGCCAGCAACCCTTGCAAGGGTGATTTGTCGGTATTAGTAATTGCCACACCAGACAAGCAGGCATTTATCTGGCGCGAAGCGAATGCTGCCTTTATCGCCCGGTTCGGAGTAAGCGCGGGCTTCCACGAATCTGCATTCACGTGCCAATTATGTTAGGACTTCCGTGGTGGGTGATTCGTGCATAAGCCGCGTAGTCTCGGGTATCCATTCTGCATCAAAGTGAAATAGCGTCTTGTGGATTTAGTGTCAGTTCCTCCCGCTCTTCCTGAGTTTTGGCAAGCCATTTGGCCCAGCCCTCGGCCTGAGTCTTGATGACGGCGGATTTGTTGTTTTCGAAGAATGTATCGCTGTCGACGGTTTTTTCGACGAAATGGGTTTTTGAAATCCAGGCAGGAAATTTTTTGTTCGCAACACTATAGTCCGATGACCCCGTGGAGCGAATCGGCCGCAACTGGAATCCCTGCGCATAGATGAATCGAAGTAGTACGTAGTACGTTTTGCCGGCTTCGACGTTGGCATCGAGAAAATGCGCCGTCATGCCGGAATGGTTCGCCATGAAAACATGACGCCCCGGCGAGACAAGCACTGCGGCCTTGCTGTGCGCACCTGTAGTTGCAATCAAAGTGCGCTTGTCGCCTTCTATCTCGAAGATACCCACGGGAAACAAGCCCTGGATCGAGTTGATCGGTTCAAGAAAAACAATTTGCGCTTTATCTGCCGGTGCCGCCGAGAGCGATTGGTTTGCGGACTGGACAAAAAGCGGCCTTGGTTTCTCTTTCGCGGCCTCGGCTGCTGTTCCGCTTAGCACAAAAAAGAGGGTAGCCAAAAACAAGTAGCGTAGATTCATCGGAATGTTCCTGAGAAAAGTAGCGAGGAATTTCGTGTCGCAAGATATATTTCTTCAAGCACGAAAATAGAGTACCAGTGTATCAAAGCAAGTGCCGATGGTTTGCCTGCGATACGGCAAATAAATTCGTGCACGGAATTTCACGGAGCCATTGATTGCGGGGGACGAACAATCAACGCAGGTAGCGTTGTCGCGATGGCGAAAGTTGGCAAAGTATCTTCTTGCCAAGAAATGCATGTCCATGCGGAGCCCCGCAGAAAGCG
>JAYUWO010000201.1:0-9778 GCA_043753545.1 Arenimonas sp.
GCCTTTTCTTTTGGCGCGACAAATCCCGCCAGATTTGTCGCGCCAAAAGAAAAGGCGCACCTACAGAAAATAAAATCACAAACCCAACACCAAGTCATCCGCATCGACGGTATCAAGCTTGATTTTGTTGGCGAACAGCGAGAACGCCAGCATCCCGGCCAAACCATTGGCCCGCTGAATCCACGGCGGCAAATAGAGCGCCTCGCGCAGTACGCCATCATCGAACATCGGTTCAAGATCAAACACATCCTGCAAACTCATTTTCCCGGCGAACAAGAGTCGCGTCAGACGCAGGCGTTTGTGCCGCAAACACCAGCGAAAAAAAGTATGCACCGACAACAAACCGTGCAGATAAACGGTGTCTTTGGTGAATGCCGCTCCGCCGGTCACGGGTACGCCGCGGAACACCCGCTGAGTCGAGCTGAAACTATCGGTGTCGCTTTGGCCGGCATCGAGAAAGAACGCGAATACTTCCAGAAAATCGGCTCCGTTCAAGGCCATGTCGATGGCGAGAATACGCAGACTGATTCTTTTCAGCCGCTCGATATCAATGGCACCGGTAATCAATTCGGCAAATGTCGCCATGCCTTCCTGGGTGGCGGTAATCCGCGGAGAATTTCTTGCCAGCGATTTGAAGTAGGGTTGTTCGCGGCCATTGAGCGCCGTCAACGAATGCACGAAAGCTTCGTGTTCCAGCAATTGATGGCGATCATATTCGCTGAAACCGGTATTGCTGCGTAAACGAATCCGCGTTGGTCCGGCAGCGGCTTTCGCAATCAGGTTCGGATCCAGTTCGACATTGACTTTGTGGTGAACGAAAAATCGGTCGAGCGCCTCCTGTAATTCCGTCTGCACAATTTCAGCCGACAGACAATATTCCGCTTCGATCTGGTTCAACTCGCTGTCGAGTTCATTCGCCAAGGAAATAAAGTGCTGCGCCGCGACGATATTGCTCGGGCCATTGCCGGGCAAGGCATCGCCGGGGCGGCCAAACAAGCGGATTGAAAAATCGGTAACATCTTTCGTGCCAAGTGCTTCAAGCAGGTAGGTCGCATTGATCCAGCTATTGGCCGTGCGTTGCACATAGCGACCCAGTGGATGATCAATATCGGATTCAGCCACGATTGCGTGCAATTCTTCGCGTGTTTCGCCGTGTTGTTCCGGCTGATAAAGCACGTTGGGTAATATTTTTTTTCCGCTGCGCCAATCGGCCAGAAATTGTTGCTGGACACTTTGATGCCAGCTTACCGACTCCAATAATCGAATGCCGCGCACCGCTTTTTCCATGCGCTTGTCCAGGCCGGCGTGATGCTTGACCTCGATGGAAAGGGTGGGGTTCACCGTCGTCCGTATTTATCTTTTGTTCTTTTAACAAAGGCGGCGTTGGCTGCCTTTGCATCGGCGCGTCGCGCGGCCAAGGATGTTGCCGCAGCATCGCGCTCATCGCGTAATTTCAGATAATGGGCGTAACGTTCGGCATCCAGGCTGTCGTCCGCCAATGCTGCCAGTACGGCGCAGCCGGGCTCGTTACTATGGCCGCAATCGCTGAAGCGGCATTGCGCTGCCAGGCTGTCGATATCCTCAAACGTGCCTTCGCTTAAATCTTCATCGCCACTGAGTTTTAGTTCGCGCATGCCGGGCGTATCGATCAAGCAGCCTCCTTGCGGCAGCGAGATCAATACGCGGTGCGTTGTCGTGTGGCGGCCGCGCGAATCATTGCCGCGCACTTCCTGGGTTTTCATCATGCTGGTGCCGAGCAGACTATTGGTCACGGTCGATTTTCCGGCGCCCGAAGAACCCACCAATACTGCGGTTTTTCCAGCACCTAAATAAGGATGCAGCACTTTCAGACTCTCGGCATCTTTCGCGTTCACGGCAAAAATCGGAATGCCGCCCTGCACGATTTCCTGAAGGCTTTCCAGCGCCATGTCGACGTGCTCGGTTAAATCGGCTTTCGTCAGCACCAGCACGGGACCGGCACCACTGGCTTGAACCAGCAACAAATAACGTTCGATTCGACGCGGATTGAAATCACCATCCAGTCCACACACCACCAGCACGTGATCGATATTGGCGGAAATCAATTGCGCCTTGTAATGCTCGCCGGCAGCAGCACGTTTCAAGACCGAATGGCGAGGTAAGAGGCTTAGAATATTCTTGCAATCTTCGTCCAGAACGACCCAGTCGCCAACAATGGCACGGGTTTCCGGGTCCACTCGCGGTCGGGTCCAGGGAGCCGGTGGCTGCACGCGCAGGCTTTGATCGATCTCGGTCGCTACGACATAGGCGCTTCGATGCTGGCCGACGACTCGCGCCACCCGGCTGCCGGCAGCGGCAGCGACTGCCGTATTCAGGATGACATCATCGGGCCAACCCATCAGGCGCAAGGCGGAAATATGTTCGGGATTTATCTGCATTGGCCCTATTCTAGCCCGTCCTGCACATGGTCTTGACGGCCATCGGACTATTTTCCTGGAATGAAAAACCTCAACGTGGTCGTCATCACCCTTGCCGGACTCGGATTTACTGCCTTCGGAATACTGTTTTTGTGCTGGCCGGACATGCTGCTTCCCGGGATCGGTATCCAGGCCTTGAGTGCCGAGGCACAGGTAGAAATTCGGGCCATGTACGGCGGCCTAGAGCTGGGTCTGGGCATCTTGTTGCTGAATTGCTTTGCCGCCGACCGTCAGCGTTTTGGTCTGCAATTAAGCCTGGCCAGCTACGGCGGGCTTGCCCTGGCTCGTTTGGCAAGCATGTTGGTTCTTGGCGTCACAACGCCGTTTCTCTGGTTTGCACTGGTCTGGGAAGGGGTGATTGCCGTTCTGGCCATCCTGGCATTGCGGGGCAAAACTTCCAGCTGAAAGCTCCAACAATTTCAGGTAGTCTTCACGGACACTTTTTGCTCCCGAAGCCCTACCGTCCATGCATCCCCAGCCTATTGTTACGCGCGAAACCCTGCGCGATGTTCGTTATGAAATCCGTGGTGAACTGGCCCGCCGTGCCCGCGAGCTTGAAGCCAACGGCCGCACCCTGATCAAACTCAATATCGGCAATCCCGGCGCCTTTGGCTTTCGCGCGCCGGAACATTTGCAGCAGGCCATTGCGAGCAATTTGCCCGATAGCGATCCGTACACGCATCAGCAAGGTTTGCCGCTCGCACGCGAGGCTTTGAGTGCGTTTTACAAACAGCGCAATACCCCGAATGTCACGCCGGAAAGAATTTTCATCGGCAATGGCGTCAGTGAATTGATCGATATCTCGTTGCGCGCGATGTTGAATGTCGGCGATGAAGTGTTACTGCCCAGCCCGGACTATCCGCTCTGGAGTGCCGCAACGATTTTGAACGACGGCATTCCGCGTTATTACGACTGCACGGCGGAAAATAATTTCCTGCCCGACCCGAAACAAATCGAAGAGTTGATTACCCCGCGCACGCGCGCATTGGTGATCATCAATCCGAACAATCCGACCGGTGCCAATTATCCAAAAGCACTACTGGAAAAATTGGTACTGATCGCTCGTAAACATAATTTACTTCTGATGGCCGATGAAATTTACGACGGCATCTTGTACGACAACGCAAAATTCGAAGCACTCGCACCACTGGCCGGCGATCATCCCTGCCTGAGTTTCGGTGGCTTATCGAAAGTGCATCGTGCCTGCGGCTGGCGCGTCGGCTGGATGGTATTGAGCGGCGAAGCCACCCGCATCGGCGATTACCACCATGCGCTGGACTTGCTTGGTGCTTTGCGTTTATGTGCAAACGTGCCCGGCCAATATGCCATTCCGGCGGCAATCGCAGGCATCGATACAATCAGCGAATTGACGAGCGAAAGCGGCCGCCTGTATGAATCCCGTCGCGCCGTGATCGAAGCCTGCGCGAAAAGTCAACATCTCAGCTTAGTCGCACCTCAAGGCGCGCTATACGGGTTTGTCGGCGTGACCGGCGAATTGGCCGAACATTTCAACGACCATCAATTCGCCTACGATTTGATGGAACAGGAAAGCGTGCTGGTGGTGCCCGGTTCCAGCTTCAACGTCATCTACAAAAATTATTTCCGCATTACTTTGTTGCCCGAAGCCGACACGCTGCGAGAAGTGTTTGTGCGTATTGAGCGTCTACTGGAACGCTACGCTGAAAAGCTCAAACAACGCGAAGTCGCCTGAGTCGTGCGTTATCTCGCCTTGGGTGATTCCTACACGATAGGCGAGGCGTTAAACGTTGAAGACAGCTGGCCAATGCAATGGGTGCATGCCTTGCGTGCCAATGGCATCGATGTCGCCGACCCCGGCATCATCGCGAAAACCGGCTGGACTACCGACGAGCTGGCAGATGCGCTAGATGAAGCGGAAAGCAATAACACGATGAGCCCGCCCTACGATCTGGTGTCGCTGTCGATCGGCGTCAATAATCAGTATCGCGAACGCAATAGCGAAAATTATCACGATGAATTTTCCAGTTTACTAAAACGCGCGATTGCCTATGCCGGCAATAAAAACTCGCACGTGTTTGTCGTGTCGATTCCTGATTGGGGCATCACGGAGTTCGGGCAGAAATCGGGGCGAGATCTTGCACAAATCGCTCGCGAACTGGATACCTATAACCAGATCAACCGTGAAGTTTCAAAACAGGCTGGCGTGCATTGGGTAGATATCAGCAAAGTTACGCGCGAAGTCGGCGCTGATCCAGAATTCTATGCCGAAGATGGTTTGCATCCATCAAGAGCACTGTATGCCTTGTGGGTTAAAGAGTTGCTGAAAATAAAATTGTAATCTTACGCAGGAGCGTCCTTTAGGCGCGAAAAACCACGCCAGATCTATCGCGCCTGAAGGAACCTCCTGCGGATATTTTGATTTTTTGCCGCCGTCACATGGGCTATCTCGCGCTACAATCTCCCTATGAAAATCGCACTCGTCACCGCCATCGCCGCCTTCTCGCTGGATGATGATCTGGCTCCTCTAGCCGATGCCTTACGCAAAGCCGGCGCTTCGGTAGAAATTCTGGCCTGGGATGATTGTTCGGTTTCGTGGCAGCGATTCGATGCCGTGGTATTGCGTTCCACTTGGGATTACACCGAACGCTTGCCGGAATTTCTTGCTTGGTGCGAACACACCGCCGCGCAAACCCGAATGTTGAACCCGGCCGATGTCGTGAAGTGGAATACCGACAAGCACTATCTGGCTGATCTCGCGAAGAAAAATTGTCCGGTCGTGGAAAGCGTATTTATCGAGCCGGGACAGACACCCGATCGTTTTCCCGATTACGCCGAATTCGTCGTGAAGCCTGCGGTTGGTGCTGGTTCTCGCGATACCCAGCGTTATCTGGCAAAAGATCGTACTGCTGCCATTAAACACGTAAAAAATTTACTCGATCAAAAGCGTGCCGCCTTGATTCAACCCTATCTGGCCGACGTGGATACCAAAGGCGAGACTGCGCTGATTTTCTTCAAGGGTATTTTTTCGCACGCTATTCGCAAAGGACCGCTGCTTCAGCTCGATGAAGGTCCAACCAATCACTTGTTTGCCCCTGAAGCCATCACGGCACGTGAGCCCGGAGGTGACGAGCTGGAGGTCGCACACAAGGTGCTGGCGGCCGTGCCATTCAAGTCGCTGGCCTATGCCCGCGTGGATTTACTGCCCTCCAGTCAGGGCCCGATGCTATTAGAGCTGGAGCTCACCGAGCCCAGCCTATTCTTTGAACACGCGCCCGGCAGTGCCGAACGCTTTGCGGCCAGCCTCTTAAGCTCCAACTAATCAAAAATGCTGACTCCCCTCTCCCTCCGGGATAGGGTGGCGCGTAGCGCCGGGTGAGGGTACGAACTCGCCTGAATCATGGAATCGAACGGTGCCAAACGGGTACAATAGACACCTCTTTACCGCCGTCTGTGCAACAGCTATCGGACGGATTCTCGCTCAACGCAGGAAAGCCTCATGAAAATTTTGGTGGGTTACAAACGTGTGGTCGATTACAACGTCCGCATTCAGGTCAAGCCGGACAATTCCGGCGTCGTCACCGAAGGCGTGAAACTCTCGCCAAATCCTTTCGATGACATCGCACTCGAAGAAGCACTGCGTCTTCGTGAAAAAGGCATTGCCACCGAAGTCGTCGTTTGCACGATTGGCCCGGCCGATTGTCAGGCCCATTTACGCAACGGTTTGGCGATGGGCGCAAACCGCGCGATCCATATCGTTACCGATCAGGCGATCCAACCGCTGACCGCCGCTCGCGCGATGTTGAAGCTGGTCGAAAAAGAACAACCCGGTCTCGTCATGATGGGCAAACAAGCCATTGACGATGACGCCAATCAAACCGGCCAGATGCTCGCGATGTTGTGGAATCGCCCGCAAGCGACCTTCGCCAGCAAAGTCGAAGTGGTCGACAATAAAGCGACTGTGACGCGCGAAGTTGATGCCGGTCTTGAAACACTCGAAGTCGATTTGCCTGCCGTTATTACCGTCGACCTGCGTTTGAATGAACCGCGTTTCATCAAGCTGCCCGACATCATGAAAGCGAAATCCAAACCGATGGAAACTCTGCCACTGGCCGACCTCGGCGTCGAGTCCGGCGATTTCCTCAGCACCACGCACTACGCGCCCCCTGCCAAACGCAGCAAGGGCATCATGGTGAAAGACGTGGCCGAACTGGTCGCTGCATTGAAAACAAAAGGACTGGTGTAATCATGAGCAAAGTTCTCATCGTCGCCGAACATTTAAACGGCCAACTCAATTCCGCCACCGCCCGTTGCGTGACCTGCGCGCAGGCGATGAACGCCGAATCGATTGATATCGTGGTGTTGAGCGATGCACCCGATGCCATCGCCGCACAGGCCGCACAAATTGCCGGTGTCAGCAAAGTCATCACGATTGCCAATGCCGCCAATGCCAATCCAATCGCGCATATTCTGGCGCCACAAATCGCCAGCCTTGCCGCCGGTTATTCGCATGTGTTTGGACCATCGACCACGTTCGGCAAAGACCTGATGCCTTGCGTTGCTGCCTTGCTCGGCACCGCACAAGTCAGCGACATCATGGCGGTCGAATCCAGTCACAATTTCAAGCGTCCGATTTATGCCGGCAACGCGATTATTAGCGTGACGGCACCTGCCGACAAAACCGTTGTGGCGACTGTACGTACCGCTTCCTGGCCAGCAGCTGGTAACGGCGGCAGCGCTTCAGTTGAAGCATCGAATGTCAGCGTCGCATTGCCAACCCACACCCGCTTCGTCGGCTTGCAACAGGGCAAGAGCGATCGCCCGGATCTGCAAAGTGCCAGAAAAGTTATCTCTGGTGGTCGAGCGCTGGGTTCCGCCGATGCGTTCTCGATCATTTATTCGCTCGCCGATAAAATGGGGGCCGCCGTCGGTGCCTCACGTGCTGCGGTCGATGCCGGTTATGTACCGAATGAATTGCAGGTCGGCCAAACCGGCAAAATCATTTCGCCGGAACTCTATGTCGCAATCGGTATCTCGGGTGCAATTCAACACCTGACCGGCATTAAAGATGCCGGCACGATTGTTGCCATCAACAAGGACGGCGATGCGCCGATTTTTGAAATTGCCGATTTCGGTCTGGTTGGTGATCTGTTCCAGATTATTCCGGAGCTGGAAAGGGCGCTGTAATCGATTCGTTTATTGTTTGAAGAAGTGGCCGCATTGCGGCCATTTTTTTGTCGATGCGCCAGAGGCGACATCTAATATTTTATAAGCCTTGTGACCTTGACATTTACTCAGCAAGGAATTTTGGATGCGGGATTTTATTTATTCATGATCCTTTTGGATCGGTCGATGCAATGTCACTAACACTTCTGGCGATAAACACCGGGCGCCGTTTCGTCTCAAGGTAAGCGCGACCAAGATACTCACCCAGTATGCCCATGCCGGCAATCTGTATGCCTGATAAAAACAGAATAATACTCAGCAAGGAAGGATAGCCCGGCACGTCGTTACCATAAAAAAGCGTCGTAACGATGATGTAGCCACCATAGATAAACGCACTGGCCGACACCAGAAACCCCAGATACGTCCAGATGCGCAGCGGCACGGTCGAGAAGGAAGTGATGCCCTCAAGTGCCAGATTCCATAACTTCCAGCCATTGAACTTCGTCGCCCCGCTCGCACGTTTTGGCCGTACGTAATGGACACTCGTGGTGCGAAATCCGGCCCAGGCAAACAGACCCTTCATGAAGCGATGGTTTTCCGGCAGGCGCTTTACGACATCGACCACCACGCGATCCATCAGGCGAAAATCACCTACGTCTTCCGGAATTTTTATTTCGGACAAGCGGTTGATAAAGCGATAGAAACCACGCGCGGCGGTACGTTTTATCAATGAATCGGATCGGCGATCTTCGCGTTTGGCTAATACAACCTCGAATCCCTTCTCCCACTCGGCAAGCAGATCGGCAATCAATTCCGGCGGATCCTGTAAATCGGCATCCATCGGAATAACGGCGTCACCGCGTGCAAACTCCATTCCCGCCGAGAGCGCCGCTTCCTTGCCGAAATTCCGCGACAAATCGACAATCCGCAAACGCAATTTCAAGGTCTTGTATTGCTGGAGCTTTTGCAGCGTGTCGTCAGTGCTGCCGTCATTGACTGCAACACATTCAAATTCGTAAGGTAGATTTGCAATCGACTGTTCCAGTTTCGCAAGGCTTTCGTAGATGCCTTCCGATTCGTTGTAGACCGGCATGATGATGGAGACGATTTTCATTTTTTATCGATTTTTGCCTTAGGGAAATACATATGTATAAGCGGAAATCGCTTCGAGCCCAACGTTGCGCCTTCAAAGATACCCTTTCGAGCCCCTTTCTTTCAAGGACACGTTCAAGGACACGCACAGTATCCACATCACCCTACACACATTGCCATACACCCCTACATTGCAGGGTTTGCATAACACCCACACTAGCGCCATGACGCAAGCACGATCGCATTTAATTCCACTCGGCGCCTCGGGCACTTATCACTGCGTGCAGCGCTGTGTTCGCCGGGCATTTTTGTGTGGCATTGATCACTATACCCATCAAAGCTTTGAGCATCGCAAGGCCTGGGTTGAACAACGTATTGCCGTGGTCGCCGAATGTTTTGCCGTGGCAGTCTATGCCTATGCGGTGATGAGCAATCATCTCCATTTGGTACTGCATGTCGACCCAGCCGCAACCGCTACATGGACAGACGATGCAGTTGCTCAGCGATGGGTACGATTATTCCCGCCGAGAGAGGATTCTGAAGAAGCGCGCTCCTTCAAGCGGAAAAGATTAATAGCCAATTCGCAGCGCATGTCGCAATGTCGCTCACGCCTAGGAAGCTTGTCGTGGCTGATGAAATGCCTCGCGGAGCCTATCGCAAGACAAGCCAATGCCGAAGATAATTGTAAAGGCCGTTTTTGGGAGGGCCGCTTTAAATCACAAGTCTTGTGCGATGACAAAGCCGTACTCGCCGCCATGGCCTATGTTGATTTGAATCCGATTCGTGCAGGTATGACAAAAAGCTTGACCCAAAGTCACTACACCAGCATCCAGCAACGGACAAAATTCGCAAAGAAACAGGAACCCTTTTTGAAACAAGCGCTCCGCCCACTACACGGCACGCTAATCGCCTGCCTGCCTATTCGTTTGAGCGATTACATTAAACTGGTTGAATGGACAGGCAAACAAGTGCGACCCGACAAGCGCGGCGCTATTCCCATGCAAGCGCCCTCTGTACTGACGCAAATGCACACCAATGAAAAACGCTGGGCCACACAAGTCAAAGGCATTGGCTCGCGTTATTGGCGA
>JAYUWO010000202.1:0-29018 GCA_043753545.1 Arenimonas sp.
CCTTCAATCAATCCAATCACAAGCGCACTGGCGCCCAAACCCGTTGCCAATAAAATCGGTAGCAGGCTGTGCACAATTTCCGAACTCATGTCGGTAAAAAGACTGACAAAACCCAGCATCCAGATGGTTTTTGGGATGCGGGGAAGTCCGGGTTTTTTCATGAAATTGCACGGCAGTTGGAAGATTTCTTGGTTCACATTAGCAGAGTTTTTCCCGAAATTACGTTGGCTAAGGCGTCGATAAATCGAAAGCAGAAATCGATATGTTGTGTTGACGCTCGCCCATAATGCCGATATCTTGTGTCCGTCGGTCCCGTCCTCGCGGTCGGGTTAATAGGGAAGCTGGTGTGAATCCGGCGCTGCCCCGCAGCGGTATATGGAAACGAACCTCGCCACACGCACTGGGTTAATGACTTGGGAAGCGGCGATTAGTAGGCGAAGCGAATCAGCTTCATGTCCTAAGTCCGAAGACCTGCCGACAACCGTGTGAAGCACACCGCACGGTATCGGCCCAGAAGTCTCCGGGGGGAGATCGCCGTTGTCGTCATCACCATCTGTGGTGCGGCATTCTGTTTTTCCTCCCGTGTCTTCTCGCCTGCGAGGTCAACGTCGCATCGATGGAATGATGTTGTTGCTCTCGTGTTCGCCATCTCCGTGGGAGAGATCGCGATGTGCCTTACGCACTGGAGAAAAACATGAATCACACTAACGACATTGAAGTTGTTCACGCTTCTGAAAACATCAAGATAGCGACGACGCAAGAAAATACCAACGCACAATTCCAATTAACGCCGCCGCCGCATACCGGCGTGATGGCAGTGACAAAACGCAATGGCCGCCGCGAAACCGTCGATCTCAATAAAATTGTTCGCGCGATTACCCGATGCGCCGAAGGTCTGTTTTCCATCGATCCCATGCGTGTTGCCACTCGCACTATTTCAGGTTTATACGATGGCGCGAGCACACGCGAATTGGATGAGTTGTCCATTCGCACCGCCGCCTTGCTGACCGCAGAAGAGCCCGAATATGGCCGCCTGGGCGCGAGATTATTGGCCGGTTTCATTGAGAAAGAAGTCACCGGGCAGGAAATTCATGCCTTTTCGCAGTCAATAACGCGCGGCCATGAGCTGGGTTTGATCAATGAGCGTTTATTGAGTTTCGTGCAAGCTAATGCGCGCAAACTCAATGATGCGCTAGATAACAAGCATGATGCGCTATTTGATTATTTTGGCCTGCGCACTTTGTATGACCGTTACTTGTTGCGACATCCGACCGCACGCACGGTAATCGAAACGCCTCAGCAATTCTTTCTACGAATTGCCTGCGCGCTCAGCGAAGATGTCGCTGAAGTACTCGCGTTATATCAGCGCATGGCACGACTGGACTATCTGCCGAGTTCGCCGACGCTATTCAATGCCGGTACCACGCACGAACAATTGTCATCCTGCTTCCTACTGGATTCACCGGATGATTCGTTGAGTTCGATCTACCAGCGTTATGGCGATGTTGCACAGCTCTCGAAATTTTCCGGCGGTATCGGTTTGTCGTTCTCGCGTATTCGTTCGCGCGGTTCGCTGATTCGTTCGACCAATGGCTTGTCGAATGGTCTGGTGCCGTGGTTGAAGACGCTCGATGCCTCGGTTGCTGCGGTAAATCAAGGTGGAAAACGTAAAGGTGCGGCCTGTGTCTATCTGGAAACCTGGCATGCCGACATCGAAGAATTCCTCGAGCTGCGTGACAACACTGGCGATGAAGCCCGCCGTACCCATAATTTGAACTTGGCCAATTGGGTTTCCGATTTATTCATGCGCCGGGTGGAAGCTGATGGCGTGTGGTCTTTGTTTGATCCGAAAGTGGTGCCGCATCTGGTGGATTTATGGGGTGAGGCATTTGAGCAAAGCTATGAAGCGGCCGAAATTGCCGGGCTCGCAAACAAGCAGGTCAAAGCACGCGAGTTGTATTCGAAAATGATGCGCACGCTGGCGCAAACCGGTAATGGCTGGATGACCTTCAAGGACAAATGCAATCGCGCCAGCAACCAGACGGCGAATGCGAAGAACGTTATTCATCTTTCGAATCTATGTACCGAAATTCTTGAAGTCACCACCTATGATGAAACCGCAGTCTGCAATCTAGGTTCGATCAATCTCGGCCAGCATTTGAACGAATTTAAAGAATTTGATTTCGAGAAACTGGCTGAAACCGTACAGCTTGCCGTGCGTCAACTGGACCGCGTAATTGATCTCAATTTCTATCCGATAGAATCGGCACGCCGCGGCAATTTACGCTGGCGCCCGGTCGGCTTGGGCATGATGGGTTTGCAGGACGTATTTTTCCAAATGCGCTTGGCATTCGATTCCGAAGCCGCAAGAACCTTGTCGGCCAAAATTGCTGAAGAAATTTATTATCAGGCCTTGTCCACTTCAACCGAATTGGCATTGGAGCGAGGCGCACATCCGTCATTTGCCGAAACACGGGCAGCGCAGGGTGAATTGCAATTCGATGCCTGGAATATCACGCCGGAAAACATTACGCGTTGGGATAGTTTACGTGCACGCATTCGCGAGCAAGGTCTGCGCAATTCCTTATTGATCGCAATTGCTCCGACGGCGACGATTGCCTCCATTGCCGGTTGCTATGAATGTATCGAACCGCAAATTTCCAATTTATTCAAACGTGAAACCCTGTCGGGCGATTTCCTGCAGGTAAATCGTTATCTGGTGGAAGAGCTGAAAAAATTAGGCTTATGGACGCCAGAAGTTCGTGATCGGATTAAATTGGCAGAAGGTTCCGTGCAAGCCATGTCCGAGATTCCTAGCGAATTACGCGAGATATATCGCAACGTCTGGGAAGTGCCGATGCGCAGCTTGATTGATATGGCCGCCGATCGTGGTGCCTACATCGATCAATCACAATCGCTGAATTTATTCATGGAAAGCCCGAATATCGGCGCCTTGAGTTCCATGTACATGTACGCCTGGAAACGAGGCATCAAAACCACGTATTACTTGCGCTCACGGCCAGCCACGCGTATCGCAAAAACCACCGTGACCAGCGCCGAGCAAGACACCGCGGCCGTGATTTGTTCGCTGGAAAATCCGGAAAGCTGCGAGGCCTGCCAATAATGAGCAATCTATTAGATCCCGGATTTGCCCTGACGCTGCGGCCTATGCGTTACCCAGCCTTTTATGAAATGTATCGCGACGCCGTACGCAATACCTGGACCGTCGAAGAAGTCGATTTTTCACTGGACGTGAATGATCTTCGTAATAAATTTGGACCAGCAGAACGCCACTTGATTGAACGCCTGGTCGCTTTTTTCGCAACCGGTGATTCGATCGTGTCGAATAATCTGGTATTGAATTTGTACAAGCATATCAACGCCCCGGAAGCACGCTTGTATCTATCACGCCAATTGTATGAAGAAGCCTTGCATGTGCAGTTTTATCTGACCTTGCTCGATACCTATTTGCCCGAACCCGAAGCGCGTGCGAAAGCATTTGATGCCATCGAGACCATTCCCGCCATTCGCCACAAGGCGGAGTTTTGCTTTCGCTGGATGGATTCGATCAATCAAATCGACCGCATTGAAACCAAGGAACAGCGAAAGCAGTTTCTACTGAATTTGATTTGCTTCGCGACCTGTATCGAAGGCCTATTCTTCTTTGGGGCCTTTGCTTACGTTTACTATTTGCGTTCTCGCGGCCTGTTGCATGGATTGGCTTCCGGCACCAACTGGGTGTTCCGCGATGAAAGCGGACATATGGCATTCGCGTTTGAAGTGATTCGAACCGTGCGCGAAGAAGAGCCGGACTTATTCGATGATCAATTGAACGAACAAATTCTGGAAATGCTGCAGGAAGCCGTCGATTGCGAAATGGTGTTTGCTCAGGATGTGCTGTCCTGGGGTGTGGCAGGCCTGTCGATCAAGGATATGCGCGAATATCTGGAGTACGTCGCCGACCAGCGACTCGCACAATTAGGGTTGCCGAAATATTTTAATTCGCGTAATCCCTTTCCGTTTATGGAGCTACAGGACGTTCAGGAGCTGACCAATTTCTTTGAGCGCAGAGTGTCGGCCTATCAGGTCGGCGTCGAAGGGGATGTCGCGTTCGATCATGCGTTTTGATCCAGAATGATTCTGCAGGGCGTAGGCCGATATAGGACTCTGGCTTACACTCCTGATGCGAATCTCATGCCTTCTTGGTGCGCGAAGACCAATGAATATGAGCAATTTTCAAAGTCTTGCGTATTCCGGTTGACTTTGAACCAGCAAGGATATGGCCAAGCTCGTTCAAAAACACCGACTACCGGGGACATCAGCGCTGAAGGTTAGTGCGTCTAGACAACTTATTATTGTTAGACGCTAATGCAGGTAAAACTATTAAAAAAAACGCCGAGCGTACTCGGCGTTTTAGTAGGTTACTTGTTGAACATGACTTTGCTTAATCAAGCAGTTCGGTATGCTCAAAGCCTGGAGCCAAAGTGACGTGATGAATCCAAACGCCGCCCTTGCCATCTGGAGTAACCCACATTTCATCGAATACACCTTTGCGTACACGCGTTCCCATCGGGATTTCTCCGGCCATGGAATTTTGTGCTCCGGTCAAGCTGCTGGCAGCCAGTGTTGTGCTGTAGCTGTTGTAGCTATCGGTGTGACCATATTGCGTTACCAACTGAGCGTAATCGTGTGAATTTGGTGCTGTGCTGCTCGCCGATTGCGAGTAGTCCATGCAGGTGCCTTGTGAGCTACCGTCTTCACTGGTATGGCCTAGACCAAAGGTGTGTCCGAGTTCCTGACACATCACATGGCGACGCTGATCCTGGCTGGCGAATGAAGACGAATAGCTGTCGTTCATCTTCGAAGTGCCTTGGCTGATATGTCCTTGGGAGTCTAGATTGATCGAAGCCAGACCCAACCAGCCATTGTTGCCGTAGGAGGCATTGCAGGAACGTACTTTGCCGGAAACAGCGCGGCACAGTTTACGGGTGCGGGAGGCGTCATCGCCCGAGGTGATCGACAAATCGAGCTTGGTGGATTGCGACCATTGCGAAACAGACAGATTCAACTCGTCGTCCCAATCACTGGTATTGCTGTCAATGATTTGCAGCGTGAACGATGATGTGGTGCGGGCCCAGTGGTAGTTATTCCAGCTGTGCGTTGCAAATGCGGATACGGATACTGCGGCAATGCCAAGAGCGAGTGCGCCTTTAGCGAGAAGTTTTTTAGAAACCATAGCGTTAAGTCCCCAGATGTAGAAAACAAGTTGAATGATTTTTTCGTGACCCCATGCACCGTCCCTTGGGCCGAGGCCGACACTAGGCGAGATTGTGACGTAGCGCAACATTCGGGAATGTATGGGAGCCCGCCTGAATGCGCACAGACAATGCTGGCGGGGCTTTGCGATAGTTTCTGCTGGCTGACTAAAGCTGCCATTTTGTTACTTCCATCACGCTTGCGCTGCTGGTGCGTCGCAGCATTTGTTTGTTTCAGTATCTATGGGAAGTCTCGATGTCGGATTTCTTTTCCTGTTCGATAGCGTCTGACAAAGTGATTGCAGTGTTGAACGGCCAACGTAATTGAGCAAAGAAACGTTGCGGGAAATCCACTGATCGCAAACCCACGTCTCCGGCTTTGACGCCGTTTTTCTGATCGTAAAAAGTACCGAACATCTGATCCCAGATCATCCAGAATTCGCCGAAGTTCACCTGTGCGTCTTCATACTCGTGTTTATGATGCCAGCGGTGAATTTCGGCGACACCCAATAGTTTTCGTAATGGGCCGAGACGGTAGTCCAGGTTCGCATGCTGAAATGCCAGATGTACGGTAAGCAGGGTGAACCATGCGCTGATAATGAGCGGCGGTGCATCCAATGCCACTGCGACAATAATTCCGGGGCTGGCGAGTAAAATAGCGCTTAGTGGATGACGGCGTTCACCATTAAGCCAATACAGGCGCTCCGAGCTGTGATGCAAGGCATGCAGGCGCCACAGCCAGTCAAAGTGATGGCTGAGCCGATGCATGAAATACAGGCCCGCATCAATCACTGCACCGGCCAATAAGAGTTGTATCCAGGTCGGCCAGGTATCGGGCCAAACAGACGGGAAATCCGATCGGACGCTGTGCAAGGCCCACGCTGTCAGTGATAGTAGGCCAAGGCTGGAGATGGCATATAAAATATCGGCGCCGAGATCGCCATGATTGTCTAACCAGGCGATTTGATAGGGCAGTATGCGTTCCATGCTTGCAATGACGAACAGCGCCAATCCGGCAATCATGGCGAAGCTAGGCCACGCGGGCGTTCCATTGTGAATGGTCAACCAGACGGCTAGCGCACTAAGGCCGAATACCACCGGATACGCACCGTAGCGAATGCATTGTTTGAACATGACGCCGGCTCCCCATCATTGAATGGAAGCAGTATCGGCATTGGCGCAGCAAAAGAATTGAATAAAGTGGCTAAACTTCAAACCAATGTAGGGCTGCTAGGCTTTTGCAGTCTCCAAAAACAATACGCAGGGATCAGTATCCACTGCAGTAAGGGTGCCAGGCCCACGTTCAGCCACGGAAAAACCGGCATTAGCTCTGAATATGCCCAGGCGCCACTGGCGGTATTGATTCGCTCGCTGTAGATCGTATAGATCAGGCCAAACACGATAACGAGCATGCTGACCGGAAGAAACCTTTGTTTTGGCCAATCATGGCGGCCGATAGTTATCACACCGAATAGAAGTGCGGCGATTGCAATGACCACGTCACCGGCAGTGCAGTGTAAAACTGCAACGACAATGTCTTGTCTGGAACCCGTGCGCCATATTGTGTAGAGCGGCAATTGGATAATTTCCCAAAGCAGATTCAATACGGCAATGCTAAATACATACTGGCGTATCGCAGAATGCCATTGCAGATCATTCATCGGTGGGTCCGTGTGCAGCAGGCGATGCCGACATCTTAAGGGACATTGACGTGAATTGCGCGTTTTGCGTCAAGGCATGTCTAGGCCATAGAAAGATGTCGGCAACAATATTTTCCTGAAAAATAGGCGACTTATTTCATTTTAGGCGCAGGCTTTTTTGCCGTTTTGAGCCACAGGTCCAGTACTGCGATTTCTTTTTTCTGTGCGGCGATTATATTGGTTGCCAATGAGCGAAGTTTCGGGCTTTTGCCGCTTTTAAGTTGAGCCTGCGACATATCAACCGCCATCTGATGGTGCATGCGCATATTCACTGCGAAGTCGTAATCAACATCGCCGGTCATCGACATGCCTTCCACGTGCTTCATGCCTTGCGTATGCTTCATGCCACTCATGTCTTTCATGCCGGCCATTTTGGAATGATCCATGGATTCTGCTGACATGTTTTTACTATCGGTTTTTGCAGTTTCGTGCGCACCGGCAACCGGTGCGAGTGTCGCTATTGATATTGCGATCAGTGCAGCAGTGCTTGTCGATAAAATAAAACGATTCGATCTTTTTTGTTTGGTTTGATAAAGCATAATAAATCTCCTGGGGTAAGCCGCTGAGTTGACAGGAATGCCCACTTTTACGGCATGAAAATGTTTTGCAGATGCTTAATCAGTGCTTGGTGCTTGCCATTTTCCGGCAGCTTTGGGCACATTCTCGACATGCCTTGACGCAATCTTCCATGCCGTCGACCTGTTCGCAGCTGTCGGCACAGGCGTCGCAGATATCAGCACACACACTGCATAGGTTTTGATAAAAAGCGGAGCCGCTCAGCATGAAATTGCTGGTGGTCTGGCAGATTTCCGCGCAATTGATCATCAAGCGAAAATGCCCGGCCTCGACATTTTTCCCGCCGGCATCTAGGCAGTGAGTCATCGCCATATGCAGGCAGGTTTTATGGCAATTAATGCAAGCATCAATGCAAGCGTGCAGGTTGGTGTGGGCCTCGGTGTCGTGCTTCATGTTGGCATGGTTCATAAAATATTTACTCCATGTATTTTTGCCACTGGCAAATAACGATCTGAAAGAATTTTCCAGGCGCAGGCCAAGGATAAAAATAGCCCGTTGAATATACGTTCCAGGGATGCTCGAGTCTGTTCGTTTGCGTACGCAGATAGACCCTGTTTGTCACTTTAAACAAAGCTGATCTATGAGCATGTCAGACAAGTGAGACATGAGATAAACTCGGTCAAATAACATGACAAGCCGATGGGAAGTCAGCAAGCCACACCACTCCAGGAGCTCGCAATGATTCGTTCAATCCTCACCGCTTTAGTTTTTATCCTTGTGCTTACCGGCGCCAAGGCCCCCAACAATGAGGGTGCGATAAGGGCCGTCATCGCCGATATCGAATCCGGCTGGGAACGCGGCGACGGCACCCCCTTCAGAAAGCATTTTCTGGATTTCGACGGTGCCCGCTATGTCGAATCCGGCGGGCAGAATGTCGGGTTGAATGACTTGGTTCAACGCCACGTCGAGCCTGAGAAAGATTCGCTTGAATTCCTGCAACTGGATTTCCAAAACATCGTGGTCCATTTTGAGGGTAATTTCGCCTGGGCGATTGCAGACACGGTCGTCAAGGGAAAAGTCCGGGCCACAGGCAAGGAATTCGACAAAAAAGGCTACGAAACTTTCCTGTTTCGCAAGGTCGGCAAGGCATGGAAGGTGGTTCATACCCACTCTTCTTCTCGCGATGCCAAACCCAAAGCACAAGCAAAATAGTGATTTAGCTTCCGGCTAACATCACCGCATCATCCAGCAGTCAAGTGCATCCAGAGCGATGTGGATCAGCAGACCCAAGCCCAGTAGACGGGTACGCTTCGGCACCGTGAGCAGCCCATAGACCAGAATTGCCGGGGCGCTGTGTAGCGGGTGGAAGCCAATGCTGCAGCGTCCGGGCGCATAGATGGGATCGGCCAACAGGTGGTCCAAGTCGATCAGCCATCCGGCGAGCATCCACAGCCACGCCCGAAGCCAGCGCTTACGATAGAAAGTAAGCGCTACCAAGCCCGGCACGATGACATGCAATGCCAGATGTATGAGCGGTCGAAGCTCGGAAAGTGAAACCTCGGCGAATTGAAATGGCATGAAGAATTCCGCGTTGCGGTTTAGTCCAGTAGCGAGCGTAGTTTATTCTTCAAGGATTCGGAAGATCAAAGCCTGGCCAACACAGCTGCATTCGAACAGACGATTTGTTATTAACGATGCCCGTGAATTAATCGGTATCGCGGAGGGGCTGGCAAAGTCCATGACCCTCCCAAGGTTTTAAATATGAAGCGATTCAAAGGCGCAGCAGGGGTATGCGTATTTCAAAAAGTTTGGTGCTGAGTATTCGTTGCGATCACCACCGCCAGTGATTCAATCTCACCTTGATCGACAATATTGATGCGCACATTTTTTTATGCGCCACAACCAGTGGCACCGCCAGATGCTGATGCGGTGCATTGTCGCCGGAGTGTCCCGAAAAAGTGGGCCAGCCATCGCCCAGCAAGGCTTTGCCCTGCCAGGACGATGGGGTGATTGCCCGTTTCATTTTATGAAGTGGTTTCGTGTGTGTACTACTGCACAGGCTTTATCGCTTCGTAACAGGACGCGACGACCAATGGATATGCACGATTTTCCAACCCTGTGCCGTTTTCTTCAGCAGCATGGTTTCTGTGCTCAACAATAAAAGCGGCTTGCCGTTTTCTACGCTTTGCAATTCGCTTTCAGTACCGACCCAGGCCACGTCACCCTGGGCTTGTGCCTGACGGTAACGCAGTTGAGATTTAGCCTTGCCTAGAAACAATGAATCGGCAATAGCGTGACTGCT
Organism: Arenimonas sp.; assembly: GCA_043753545.1. Classification (GTDB taxonomy): domain Bacteria; phylum Pseudomonadota; class Gammaproteobacteria; order Xanthomonadales; family Xanthomonadaceae; genus Arenimonas. Next base: position 9,774 of record JAYUWO010000202.1, read on the forward strand.
CATGTATTCGTCTCGGCTTCGCTCGGACCCGCCGCTTTCAAGAACCAGAACCTTGGGGTCGAGATATTGTTGAACAGCATCAAATTTGCCATTTTTCAAGGCAGCAGAAAAAGCGTCCACGACTTTGACCGCGTCGGCTGCTTCCGGTGCAATATTTTGTACGAACACCGGATTGGATGTACCTGTAAGGGCAGCGTTTGGATTTAGGGCGGCACCGGGTTTGGGTGGTTTTTCTGCCAATGCCGAATAGCTGAATGACAGCAGGGTAATTGCCAAACAAGTGTTGATAAAAGAACCTCGTGTCATGATCCAGCTCCTTGGTTTATCGATTTATTTTGGGTGGAGACTTTAATGTTTGGATGCCGTTGCTATTCTCTTTCTGGATAAGCGAAGTGCATTGGCAACCACGGAGACTGAACTCAAACTCATGGCGAGCGCAGCGATCATCGGCGAGAGTAACAGGCCGAAGACCGGATACAAAACGCCTGCGGCAATCGGCACGCCAATGCCGTTGTATACCAGCGCGAAAACCAAATTCTGTTTCATATTCGCGACCGTGGCATTGGATATTTCGATCGCCCGCTCGATGCCTTGTAAATCACCTTTTACCAAGGTTACTTGCGCGCTGGACATGGCGACATCGGTGCCGGTGCCCATGGCTATACCGACATCGGCAGCGGCGAGTGCCGGTGCATCATTGATGCCATCGCCGGCCATCGCAACGCGGCGTCCTTCGGCTTTCAGTTTATTGACCAGTGTTAATTTATCTTGCGGACGCACCTCACCATGCACTTCAGTAATCGATAAAGTTTTGGCAACACTATTGGCCGTGGTGATGCCGTCACCGGTCGCCATGATGACGCGCACGCCGATGGCCTGAAGGGCTTGCAAGGCTTTAGGTGTGGATTCTTTAATGGGGTCGGCAACACTTAGTAAGCCGGCAAGTTTTCCATCGATCGCCAAGAACATCACGCTGGCGCCGGTGGCACGGCGAGCTTCGGCTTCCGCTTGCAGATCGGAAACATCAGCGCCGATATCGCTCATCAATTGGGTATTACCCAAATCGACCGCTTTGCCTTCGACGCGACCACGTACACCGATACCGGTACTGCTTTCAAAGGTCTCGGGCTTGGCAAGGACAAGATTTCTTTTCCGTGCTTCGGCCACAATGGCGGCGGCGAGCGGATGCTCACTGCCTTGATCAAGACTGGCCGCTATTCGCAGCACTTCTTCATCGGTATTGCCGTCAGCGGCAAGCACTGAATCGAACATCGGTTTGCCGAGCGTTAGCGTGCCGGTTTTATCCACGATAAGCGTGTCAATTTTTCTCAGGTTTTCAATCGCTTCGGCATTGCGAAATAGAATGCCGGCATTCGCTGCGCGGCCAGTCGCCACCATAATCGACATTGGCGTGGCTAAGCCCAAGGCGCAGGGGCAGGCGATGATAAGTACCGATACTGCATTCAAGACGGCGAACACCCAGGAAGGTTCTGGGCCGAACAAACCCCAGACAAAAAAGGTGATAACCGATGCTGCAAGTACCCCGAGCACAAACCAGTACGATACGGTGTCCGCCATGCGCTGCATCGGTGCACGTGAGCGCTGTGCCTGCGCGACCATTTGTACGATCTGTGCCAGCATACTGTCCGAGCCAACGCGGGTGGCGCGCACTACCAGCGCGCCATTGATATTCATGGTGGCACCGATGACTTTCTCGCCGACGGTTTTCGAGACCGGCATCGATTCACCGGTCAGCATGGACTCATCAATACTGCTCTGACCTTCCAGCACTTCGCCATCGGTCGGCACTTTTTCACCGGGGCGAACGCGCAGGCGGTCATCGACATGCACATGCGTTAACGGAATATCTTCTTCGCTGCCATCGGCGTTGATTCGTCTCGCGGTTTTAGGCGCAAGATTTAACAAGGCTTTAATCGCGGCAGACGTTTTGGAACGTGCCTTGAGTTCCAGCATTTGCCCGAGCAATGTCAGCGACACGATGACCGCAGCGGCTTCGAAATACACACCGACCCGGCCGTGTTCTTGAAACGAAGCCGGAAATAGTTCTGGAAATAAAGTTCCGGCAACGCTATAGGCATACGCGGCAAAGACGCCGATGCCGATCAAGGTAAACATGTTCAAATTAAGCGTGCGAAGCGATTGCGCGCAGCGCACGAAGAACGGCCAGCCGGCCCACAGTACCACCGGAGTGGCGAGTGCAAATTCGAGCCAGGTGCGCGTGTTGGTTGATAGCCACTCGAAGCGATGCCCCAGCATGGCCAGCATTAAAACAATCAGGCTTAGCGGCAGCGTCCACCAAAACCGGCGAGAAAAATCTTCGAGCTCGGGATTTTTTTCATCCTCTGCAGTCGGCATCATCGGCTCCAACGCCATGCCGCATTTTGGGCAGGTGCCGGGATGGTCTTGCACAATCTCCGGATGCATCGGACAGGTGTAGCTTGCTCCGGCAATAGCGGGAATTTCCGCCCTCTCACTGGACGGTGTTAAATATTTTTCCGGTGACGCCTTGAATTTTGTCTTGCAGTGTTCAGAGCAAAAATAGAAATATTGCCCTGCGTGATCGTGGGAAATTTTCTCGCCGGCTTTCATGCCGCAAACCGGGTCGGTGTGCGGCTTTACACTGTCTTCGGAATGCTTATGCGGAGCATGGGCTGGCGTTACGCTGCTTCCGGTGCCGTGTTGGTGATTCATCTCATTATTCCTTTGAAAGGGCTGCAACAATAGGACAGGTTTGTATTTCACCGTGTCCGGGGCAAATATCGATCAAGCTCTCAAGACCTACGCGAATGCGTTCCAGTTCGGCAAGTTTTGTTTTTACCAGTGTCAACTGTTGCCGCACGGCAGTATTCACGCCGGACATATCGGCTTGCGCATTGCCGGATAAGGACAGCAGGGTGGCAATGTCGGAAAGTGTGAATCCGAGCGCTTTTGCGCGGCGGATAAATTCCAGTCGTGCAAGGTCTACTTCGCCATACTGTCGATAACCGGAACCAAGACGTTGCGGTTTCGGCAATACGCCTTGTTTCTCGTAATAGCGAATCGTATCGATGCCGATACCGGCGAGCTTGGCGAGTTGTCCGATGTTCATTGCTTTGTCTGGCATAAGTTCTCCGAACAAGTCATGCACTGAAATTCATTGCAACCCATAATGCAGTTATCGTTTCTATCCGGGCAATCACTTGTGGCTGCATTCGATTTAGCGTCGAGGTTCCTTGAGGCCATCGAAAGCAGTAAAAGAAATGCGGCGACAAAAATGGCATGCAGGTATCGGGTTGTCACGGTATCGCTCCTCAACAAATTAACGCGGTCTTGTGCGAGGAATATTGCGTTTTGCCACCTCGCCACAGCCTGCATTCACAGGCCATGGCCAGTCTGCACTCTGGAGCTAGGTCCAGAGTCAAGCCTTATTTTCAATGCGAACCAAAGATGCTCAGGCTGCCGTCTTTGTTTACCTGCGTAACCGTGTAGGGCTGCGTTTCTCCGGTGGGCGTTTCCATGCCCGGCGAGCCCAAGGGCATGCCGGGAACGCTGATACCAAGGACGTCGGTTTTTTCTTTCAACAAACGCTTCACATCCGAGGCCGGCACATGACCTTCGACAAAATACTCGCCGACTTTTGCGGTATGACACGAGCCCAAACCCGCAGGCACACCCAACTCGAGTTTGATTGGATTCAAATCCTCGGTTTCAATCACCGATACTTTGAAACCCGCTTTTTCCATATGATCCACCCACAGCTTGCAGCAGCCGCAGGTCGGGCTTTTGTAAACCGTCATTACCGGCAACGCACTGTCTGTTGACGCGATGGAATCCCGTGCCAACACCTGTGGCGAAAGTGGATCGGGTTTGCTTTCCGGAGCAGCGGCTTCTTTTGTTGCCGCTGCTTGATTGGCATTTTCTGATGTTGATAGCGCACATCCCGATAGGGTGGCGGAAATCAATGCCGTTAATAAAGTCAATGCCATGGTTTTCATACATACCCTTCTAGATGATTAATGTGAACCCGCTTTCTTGGTGCGTGACGACCAATGAATATGGGTAATTTTCCAGGTTTTGTCTGTGCGCTTGAGCACCACCGTTTCGGTACTGAGAATGGTGGTCATCTTGCCGTCTTTCGTACTATGCAGTTCGCTTTCACTGGCAACCCAAGCCATGTCGCCACTGACTTGTGCGGTGCGACGAACAAGTTGTACATGGACGGTTTTCAAAAATGCCGCATCACCTTTTGTGTGCCCGCCAAGATACTCCGCTGCGCTGCGCTCGGCACCGCCACTTTCCAGAATTAACACATTGGCATCGAGCTCGGCGCCGGCTTTATCGAGTTGCCCGGCACTGAGTGCTTTGCTAAAGCGCTCAACCGCTGCAACCGCCTCTTTTGCCGCGGGGTGGATCTTCAGCTGAGCCGGTTCTGCCATCGCGGAATGGTCCATCGGCATGTTCATTTTGGAGTGATCGACCGGCGCAGGAGTTCTTTGTTGTGCAAAAGTATTGCCTGCGGCGACGACAAAAACGGTGAATGCCAGTGAAGTGATGGTTTTCAATTAATTTGTGCCTTTGTGCGGTTCGAGAAATGATTTAGTTCGTTTGGGCCTTTGAAACGTGTCTTTCAGTGTTTCGATCCAGGCGGATGATCGTGTGGTTTGGATTCATCCACCGGTGGTTTCGCCGCAGGTTTGGCATCGTGGGGACCTTCACCTTCTGCATGGTTATGCGGTTTTGATTCGTCGATCGCGGGCTTCTCGTCATGATGTCCCGCTTCCATGCCGGCATCGTCGTGCGTCATGCCAGGCATGTCTTTCATAGCACCATGATCTTCCGCGACCTCTTCACCGCCACCATGGGAATGGCCGCCGCTTTCAGCCACCAGGGTTTGATATTGCTCGGGCGTCATTTTTGGCATCTGCTGCAAGAACGCCACCATATTCCAGATGTAGTCGTCCTTCATGTTGGTGCCCCAGGCCGCCATGCCGGACGCTTTAATGCCGTGTTTGATCACCCAGAAGGCACGTGCAGGATCTGGCGCACCCAACTTGGAAAGATCCGGCGGTACTGGATACAAAATCTTGTGCATCTCGGTGCTTTCAATGCCGGGTGCCAAATGGCAGCCGGTACACATGGCGGCGTAATTGCCAGCACCTTGTTTAATTTTTTCGGCATCGTTTAAGGCAGGTACCGCAATATCTTTGACACGGACGGCAATGGCGCGGTCTCGCGCGGTTTCAATCAACTTATAGACAGCAGGTGAATGTGGTTCATCGGCTCCCGGATTGATTAAGCCAAAATAGATGGTGCCAGCGCCGATCAATAAAGCTGCGCCGCCCAAAATCAAACTACTTTTTATAAAACTCACACTCTTCTCCCGGGAGTTCAAGATTTACGGCGTGCGGGTTTGCCGAAATTCGGATCACTGCTTACGCGATGCGCAACCGTGCCTGCTGGATGTCGATACCAGCCGGGGTCGGAGTAATCATTTCTGGCCAAATCGTCGCGAACTTTTACCACGGTAAACATGCCGCCCATTTCGATATTCCCGAACGGGCCTTTGCCCGCCATCATCGCGAGTGTATTGGGTGGGCCTTGCATATGGCCGCTATCGGTATGGTCTTGATGTTCGGACATGCCGTTTTCACCCATGGCCATATAGCCGGGCAACATTTCGCGGACTTTATCTTCCAGACCTTTTTGATTCACACCCAACGTATTGGGAATTTCGTGGCCCATAGGCCCCATGGTGTGATGCGACATATGGCAATGAAATGCCCAATCACCCGGGACCGCGGTAAATTCAATATCACGCATTTGTCCGACGCCGACAATCTCGGTCACTTCGCTACGCCACTGCGAACGTGGCCAGCGACCGCCATCACCTCCTGTTACCAGGAACTGCACACCATGCATGTGAATTGGGTGGTTCCACATCGATAAATTGCCGACGCGAATACGCACGCGCTCACCGCTGCGCGCCACGATGGGATCAATGGCCGGAAATGTTTTGCTATTGAAAGTCCATAAATCAAAATCTTGCATGACCGATGGATCCGGTCGGCGAGTGCCGGGATGCAGCGCGAAGTTGTGCAAAATAAGGGCGTAATCTCGATCGATGGCAACAGCTTCACCGGCTTTCGGATGGATGATGAACAAGCCCATCATGCCCAGTGCCATTTGCGTCATTTCATCGGCATGCGGGTGATACATATGGGTGCCGTGTTGCCGCAAGGTAAATTCATAGGCATAGGTTTCGCCAGGCTGAATATGCGGCTGAGTCAAACCGCCCACCCCGTCCATGCCACTGGGTAACAGCAAGCCATGCCAATGCATCGAGGTAGGTTCTTTCAAACGATTGGTGACAAAAATTCGAACGCGGTCACCTTCAATGGCTTCAATGGTGGGGCCCGGTGTAGAGCCGTTGTAGCCCCAGCAAATGGCTTTAGAGCCAGGTGCGAATTCATGTTCAATCTCTTCGGCAACCAAATGAAATTCCTTGACGCCATCATTCATTCGGTAGGGCAGGGTCCAGCCATTCAAGGTGCGGACTTTGCCTGCTCGTGTATTTGTGCGTGCAGCGGAGGGAGCTGTTTTTTCCGGTGGCATTTTCATGTCCGGCATTTTTGACATGTCGTGACCTTCATGACTTTGCGCACGCACCCCCGGGATGGCGGCTGCACTCGCCAAGCCAGCACTAATCAACATATTACGACGAGATATTTTCATGGCTGCGCTCCTTTATGTTGATGCTCATCTGTTTTGGTTTCTTCTTCAGTTTCTTCTTCTTTTTCTTCTGTTGGATCTATTTCAGCTGCCGCTTTTTCGGACGCTTCGGCGCGTGGATCGACTTCTTCTTCGCTGGAGGCTGCCGTACTTTCGGCTTCTTGCATCGTCGACATGTCATGGCCCGAGTGATCCATACCGTCCATAGCTTTATCGTCTTTCATCGTCGACATATCGTGGCCGGAATTATCCAAGTCCTTCATCTTGGAATGGTCCATGCCTTCCATTCCCTGCATCCCGCCTTTCGGTGTCAAAATATCTTCGACACTCGGCGTGTTTTCCGTTTTTACTTTGTCACTCGGTAAACGTTCGCCCACGCTACGGGTCAATTCAACCCTCGCTTGCCAGTAATCGCGAACGGCTTCCAGATAACCCTGATAGGCGTCGTATTCTTTCGTCTTGGCCTGGATTAATTCGAAGACGCCGATCAGCATGAAGTTCTGTTCCTGCTGGCTGCGAGCCAGCACTTTTTCGCGTTGCGGGATGAGCGAGTTCCGGAAAATTCCCACAGCTTCGTTATGTGCGCGAACGGCATTGGCATTGGTGCGAATGGTATTTTCAATGCCCAATTCGGCTGCACGTAAACGAGCCACGGCATCGGCAATCATGGCTTGCGAACGACTCAGCTTCGCTTGACCCTGATTGAAAATCGGCAGCTCAAGCGCGAGCGATGGACCGCTTTTGCGGCTGCCATCGGATTCTTTCTCGCGTTCGTAGCCAATTTCAGATCCTCCCAGCCAACGCCAGTTTCGCGTGGATTTGTAGGAGGCCTGCATCACCAGAACCTGTTGCCGAGCTGCGAGTAATTCGAGATTTTTTTCACGCGCAATGGCGACTAAATCTTCCGCCTCATCTTCTTCAGCCACCGGCAGCGGAAGGCGATCAAGGGCGGACCAGGGCGATTCATTGCTATCCAGACCCATCAGGTTGGTCAGTGTCAATCGGTGTTGTGCTGCATCGACCATCGCAGCACCCGCTTCCAACCGCGCTTCGCTGGCAGCAGCAAGCTCCTGATTAAGTTGTAGTTCGCTGATATTGCCAGCTGCGTAAAAACGTTCGGCCAGCTCTGCTGATACATTGGCTGCGTTGGCAACTGCATTACGCATATCGGCCACTTGTTGTGCGCCTACATAGCCATACCAAGCCGATTCGACATCCAGCGCCACATCCAGCACCGCCTTGGCGGTATCAAAACGGGCCCGTTCAAAATCGGCATGCGCCAGTTTTGTTCTGGAGGGCAGCAGAATTAAATCGATCAGCGGCATTGAAAATTCAAAGCTGCGTTGTACGCCGTCACCGGGACTGACGTTTTGTCTTAGCAATGAAATTCGTGGATTACTGATCTCGACCGCTTCCAATACTTCGGCGCGCGCCAGTCCGAGGCGTGCATATTCCTGCTGCAATTTGGGGCTGCGCAGAATTGCAATGCGGATGGCGGCGTCGGGGCCGATGGGAGACTCGAGCCATTCATTGATCTTGGTGGAGTCGCCAGGTGAATTTTGGTATTGCGACCATTGCACCGATGGTCCGCCGCGTTCTTGCAGCAGCGCATTGATGTTTGAATCCGGCGGCTGGGTACGCAGGCTGGCGCAGCCTGTCAACGACATGGCAATGCATATGGCCAGTATTTTTGTGCTTGGAAACTTTATCATTTCAATTTCTTCTTCAGATGAGATGCCTGTGCGATGTTGTTCTCACACGTACGGGCGATGCGAATCCGTGTTCGGCCCATTCAAGCATCAACTTTTTGATATTACAGACATCAGCAAAGCTGAGTGTAGGCGGCAGTGCCCGGTTCATTAGATCAGGCGATGGGAGGCCGGAGTCGCTCGGTAAAAGGCATCGGGACAGGATAGGTGTCTGTCAGTAGAAACGTACGCTGGTCCAGCAGTGAATGCGGAAGCATTTCAAAGGTGGATACGGATGCCATTACCATATGCATCAGGCAATTGTCGGGTGAGCATTCGTCGTAAGGGCAGCAGGGTTGTCTGTCGTCAGTATCGGAAGCCGACAAAGGATCAGGCAAAGCCGTCTCCGACGTGACCAACATGGCTTCGTGGCAGGGAGCGAGGCTCGTGATGCTTGGTACGGGTTGTATCGAGGTGACATCGCTTTGCAAATCGGCCGGCACAGAACCCAGCATTTTGATGGTGTGTATATTGTCGACGATTGGCGTAAACAAAAATGCCAGAGCCAGGAAAAGATGGCCAATACTCAGCAGTGGCTGTCGAAGATGCATGGCCGAAACATAGCACAATCCGGTGCCGGAATCAGCCCGGAAAGCCCACGGTTCGCGGCTCTGGTCGGTTTTAGAGCACGAGACTGAACTAATTTCACCAAGTCAGGTCACATGGCGGCTTTAGTGCGTTCATGCTGTTGTTCACAGAATACCGGCCACAATTAATATTAAACAGGGGTTTCTAAATGCGTTTAGTTCTTTCAATCGTTTTATTGTGCGGATTGCAAAGTGTTTCAGCGTTGGCGCAATCGGTAAAGCAGGAGGAAGAAATCGTCGAAGACACCCGTCCGTTGCCGGACGACATCAGAATGATGGAAGCGATGGTTGTCACCGGTGCCCAACCCGGTCCGGGCATGTGGAAAGTTTCCAAGGGCGACAACATTATGTGGATTATGGCCACGCAATCACCGCTGCCGAAAAAGATGGAATGGGTCTCCAAGGATGTCGAAAAAAAGATAGCGAAGTCGGATGAAATTCTGTTTGAAACCAGCGTTAGCGTGAAGACCGATCGCGGCATGTTCGGTAATATGCTGCTCATACCTTCGCTGTTCGGCGCAAGAAAAAACCCAAACGATGCCGAATTGAAGGATGTTCTGTCGCCCGAGCTTTACCAGCGCTGGACAGTGTTGAAAGCCAAATACATAGGCCGTGACAGCGGCATCGAAAAATGGCGTCCGATTTTTGCCGCACAGGAGTTGTACGAAAAGGCCATTGAGAAGTCGGGCCTGAGTATGGAAAATATTGTTCGGCCCGTGGTGGAAGATGCTGCCGAAGAATACAAAAAACGAATCGTTCGTCCAAAAATAGAAATCACCATCGAGAAGCCCAAGGCCATCATCAAGGAATTTTCCAAGAGTTCACTGGCCGACATCGAATGTTTCGCCAAAACAATGGATCGCCTTGAAACCGATCTGAGCGCGATGATTGATCGCGGCAACCACTGGGCCATCGGCGATGTGGCCGGACTCAAGAGGCTTTCATTTACCGATCAGAATCTGTCCTGCATTTCTGCCTTGACCAACGCCGCCATTGCCCAGAAAACCGGCTTTGCCGATATCAGGCAGCGTTCAAGGACCGCTTGGCTGACGGCAGCAGATGCCGCATTGGCGAAGAACAAAATCACGTTTGCGACATTGCCGATGAGCGATATGGTCAGGCCCAATGGTCTCCTGTCATCCCTGCGCGAGAAGGGTTATCTGATTGAAGAACCCTGATTCGAGACGTCTTGACGTGCAATCCACATCAAGCGCGGCGCGCAGGCTCGATTGTTGTCAGCTTTCTGGCTCGTGATTTAGCCAATTGGACATATTTTTCGGCTACCCTAGGGCGACTCATTCCTTCGTTCAGGGGTTGCTGTGGTTAACGAATCCGATTCTCTTGCACGTAAAGTGGCTGCGCTCGACACCAAGACAGCGATTGAACGTCTTGATTTGCGCAATCCTGCCGAAGTAGCCCGCATGCTGGCCAGCATGCCGCCGGCAAGGGCAAACAGCATTCTTGCTGCGATGAGCGTGGAGACACGCGAACGCATCATGGCGGCGGCGCCAGCCGGAACCGACTGGATGGATTCACAGCGCTATCCTGAGGGCAGCGTTGGTCGTTTACTTGAAGATCCGCCTGCAGTATTTCGTAGTGGTACCAGTGTGGCATCAGCGATTGAAGTACTGCGCGACACGGTTAAGCAAAGGATGGTCACGTATTTGTTCGTCGTCGATCGCGATAATAAATTATTGGGTGTCGCAGCATTTCGCGAATTGCTGTACGCCGAAAAAATGCAGACCCTCGACGAGGTGATGATTCGCGGTGCTTTTGCCCTGCGTCCCACCATGCAACTGGTCGATGCAATGAAAGAAGTGGTCACGCGCCACTATCCCGTCTATCCGGTCTGCGAAGAAGACGGCACGCTGGTTGGCCAGGTGCGCGGCCAGGTACTGTTTGAACAACAAGCCTTCGAGATTTCGGCGCAAGCCGGTTCCATGGTCGGTGTCGAGAAGGAAGAGCGTCTCGCCACGCCCTTGATGCGCAGTTTCAAATTCCGACATCCCTGGTTGCAGATCAATTTATTGACGGTGTTCGTGAGTGCGGCTGTCGTCGGCATGTTCGAAGACACGATTGATAAGGTCGTCGTACTTGCCATGTTTCTGCCGGTACTAGGCGGCCAAAGCGGCAATCTGGGGTGTCAGGCCATGGCGGTATTGTTGCGGGGCATGACACTGGGTGAATTGAAAGGCATGCCGATCGCCAAACTGATTGGCAAGGAAGCCGTGCTTGGTCTGATGAATGGTTTGGTGACTGGCGCTCTAGCAGGTGTTGCGATGTATATCGTCGCCGGCCGCGAAGCAGGCAGTAATCCGCTGGGGCTGGCGATCATCACGACGGTGGCAATGGCGTTCAGTTGCATGCTGGCGGGCATTTCCGGCACCAGCATTCCCTTGATACTGAAACGCCTCGGTGCCGATCCGGCGACTGCGTCCAGTATTTTTCTGACTACGATTACCGATGTCGTCAGCATGGGGGCTTTCCTGGGCCTCGTGACGTATTTCCTGATTTGAAAGAATTGAATCAGTTTCGAGTAACTGGATGACTATGGGGCATGCGATGAAAAGCTATCCGAAAAAATATAGTCAGATCGGTATGTTTCTCGCATTGCTTTTTATCCCGCTGGTTTCACAGGCCAAGGTGGAGGCATCCGATGACCATCATTTCATCGTGAAGCACGAGGCGATTGTACCGCTCGACGCACTGGCTACTTACCGCCTGCTGGGCAAACCTTCGCAGTGGTGGAACTCGGGTCACACCTGGTCGGGCAATGCAAAAAACATGAGTCTGCAATTGAAGGCAGGCGGATGCTTTTGCGAAGTCTGGAATGGCAATTCAGTGATGCATGCGCAGGTGATTCTTGCGCAACCGGGATCGGTTTTGAGATTGCAGGGAGGATTCGGACCACTGCAGGACGTGGCGGTTTCTGCAGTACTTACCTACAAACTGAAGAAAGAATCCAATGGCACACGTGTTGAAATGATTTACCGCGTTAGCGGCAATGCGAGTCACAAACTGCCTTCGCTTGCCGCCATTGTTGATAAAGTGCTCGGGGAACAGCTTGAAGGGTTTCGAAAATCGGCGAATCGTTGATTTTTGTTGCAACAATTGGCAACAGAGAATTAGAAGGATTGCGCAATATGCTGCACCGCAACGTGCAAGTAAAATGGTGGTAGGTAAGACTGCCAACACTCCATCTTGGGGGAGGGAGCCTAAAGCCCGAATCTGCATTGCAGCTTCGGGCTTTAGTTTTTCTGAAGTTGGCGTTTGCTATGCCACAATTCATACATGAGTGAATTTGAATCGACATTACAGGCTTTGGTGCAACGTCATCTGGACCGACTGGTCGATACCAACATTGGCAGTTTGCAAAAAAGCGATATTGAAAAAAAATATTTCAAGCTGGCCTTGGTAAGTGATTTCGCGATCGATGTGCTGTGTCAGCAGCCCGAGCACTGGGATGAATTGGAGTTTTCGGAAATTCCGACACTGGAATTGGCGCCCGATGATGACAGCCAGTGGTCGCAGCAAATTCGTCGCTGGCGGAGATTGCAGTCCGCGCGGGTTATCTGGCGCGACATTCACGAACTGGACAAGGTCGAAGACAGTCTTTTTACCATCAGTGGAATTGCCGACGTTGCCTTGAACGAGTCGGTACGTGCGATTTCTACGTTATTTTCCTCGCGCTACGGCGTAGTAAAAAATGCACTCGGTGAAGCTCAGTCATTTGTTGTCTTCGGTTTGGGAAAGCTCGGCGGCGGCGAACTGAATTTTTCTTCCGACGTCGATCTGGTCTACGCCTATCCGCAACAAGGCGAAAGCGACGGTGCCCGAAGTCTTGACAGTGAAGCTTATTTCACTCGATTGGGGCAGCGATTGGCGCAGCTTCTTGGAGACATTACGAGTGACGGGTTTTCACATCGGGTTGATTTGCGTTTAAGGCCCTATGGAAATTCGGGGCGACTCGCGCTGAGTTTCGCGGCAATGGAGCATTATTTCCAAACCGAGGGCCGTGACTGGGAACGCTATGCCTGGGTAAAAGCGCGGCCGGTAGCCGGTGATATTGTCGCAGGCGAACGCTGTTTAGAATCTCTGCGACCCTTCGTGTACCGCCGCTATCTGGACTACACCGCACTCGATGGCTTGCGTGAAATGAAGGCGATGATTGCCGCCGAGGTGGAAAGGCGCGAGCTGGCCGATCATTTAAAACTGGGGCCGGGTGGTATTCGCGAGATCGAATTTCTCGTGCAGGCACTGCAATTGATTCATGGTGGACGCGAACCCGGTTTGCGACAGCGTTCGTTGCTGAAAGCTATGCAGGCCATGGTAGATGCCGGACATTTGTCGGTATCGACCGCCGAAAAACTAAAGGCGGCCTACCTGTTTTTACGTCGGGTAGAAAACCGTGTGCAGATGCTGCGTGACGAGCAAACCCATAGTCTGCCGCAGGACGAATTTACCCGTTATCGCATCGCCCGAGGTCTGGATTACCAGAATGCAGAAGAACTCGAGCATGCATTGCAGTTCCATCGCGATATCGTGACGGAAGAATTTTCCCGCTTGCTCGAGTCCAAGCGACACAAGGCGAAGGTCAGTGCGTATATCGATTACTGGCGCGGACTGCCGGATCAGTCCAGCTCGCAACAATTGTCGGAGCTGGGTTTCAATAATAGCGATGATTTGCATCAGGCTTTGCAGGACTTTTGCAGGCATTCGACCGTGCAAAGTTTTAACGAAAAAACACGTTCGCGGCTGGATCATGTATTGCCCCTGATACTCGAAGCGGCGGCAAAAAGTATCGCACCCGAAGCCGCAATGACACGAAGCCTTGGCCTGTTGCATGCCATCGCTAAACGAACGAGTTATCTGGCATTGCTGGAAGAAAAGCCGGTGGCATTGCAGCGACTTGTCGATGTGGTGGCCAGAAGCGCCTGGCTATCAGAGCGGCTGGTCGAGCACCCGTTGTTGCTGGATGAGTTGCTTGATCACCGGGTGGCGCAGGCATTTCCGGATCGGCAGCCGTTGGAGCTTCTTGCCAAGCAGGCATTGGCCTCGGGCGATACCGAGCTTGCGTTAACGGCATTGAATGAAATGCGGCAAAGTCTTTCATTCCGTATTGCACAGGCGACCTTGTTTCAGCAGCAGGTCGCGAGTGAAAGTGCCGGACAGTTGGCCGAACTGGCGGAAGTCATTTTGCAGTCGGTACTTGAATTGGCAAAAGCTGAAATTCACACCCAGCATGGCGATATAGAAAACGCCGGTTTTGCCATCATCGGCTATGGCAGCGTAGGCGCAAAAGAGCTGGGTTTTGCATCCGATCTTGATTTGGTTTTCCTGCACAATGCGGCTGCAAGCATGATGTCGAATGGCAACAGGCCGCTCGATTCGCAACGGTATTTTGCAAGGCTGGCACAAAAAATGATCAGCCTGATGCAAACCATCACACCTGCGGGGCGATTGTACGAAGTCGATATGCGCCTGCGCCCCGATGGCGCAAAGGGTTTGCTGGTGTCGAGTTTGGACAGTTTTGAGGAATACCAGCGTGAACGTGCCTGGACCTGGGAGCATCAGGCATTGGTTCGATCCAGATCATTGGCCGGTGATAGCAGGGTGCGGGATCGCTTTGAGTTAATTCGGGCTACATCGCTCCAGGCACATCGTGACCCGGCAAAGATTAATGGCGATGTGATCGCGATGCGTTTGCGTATGCGTAATGAACTTGATCGAAGTGCCGGTATTCGGTTCGACATCAAGCAAGGCCTTGGTGGCCTTGTCGACATGGAGTTTTTCCTGCAGTCGCGTGTGTTGACGCTTGCAAGCATCCATCAAGCCGTGCTCGGGGTGCAGCGCTCGCCCGAAATCATTGGTGTACTGGAAGCAATCGGCGATATCCAGCAAGCCGAGGCGAATGTGTTGCGTGCCCATTACGAAAAGCTGATCGCGCACTCGATGATTTGCAGTCTGGACCAACGTCCCCGCATCATCGATATGACGGATGAATTGCAAGCCCAATGCAGGCAGACACTGGATATTTATACGGCGAAGGGGATGGAATACAAAACGTAGGGTCGGGTCGAAAAATGCTCCTGCATTTGACCAGACATTCGTCTGTTAAAAGCCGACACTCTCGCCATCCATGGCGGTCGCCAGCCCACCTCTCGTAAACTCAAACCTTACGCACATGGTGGGCAATGCCCACCCTACGGGTTTAAAAAGGGTTTCAATTGTGCGATGAGATCCGGCATTGTGTTCAAGGGCGAAACCGAGAACGGAATCATCTCTTCACTCAAGGGTTTGATTCGGCCGATGTTAAGCAAATGATCCAGGAAAACCTTCAAGCGCCCCGTCGCACGTTCTGCTTGTGCAATATAAACCGGAACATTTGTGGCACAGGCTTCGGAAATCATATTGACCGAGTCGGGTGTCAACACAATGCGGTCCGCACATGCCACTACGGATGCATAAATATTTTCGCCATCGCTGTCATCAAACCAGACCGGAAAATTCGAATCCGAAAAACGCTGGCGAATTTTATCCGCGAATGCTTTCGGTGTTCGGCGAGAGCCGCAAATCATCAGGCTGCCGCCCTGCTTGGCCAGTGCGTATTCCAGATGGCTGAACATGACTTCCATCAAGCCTTCGTTAAACGAGGCCATGCGGCTTGAGCCGCCAATCAATACCGCGGTGCGTGGCGAGGGCAGTGTTTGCAATGCCGACGCCCGCGAATGCCAAGCTTGCAACGATGCCGGATTCACGTCGTGCAAACTGCCGATACAAGAGATGACATTGCTGCCTTCCAATCGGTCATGCGAAGGAGCAATCACGACATCCCAATGATGGCTCGGAATTGTCGGGTTCAATATTTGAATGGCAAAACTGCCGGACTGTTTCATCAGTCTTGTCGCCAGTGCGGCTTGCCGGCCACAACCGATTACATATTTCGGCGGATTTTTCATGGCCTCGGCAAATGCTTTGCCTAGCGGCTGTTTTGTGAACAAAGGCAGGCGTGGCGCAAACCATTTGGCGAGCAGGCCGGGTTGCATCACCTTTTCATCAAACCCCCAGCCGAGCGCTTCTGCGAGCGCTACGGCCTGCTTGCGGTTGCCGGCGACACCGTCGTGAATGACCCAGCAATTGTCGGCCCTTTCTATCATCACGCCAGATTAACAGAAGTCCGTTCTGATGACTGCTGCAACAATACGTTGTTAGCTCAGCACTATTAAAATCATGAATTAGCCATACACTTGAGGACTAGAAAAATACCCTTTGGTTTGGAGATGTACCGATGTCCGTATTGAATGATGATTCGCTTGATCAACTATTTCGCACCGCCCGCACGCACAATGCTTTTCTCGACAAGCCGGTAACGGACGAAAGGCTGCACGAAATATATGAGCTGATGAAATGGGGCCCGACCAGTGCCAACTCGTCGCCGGCGCGCTTCGTGTTCGTGAAATCAAAAGAAGGCAAAGCCAAGATTGGGCAAGCCATTTCCGATGGAAATCGCGATAAGACATTGACGGCACCGGTCACCGTGATCGTGGCGACCGACTATGCTTTCTATGAAAAACTGCCGCAATTGTTTCCGCATGCGGATGCTAAGAGCTGGTTTGTCGGCAATCAGGCCTTGATCGATACCACGGCCTTCCGCAACTCGACCTTGCAAGGCGCCTATTTCATGTTGGCAGCCCGTGCCGCCGGTCTGGATTGCGGCCCGATGTCGGGCTTTGACACTGCCAAGCTCGATGAATTGTTTTTTGCCGGTACCACCGTCAAATCGAATTTCCTGATTAATCTTGGCTACGGCGATGCCGCTGCCTTGTTCCCGCGTTCCCCGCGTCTATCCTTCGACGAAGCGGCGAGTATTGTCTGATCTATCACCCCTTATTTTTTGCAAGGAGATTTTTATGCTAAAACCGTTATTACTTAGCTTGATGTTAGTCGGCAGCATGGGTGCAGCCCAGGCCGCAACGAAGGCATACAGCATCGACCCGACCCATACTCAGGTTCATGCGAGCTATTTGCATGCCGGGTTTTCGAATATCGCCATTCGCTTCAACACGGTTGAAGGCGAATTCCAGTTTGATGCCGCCAAGCCGGAAAATTCTTCCCTAAATGTCAAAGTACCATTGAGCAGCCTGGATACCGGTGTGGAGAAGTTCGATGTCCATTTGGCGAGCCCCGATTTTTTCGATACTGCGAAATTTCCGGAAGCGACCTTCAAAAGTACCAAAGTCACCGCAGCCGGAAAGGGTAAATTAAAATTGCTTGGCGATCTCACCATTCATGGCGTGACCAAAGCGGTTACCTTTGACGTAACGATAAACAGCATTGCCCCGCACCCGATGAGAAAATCGCCTTCGGCCGGTTTCGATGCTGTCGCCAAAATCAAACGCTCTGAATTTGGTCTGGGTAAATACGTCCCCATGGTGAGTGACGATGTAGCGTTGCGTATCACGATGGAAGCGACTGAAGCCAAGGCTAAATAATTTATGTTGATTCATCGTCCTGCCCACGAACGTGGAAAAGCCAACTTCGGTTGGCTTGACTCCGCACACACATTTTCCTTTGGTCACTACCAGGACGACGCCTGGATGGGCTTCGGCCCGCTGCGAGTGATCAATGAAGATCGTGTTGCACCGGGTGGTGGTTTTGCTACCCATGGCCACGCCGATATGGAAATTATCAGCGTGGTACTCGAGGGTGCCTTGCAGCACAAAGACAGCATCGGCACAGGGTCCGTGATTCGTCCGAATGAAGTGCAACGCATGAGTGCAGGTTCGGGTATTCGTCACAGTGAGTTCAATGCTTCGCAAACCGAGCCGGTGCATTTTCTGCAAATCTGGATCATGCCGGACCAGCAAAACATTCCGCCCTCCTACGAACAGAAAGCGTTCCCGGTCGAAGATCGACAGGATCGTTTGCGCCTGGTGGCATCGAGCGACGGTGCCGAGGGTTCATTGAAAATCGCCCAGCAGGCGAGCCTATATAGCAGCCGGATGACTCCTGGGGCCAGTCTGCAACATTCATTGAAGCAAGGCCGTTTGGGCTGGGTGCAAGTCGTCTCGGGACAGGTTATGGTCAATGGCCAAAGCCTGTCCGCTGGTGATGGGCTGGGCCTGGTGGATGAGGCCGAAATCCGGCTTCAGGCGGATCAGGCTGCCGAACTTTTAGTGTTCGACCTGCCGCGATAGCATGACTGCGGTTAGAATGGCGGCACAGATCAAGGATGTTTTATGACCGCCGATTCGATGCTCACTGCCGCCAATACCAAAACCCATTACGAAGTGACCCGTGATGCCTTGCCATTGAGCTGCCCGACGCCGGCTATGGCCTTGTGGAACTCGCACCCGCGCGTATATTTGCCGATTGAAGAAGAAGGCAAATGCGTATGCCCCTACTGCGGCGCCGAATACGTTTTAATCGATTGAGATGAAGCGCATCACCGTGGTGCAGTGTTTGCCTGCATTGCACAGTGGCGGCGTTGAACGCAGTACTCTGGAAACCGCGCGCGCACTGGTGCAGCGCGGGCATCGGTCCATCATCGTATCCGCAGGTGGTCGCATGTTGGCGCAATGCGAAGCCGAAGGCAGCGAACATTACCAATGCGAAATCGGCAAGAAAAACCTGCTGATACTTCGTTCCATTCATAAGTTCCGTGAACTACTGAAAGTACTTAAACCGGATATCGTGCATGCCCGTTCGCGTTTGCCGGCATGGTCGGCTTTGCTGGCGATGCGACATCTGGAGCACAGACCCAAATTTGTCACCAGCGTGCATGGCCTGAATTCCGCGGGCTTTTACAGTGGCGTAATGCTGCGCGGTGAAAAAATAGTATGTGTTTCCGACACCGTAAAAAAATACGTACTTGAGACCTGGCCAAAAACCGACCGGACAAAAATATCCGTCATTTCGCCCGGTATCGATCCGGCTGAATTTCCTTACGGTCATCCGGTCGATCGACAATGGCTGGACAATTTCCTGATCGAATATCCGCGTTTGAATGGCGAAAAATTACTATTGCTGCCGGCCCGTGCCACTCGCCTGAAAAGTCATGTCGTTGCCTTGAATTTATTGGCCGCATTGCGGCCTGAGTTGGGTGATGTGCGTTTGTGTTGCCTCGGGGCCAATCAAGGCGGGCGGGAACGCTATCTCGACGAATTGAAACACCATGCCGA
>JAYUWO010000203.1:0-9772 GCA_043753545.1 Arenimonas sp.
GAAGTCGGTAGTGTGCTCGGGAAGATAATCGAGTTTTGCCTGCGTGCTATTACCCCAACCTTTGCCGAACCAGCCACCCGAACCAATCGCGATTTTCGACTGGATAATATTCCAGCCGGTGCCGAGCGGGTCGGATTCTGGATAGATGAAAGTCATGATGCGATTTTTCTGGTATTCGTGCAGAAATTGCCAGGCAATCGGTAATGACGCGATACCAGCGCCGACAAAAAGCCCAATTCGCCACCAATGCATCCCGGCCAGATAAAGAGCAAAAGCGCCTGACGCCCCGACCAACAAGCCAGTACCCAAGTCGGGCTGTTGAATAATCAGTGCTGCCGGCACAGCAATTATCGCGCCGCAGATTGCCAGTGTCGTCCATGTAGGGGGCAACACCACCCGATGCAAATACCAGGCCACCATCATCGGCACACTCAGTTTCAAAAGCTCGCCGGGCTGCAGATAAAAAAAGCCAAGATTAATCCACAGACGTGCACTACGACCCGAACCTACGGCGAACACTACCGGCATCAATGCCAGCGTTACAATAAAAATAATCGGAGTCCATGCACGCAGTCGATGCGGCGGAGTCTTGGCGATCAATAACATCGCAAACAAGCCGGCGACGAATCTTGCGCCTTGCGCAATCACAAAGTGCTGACCGTTTTCCGCTCCCGCACTCGAGAGCACGACCAGACTCGTCGCGAGAATCAACACCAAGCCAATCAGCAATGGCACATCGATGGAATCCATCCAGTCGGCCAGCCATGCTCTTAGCCAGCGGATCATGGCAAAACACCTGGGGCAGGTGTTACGACGGCAGCTTCGGTTTTTTGAACATCCGATGGAACGATGGTTGGCGTGACCACTGGCACTTTGGGCAGCAACCAGGCATCCATCATTTTTCTCGCAATCGGGGCCGCGGTCGATGAGCCGAAGCCACCATGTTCCACCATCACAGCCACTGCAATCGAAGGATTATCGGCAGGTGCGTAGCCGATAAACAAAGCCTGATGTCGCTGGTGCATTGCTAACTGGTTTGGATTCAGGCTGATGCTGCCTTTTCGGCTGACTTTCTGTGCCGTACCGGTTTTGCCTGCGATAGCATACGGAGCAGCGACGCCGATTGCGCGTGCGGTGCCGCGCGGCCCATTCACCGTGCCCCACATACCGGTTTTAACGGAATCAATATGTGCCTGATCCTTTGCAATCCTGTTTGCCGGTGCCAGAGGTTCGGCTTGCCAATCCGCCTGGAAGCCCAGGCGTTTTGCTTTAAGTAAATGTAATTTGCGTTGTTCGCCATTGTTGGCGATGGCTGCCGTTGCTTGCGCCAGTTGCAGGGGTGTCACATTCCATGCACCTTGTCCTATGCCCGAATTGACGCTGTCGCCGGGATACCAGGCTTCGTTGAATCTTTTTCTTTTCCATTCCGGTGAAGGGAGAATGCCGATGCTTTCACTGGGAAGATCAATGCCGGTTTTCTTGCCGAAACCATACTGCAACATGTAACTATCGAAACGCTGGATTCCCAGGTCGAGTGCAAGTTTGTAGTAATAAGTGTTTACCGACTGCGCGATGGATTCCGGCAAATCTACCCAACCATGGCCGCCATGATGTGAATCGCGAAAGCCGCGTGATACGCCAGGCAGAAAAAATTCGCCGGTCGACAGGGTTTTATCTCCCGATTTTCGCAAGCCAGACTCGAGCCCCGCCAAGGCCACGAAGGGTTTGATGGTCGAACCCGGTGCCGTGCCACCCTGCAGGTTTCTGTCATAAAGCGGGCGGGATAAGTTATCGGTGAGCGCACGGTAATTCGCATGTGAAATACCATTGATAAACAAGTTCGGATCAAACAAGGGCAAACTCACCATTGCCAGCACTTCGCCAGTCCGCGGGTCAACAGCAACCGCCGCACCTTGCAGTTCGCCGAAGGCTTCAATCGTTGCTTTTTGCAAATCAGCATCGATGCTCAGTTGAATATCGAAACCCGGTGTTGCCTGCTGCATACCGACTGTTTTCAACGATCGGCCCTGTGCGTTGGTTTCGACTGATTCGTATCCGATTTCACCGCGTAATGATGTTTCGTAGAATTTTTCCAGTCCCGATTTTCCGGTATGGGAGAGTGCCGAGAATTTACTGTCGCCGAGTTTTTCCAGATCCTTTGCATCCACGCGCCCTACATATCCGATGACATGTGCAAACATGTTTTCATAAGGATAGCGGCGCGTCAGATAGGGGATGACTTCGACGCCCGGCAGACGATATCGATTAAGCGCCAGCTTTGCCCGCTCTTCCTCATTCAGGCGAAGTTTGAGAACGACAGGACGAAAGCGACGGGTAGCATTGCGCGCTTGCTGGAAGGCTTCGATGTCCTCTTCATCCAGCAAGACGATTTTTTTCAAATCTTCGATTGTCTTTTCGATGTCGTCGATTTGATCCGGTACCAGTTCGAGACGGTAGGCGGGAATATTATCCGCAAGCAGTTTTCCCTTCCTGTCATAAACCAGGCCACGCGCCGGAACGATGGGCCGTGGCTTGATGCGATTGGCATCGGAACGAAGTTGGTATTCGTGGTGCTGTAATACCTGCAGTCGGAAATAGCCAAATGCCAGTCCGGTCATCGCGAGTGCAATAAATAAAAAACCGATAAACGCACGGCGGCGGAACTGTTCGCTTTCGGCAAGATTGTTCTTGATTCGCTGGCGCCGTAGATTGCGCACGATCAGCTTCTCTCGCGTGCCCGCAGACGCAGCATATCGATGGCTACAAACAACCAGGGCCAGAGCAACATTCCCAGTACCGGTGACAGCCATGCCACCCATGACAGCGGATTATCATTCACCAACCAATGCAAAAGGGTCATGATCAAACAGTCATTGAGCAGTAGCGCGAAGATGGCGAGCGCCTGTTGCCACAGGGGGAAAAATCGCAAGCGGGCGCGAAACCGTGACACCAGGAACGCCAGGATAACTAGGCGAAGGGCCTGTTCGCCAATAAGTCCGCCCGAAAACAAGTCCGATAATAGTCCGTAAATAAACGCAACTCCCAGGCCGGTTTTTTCGGGTGTCTCAAGACACCAGTAACACAGAAATAATGCGAGTAAATAAGGGCGCGCCAAATCAAGACCCGAGGGCAACGGAATAATCTGAAACATCAATCCCACAATCAGGGTGACAGTACGCATAGCGGAGGATGATTGTCGGATCATGGTGTTTCGTTGTTGTCCGTCGTTACTTCGGCAGTGGGTACGGAAGTATTGGTAGGCGGCTTGTCTACTTTTACATCGTTAGTATCAGGTGCCGTCGTAGCCGGTGTTTCGATCAAAGGTTTTGTGCTTGCAGCGGCCGGTGGAGGTAATGCGGGCGGGCTTGGAATGATTTCATTGACGAGCAATACTTCAAGGCCTTGATCCAGTCGCGCCGCGGGTTTGGCTCTGCCAACCATGAACAAGCCGGTTTCATTGGGGCTCAGGCTTTCAATTGTGGCGACGGGAAAACCTGCGGGAAAACGTCCCCCCATCCCCGATGTCACTAGTAAATCACCTTTACGAATATCGGCGCTTTGCGGGATATCGGAAATTACGAGACGATTGGGTTCCCCGGTACCGAACGCAATGCTGCGAAATCCTGAGCGCGCAACTTGTACGGGTATAGCGTGGTCTGCGTCGGTTACCAGCAATGCAGTGGCCTTGTTGTTTGATACTTCGATTACCTGCCCAAGGATTCCGCCGGCATCCATGATGGCTTGGCCGACTTTCACGCGCTGGTTGGCACCGGCGTTAAGTACGATGCGTTGTCGATAGGGGTTTAAATCCACGTCCAGAATACTCACCATCTGCACCTGCATGCTGCCGCTGCGAGAGGCGTTAAGCAAATCACGCAAGCGCTGGTTTTCGTCGTTGATGGCGCGCATACGCTGCATGCGCGCGTTGACGATTTGAAGTTCATGAATCAGCTTTTCGTTGCTTTCCTGAAGCGCCTGACGCGTGGCGAGTTTATCGTCAACACCGGACCACATACGTGATGGCAGAGCCGCAAGCCACCAGAAAGGTTCGATGAATATCGATAATTGTGCCCGTGCTTTGACGCCTATATCCATGCGATGGTCTGTCAACATCAATGCGCAGGCCAAAATCAGATAAGCCAGGAGAGGAAGCGTCTCGCTGGCGCTGTCACTAAACCGCTTCGAAGAGGATGACGCGTAAACCACGTATAAAAATCCCGAGCCTCTGCATGGTTAAAAAACCGGCGCGATAAACGCGCCGGCATTCGATTGCTAGAAAAAATGCTGAAACTGATCAAACATTTTTTGTGAATCCATTATCGCGATCTGGCGTCGAATTATTCCGGTGAGAAGAATTCATTGCCGTGCATGTCGACCAATTCCAGTGCACGGCCACCACCGCGGGCAACGCAGGTCAATGGATCGTCGGCAACGTGAACATGCAAACCGGTTTCTTCCGAAATCAGCTTGTCGAGATCTTTCAGCAACGCGCCGCCACCGGTGAGCACGATGCCACGTACTGCGACGTCGGCACACAGTTCTGGCGGAGTTTGTTCGAGTGCCTGCTTGATCGCACTGACGATGCCGGCCAGTGGTTCATGCAAGGCTTCGAGCACTTCGGTCGTGTTGATCGAAATCATGCGAGGCACGCCTTCGGCAAGATTACGGCCGGAGACTTCCATCTCGCGAACTTCGGCTTGCGGGAAAGCATTGCCGATTTCCAGCTTGATGCGTTCTGCCGTGGTTTCACCAATCAGCGTGCCGTGGTTACGACGCACATAGTTGATGATCGCTTCATCGAAACGATCGCCACCGATACGCACCGATTGTGCATACACGATGCCGTTCAATGAAATCACCGCGATTTCGGAAGTGCCGCCACCGACGTCGATCACCATCGAACCGCGCGCTTCATGCACCGGAATGCCGGCACCAATTGCAGCGGCCATCGGCTCTTCGATCAAATACACTTCGCGGGCACCGGCTTCTTCTGCCGATTCCTTGATCGCGCGACGTTCCACCTGCGTTGAACCGCAAGGCACGCAAATCAACACACGCGGGCTCGGGCGCAGGAAGCGCGAGGTATGCACCTTGCGGATAAAGTGTTTCAACATCGCTTCGGTATAGGTGAAGTCGGCAATGACGCCGTCTTTCATCGGGCGAATCGTGGCGATATTGCCGGGTGTGCGACCGAGCATTTGCTTAGCTTCGGTGCCAACGGCGGCGACAATCATGGTGTTGCTGCCGGTGCGGTCACGACGGACTGCAACGACGGAAGGTTCGTTCAGCACGATACCTTGGCCACGAACATAGATAAGTGTGTTTGCGGTGCCGAGATCAATTGAGAGATCGTTTGAAAACAGCCCGCGGAGCTTCTTGAACATCAGTTGAAGCCTGCGTTAGATGAGAAAAATTAAGCTGCTAGAGTATCAATTAGCTGGCCTCGAGAGCAAGGAGTAATCACTGTTTCTGAGAAATAGTTTCGACAAATAGTTAATGCCATAACGTACAGCTCGCGTTAATATAAGCGCCCGGTATTAACCAAGATTTCGTGGCCTTCGCGCCATTCCCTCTAAGGATTTTTTGATGGCCTCGGCATTGATTTGTGGTTCACTCGCTTACGACACCATCATGGTGTTTCCAGACCAGTTCAAAAACCACATCTTGCCGGACAAGGTGCATATCCTGAATGTGTCGTTCCTGGTGCCGCGTATGCGCCGTGAATTTGGCGGTTGCGCCGGTAACATTGCCTACAACCTCAAATTGCTGGGCGGCAATCCGGTGCCAATGGCCACGGTAGGGCAGGATTTTGCGACCTACCGCACACATTTCGAAGAATGTGGCATCAGTCTGGAGTTTGTAAAGGAACTTCCGGACTTGTTCACCGCCCAAGCCTTCATCACTACCGACCTCGACGATAATCAAATCACCGCGTTCCATCCCGGTGCGATGATGCGTTCGTACGAGAACCATGTCCGCGACGTACCCGATGTTGGTTTTGGCATTGTCGGCCCCGACGGATATGAAGCGATGCTGCAAAATTCCGCTGAATTTGCCGAGTGCAATATCCCGTTCATTTTTGATCCGGGCCAGGCCATGCCGTTGTTTAATGGCAAGGAACTGACGCAAATGATCGAACAGGCGACCTACGTCACCGTCAACGACTATGAATCGAATCTGTTGCAGGAAAAAACCGGGCTGAGCGAAAAGCAAATCGCAGAACGCGTGCAGGCGTATTTAATTACCCGCGGTCCAAAGGGTTCGGAGATTCATTCCAAAAGCGGAATGCTGCAAATTCCGGCGGCGACCGCCATTCGCGTGGTTGACCCGACTGGTTGTGGCGATGCCTATCGTGCCGGCTTGATTTACGGCTGGACGAACGGAATGGACATGGCCACGACCGGCAGGGTTGCTTCCCTGATGGGAGCCATCAAAATCGAAAACGTAGGCCCGCAGAATCAGCGCTTTGATTACGAACAATTTGCTGAGCAGTTCCGCCAGCAGTTTGGCTACGCGCTCAGATAATTTTACGTAAGAGCCCGCTCTGTGTACCTAGCGAAGCGAAGTACATTCAGAGCTGGCGATCAGCTCGGAGTTTATCGCCAGCTCAAATGCATTTCGCTGCGCTTAATGCTTGAGCTGGCTCCTACACAGTCTGCAGGGGGTCTTTGATACTTGCTGCTACCGCCAGATGATCCGATCCGGCGGCGATAACGCTCGCATAATCGCTGACATCAAAGCCGGCGCACAAAATATGATCGAGCGATCGTGTGGGTGCCCAGCTTGGGAAAGTATTGATGCGTTCTGGTGGTGGTTGCAGTCTGGTGCGCCGATACAACACTTGCATCTCGTTCGCGCTGGCTTCGCAATTAAAGTCGCCCATCAAGACAAGCCGGCGACAGTCACTGAATAAATCGGCAAGAAAATTGCACTGAAGCTGGCGCGATTTCACGCCAAGTGATAAGTGTGTAATCGCCAATTGCCAGCTTTGCTTGCCACTGCCGAAGGTCGCGATCAGCACACCGCGTCCAGCCAGTCTTCCCGGAAGCACATAATCGAGCATTTCGACCGGTTCTAGTCGGCTAAGTAGGGCGTTGCCGCTACCGGCAATGCGGCCGATGCGACGATTGGCCTGATGACTGTGGAATGGGAATTTGCCGAGTTCAGCAAGTACATTGCCTTGATTGTCAAAACCGGATCGAAGACTTCCGGGGTCGCTTTCCTGAAGGCCGACAATATCAAACTGCGACGTTAACCTAGCCAGATCATCCAGATTGGCGCTCTTGCCGTTGGGCAGCACGTGTGACCATGAGCGCGTGACATATTCACGATAGGCGCGCGTACGCGAGCCGGCCTGAATGTTGCTGCTCAATATTCGCAAAGGGGCTGGCGTTTCCATGATTGAGAGCTAGTCTGTCCTGATGCTGTTTCGCTTGCAATGCAAGATTGCAATAACAGGCAATAAAAAGGCCGCTTGGCGGCCTTTTATTACTAGATTCATTTTTTCACTGCGGGCGTGAGCGGCACGGAAGTCGCTCTGGCCGGTGCGCGCGCGGAAATCGCCGCCCGTTCTTTCGCCACTAAAAAATCCACCGTTCGCATCATGCCGGCGAAACCGCCTTCCCTGGTGGCATTCACTTTGTACTTGCCGGCGACAATAATGGTGGGTGTGCTGCTGGCGCCCGTGCGCAGAGTGAATTGCTTGGAGCGATTCAATTTGGCAGTGATGCTCGGGCTATTCATGATGGCTAACATCTGTGCCGATGTAACGCCGTACTTTGAATAGAACTTGGCAATATCATCCAGCGAAGCGGTATTGGAAAGCTTTTGGTCTACGAATACAGCCTGAAATACCGCATCATGACTTTTTGTCTGGATTTTCTTGGCCTCGGCAGCAAAAAAACCGCGCGCGAAACGCTCCCAGGGTCCGCCTTGAACAACGGAGTGGATATAGACGAAATTGACGTCAGCCGGCTTGGATTTATGCCAGGCATTAATGACAGGGTTTGCACTTGCGCAGGCGCCACAGGCGTAGCTAAATACTTCGGCGACTTCGATTTTGCCTTTTACCGGAGCGTATACCGGTTGAGGTGTCGCAAGTACGGTGTAATCCACGTTTAGTCGGGGTGCCGCTGTCTGCGCAACGAGAGCCATTGGCATCATCATCAGACTGGCGGTAAAGATTCGACGCAGAATTACATTCATTTGATATCTCCGGACTCTGGGTAGTGCAGCGATTATTTCGATGCCGCTTTTGTCTTGGCGGAATGTATTGCGGCACGTTCTTTTGCAATGATGAAGTTCAAGGTTTTGATCATGCCGTCAAAGCCGCGGTCCTGGGTTGCATTGACTTTGTACTTGCCGGCCACAACGATCGTCGGTGTGCTGTTGGCACCGGTGCGGATGGTGAACATTTTCGATTTTTCAGTCTTGTCGCTTACCGGCTTGCTCATCATGGCATTGAGAAACGCAGCCTTGTTGACGCCATAGGACGCATAAAACTCGGCGATTTCATCCATTGAAGTGCTGTGGGAAAGCTTGTGCTCAACGTGGATGGCTTTGAACAAGGCATCGTGTGAACGGGCCTGAATTTTCATGCTTTCGGCAGCATAAAAGCCGCGTGCAAGTCGCTCCCAAGAACCTTGGCCCACCGATGGCAGGTAGATGAAGTTCACATCGGCAGGTAATTTTTTCGTCCAGGCACCAATCAGCGGCTGAAAACTCGCGCAGTGCCCGCAAGCGTAGCTGAAGACTTCAACGACTTCGATTTTGCCTTTCACATTGCTCAGTGTCGGTTGCGCGATTTCCAATACTTCGAAATCGAGCCCCGGTCGCGGCATACCGGGTGCCATCGGTTGTGCGATGGCAGCGACAGGCAAGACAAAAGACAAGGCAATCAGCACGCGACGCAACATGGAACTCTCCTGGGATGTAAGGAACTGGCCGCACTTTGACCTACGGTCTTGTAACCGAGGCTGAAAGTCGCTTGAAGTTCCGGGAACTATTATTTGGAAGCGGCAGTGCGGGCATCCGCAGCGTTATGAAGACCTTGCAGGTAGGTCGCCAAACCCTGGATTTCCTCATCGCTGAGGTTTTTAGCCGCCGCTTTCATGATGGCATTGGCTTGTTTGTCTTTGCCCCAAATCACGCCGTCACGGAAAGCGGTAAGTTTTGCCGCTGTGTAACTCGCATGCTGTCCGCCAATCGCCGGGTAGGTCGGGCCCGGGATACCACTGCCGGCGGGGCCATGGCAGGCGATGCAGGAAGGCGTGCCATCGGCTTTGCCGCCGCGATAAACGCGCTCGCCCACTTGATAATACTTTTTGCCCTGATAAGGACCTTCGGCAATGACGGTGTCGTCGCCGACGCCTGCGAGTACTTTTTGTGATGCAAAGTACGCGCCAATATCACGCATATCTTGCGCCGTCAGCGGAGCCGCCATGCCCATCATGATGGCATTCTCGCGGCCGCCGTTCTTGAAAAGGGCTAAGTGTCGTGCGGTATAAAGTTCGTGTTGTCCCGCCAGTTTTGGATATTGCGGGTCGGCGGCGTTGCCGTCCGCACCGTGGCAGGCGGCGCAGGTGCCGGATTTGGTTTGGCCGCGCGTCACATCCCCGGCGGTAGCAGGTTTGTCTTCGACCAAGGCAACGATCGGGGCAGGCGCAGCTTCCGCGACCGGTTGAACGGTGGCCGCTTGCTGAGCAATGGCACCCGTGACGAGAACTGCAGCGACCACACCAATAATGGGGGAGAACTTCATGGAAAGGCTCCG
>JAYUWO010000204.1:0-3163 GCA_043753545.1 Arenimonas sp.
GACGGTTATCCGACCTACAACTTCGCTGTCGTCGTGGATGATCTCGACATGAAAATCACCGACGTGATTCGCGGCGACGATCACGTAAACAACACGCCGCGCCAAATCAACATCTACCAAGCAATCGGCGCGACGGTCCCGTATTTCGCCCACATGCCGATGATTCTTGATCCCGAAGGCGCGAAGTTGTCGAAGCGTCACAATGCCGCCAATGTCATGCAATATCGTGACGACGGTTATTTGCCGCATGCCTTGCTGAACTATCTGGTGCGGCTCGGCTGGTCGCATGGGGACCAGGAAATTTTCAGCATTCCGGAAATGATTGAATTGTTCAAAATCGAGGACGTGAATTCGAAAGCCTCGCGTCTCGATTCGACCAAGCTCAACTGGATTAATTCACATTATCTGAAAACCGATGCGCCTGAAGAGGTGGCAAAGCATCTGCAGTGGCATATGGAGCAGGCCGGTTACGATTTGACGAAAGGCCCGGCTCTTGCCGATGTCGTAATCGCTTTGCGCGACCGTGTTGATACCCTCAAGCAAATGGCCGAACGTGCCGCCGTCTGGTATCAGCCGTTAACGAATTACGATGAAGCGGCAGTGGCTAAGCAATTCGTGCCGGCCGCCTTGTTGCCGATGCAAACGGTCCGTGCGGAACTCGCGAATTTGTCCGAGTGGAGCCCATCCGCCGTACACGGCGCCATGCAAAGCACCGGTGAAAAACTGGGCGTTGGTCTAGGCAAAATCGGTCCTGCTTTGCGCGTCGCCATCACCGGTACGCAGCAATCGCCGTCCATTGACCATACCGTTTTTCTGGCCGGTCGAGACGAGGCACTCAAGCGCATTGATGTGGCGCTGACGATGCTGGCGAAGCTCGCATAACAGGCGTAACGTAAACCCATGGCAAAGCACTCGCACTCACATGAACATCCGTGCACCGACCCGGTGCATCACGTGCACGATGCCGATGCTTTCGTAAAAGCGGTGGAGCAAGCCTGCGACGCACGCGGCCTTCGATTGACGCCGCTGCGTGCGCAAGCCCTGGGTTTGATTGCGGCGGAAACCAAGCCGATCAAGGCGTATGACCTTCTCGATAAAATGAAAACCGAAAAAGGCAACGCAGCACCGCCCACGGTCTATCGCGCCCTTGATTTCTTACTCGAGCAGGGGTTTATCCATCGACTGGCGTCCATCAATGCGTTCGTCAGTTGCCATCATCCACAAGTTCAGCATTCAGTCCCTTTTTTAATCTGCGACAAATGCCAAAACTCCGTCGAGATGGAGGACGATGGCGTTTCGGCTCTGCTGGAAAAACAGGCCAAATCCATCGGTTTCACCACTCGTGCTCAAATTCTCGAGGTGCATGGGGTTTGTGCTTCTTGCGCTGCTTGAAAACCGTCAAAGTCGTCATCCAGCTTAAACGTAAGGCTAGCCTCAACTTCGTTTGATGGTCTTTGCACGGAGTGTGGGATTGGTGTCATCGTATTGCTGCAATGCAACGTCATTGCGCCTGAAATCATTATTGCCAGCCAATCTCGCCGATTCTACTCAAGCATTACAGTAACTTAGGCCGCATTGCCCAGATTTTTGTTCAAATCCGCCACATATTGCGCGGAAGCAAGTAGCTTGTGAGACCCACTTGTTATACGGTCAAAACACCGTAAACTTCGGCGATGACAGATTGAAGGCCAGAGCCGCAAGAAATAGTTTGCGACTGCAGCATTTAATCGTTCTAATTCGCATTGGTTGCGACAGTAGATATCGTTGTGCCATTCATTTCATGACTTTGTTTTTCGTTTTTCTTGGGGGTAATCTATGTTGCATCTGAAACGGTTAAGCGGAATTCTGCTATTGTTTTTACTGGTCGCAGTCGCAAGTGCTGCTGCTTATCGATACAGCTCTACCGGCTCGTTTTTCCCCCAAAAAACGGCTGCCGGAAAGTTGGGCATGAGTATCAATACCCCGGCGAAATCTGCAGGTTCTGACGACAGTTCCGCCAGCGGTACCTACATCGTGATTTTCAAGGAAGCGCCTCTGGCGTCTTACAAGGGTGAAAAATCAGGATTGGCAATGCCGACGAAATTGACACTGGCGAATGGTAAAACGCGCCTGGATGTCAAAAGTTACGAATCACAGAAGTACGTTTCCTATTTGCAGCAAAGACAGCGCAGCCTGGAAAGCATGATCTCCGGCATCATCGGTGGCAAGGGCTTGCAGGTTCGCACCCGCATGCAACATGCACTTAACGGCATTGTGGTCGATTTGAGCGCAGCAGATGCTGCGAAGATCGCTAAAATGGCTGAAGTGGAACTGGTTGAGGGTTATCGCGAATACCCGCTTGATACCGATACCGGCCCTGCGCATATCGGCGCAGCCGCCATCTGGGATGGTTCCTACACCAATGCTACCGGGGCTTACCAAGGCGAGGGCATCGTTGTCGGCATTATCGATTCGGGTATCAATTTCGGAAGTCCTTCTTTTGCCGCGGCTGATCCGGTGGATGCCTATGCCCACGTCAATCCATTGGGTGCCGGAAATTATTTTGGCACCTGTGTCACTGGCCAGGTCGATGCCGGCCGTTGTAACGACAAACTAATTGGCGGCTACGATTTCGTTTGTGGCCCCCCAGGCAATCAATGCGGTGTCGTGAATATCCGCGAAGAACCTGGTTTCGGCGATACAAGTTCTCACGGTAGTCACACTGCTTCCACCGTTGCAGGTAACCGTCGTGATGTTGTCTTCGGGGGCAGCCCGCGCCGCATTTCAGGCGTGGCACCGCGTGCCAATGTCATTGCCTACGATGTTTGCTACACCAACACGTCAACTGGTCAAGGCCTCTGCCCGAACGTTTCGTCTGCAGCTGCGGTCAATCAGGCAATTGCTGATGGTATTGTCGATGCATTGAACTTTTCCATCGGCGGCGGCACGCTCCCTTGGAACGATGCTGTTTCTCTGGCCTTCCTGAGTGCGGTGGATGCAGGTATCTACGTCGCGGCTTCGGCCGGTAACAGCGGCCCTGGTGCCAATACTCTGGGCCATGTCGAACCATGGGTTTCAACTACGGCAGCTGCACAACATGGCCGTGGTGGCTTATCGTTATTAATGCAAGTCACCGGGCCTACTCCCGTGCCAGCAAATTTGGCGCCATTGTTGGTGAGTGAAG
>JAYUWO010000205.1:0-9586 GCA_043753545.1 Arenimonas sp.
GCCCCAAGACGGTGCCAACAGGATCAGGCTAAATGCCATGCCGACCGACTGCACCCAATCGGGCAGTGCGGTGTAATGCAAATGGTGCGGCCCGGCCCACATGTAAATTGAAATCAGCGCCCAAAAATGCACGATCGACAGCCGATAGGAAAACATCGGCCGCCCGGCTTGCTTAGGAACAAAGTAATACATCATCCCCAAAAAGCCCGCAGTCAAAATAAAGCCGACCGCGTTATGGCCGTACCACCACTGCACCATGGCATCGACGGCGCCGGAATAAATCGGATAGCTGTGCATCAGGCTGGTGGGTATCGCCAGCGAATTGACGATGTGCAATACGGCAACGGTGAGGATGAAGGCACCGTAAAACCAGTTCGCCACATAGATGTGGCGAATTTTGCGTTGCATGATCGTGCCGAAAAACAGTACCGCATAGGCGACCCAGACCACGGCCAGCAAAATATCAATGGGCCAGGCCAGTTCGGCGTATTCCTTGCCCTGGGTGTAACCCAGCGGCAAGGTAAGTACCGCAAGCACGATAACCGCCTGATAGCCCCAGAATACAAAGCTGGCCAGCCGATCTGAAATCAGACGAACATGGCAGGTGCGTTGCACCACATAAAGACTGGTACCGAAAAGTGCGCAGCCACCAAAGGCAAAAATCACGGCATTGGTATGTAGGGGCCGCAAGCGACCATAGCTAAACCAGGCCAAATCGAAATTGAGTGCGGGCCACATCAGCTGGGCGGCAATCAGAACGCCCACCAACATGCCGATGACACCCCATATGACGGTCATCACTGAAAATTGCAAAACGACCTTGTCGTTGTAGGTTTCCGGGCTTGTACTCATGCTGTTCTCCGTTCTAGCAGAGCCAATTTTCCGTTGGATGGGTCGCTGGCCATTTGATTTAGATCAAGTCGGCCACGCTGTAGCAAACTTGCTGGTTTTTGCCATGATCAAATGACATGGCCGAGCGGTCTGTTTGCCAGCGCACAATCGGCATAGGGCATAGTTGATATACTCTCGAGGTAAGCCATTCGTGCTTGTCTGCAAGCGCTAGGCAATGTGGAGTTTCTGATTCGTTATGGCTGATTCGGTAGTCGACCTTGTTCGTTTGCGTCAGAGTTGCGCGAAATGCTCGCTGCAAACCCTGTGCCTGCCTGCATCGATCGGCATGGAAGACATGGAACAGCTTGACCGCGTGGTGCGAAATCGTCGCCCGATGGCGGTCGGTGACCATTTATACCGCTCCGGCCAACCCCTCAGTGCACTTTATGTCGCTCGCGAAGGTGCATTCAAAACCACGATTACCGATGAACAAGGCCAGAGTCAGGTCATCGGCTTTCATTTGCCGGGCGAATTGATTGGACTGGATGCTTTGGGCTCGGGCGCGCATGCCTGTGCTGCCCAGGCGCTGACGCAGGCGAATGTCTGCGAGGTGCCGCTGTCGCAACTGGAATCCATAGCGGCTCAAGTACCGGGCTTGCAACATCAGCTACTCAGGATTATCGGCCAAAGCATCAACCGGGATCATAGCCATCTGGAAATGCTGGGTGTAAAAAGCGCCAGTGATCGCATGGCACTTTTTTTATATGGCTTGAGCGAGCGGTATCGTTTGCTGGGGCGTCCGGCCGAGTTGATTGTGTTGCCGATGAGTCGTCAGGACATCGGCAGTTATCTTGGTTTGGTGATTGAAACGGTCAGCCGCACGCTTAACAAGATGCAGGAAGACGGTTTGATCGGTGTACACGGTCGGCAAGTAAAAATTCTCGACATGAAACGCCTGTCGAGCATGGCGCATATCACGCCGGACAAAATCGCCTGCAATAAAATTTGAAGTCAGTGTGCGAATAGAGCGAGTGTTGAGGAATATACACGGCCAACTACCCGTCAATTTTTTCCAGCACGGCTTTCAATGCATTCAACTCTGGCACCAATAACTCGGCCTGTGCCGGACGCTCCAGCAGTTTTTGCAAGGACTCTGGAATTTCGATGCTTTGCTGAATCATTGGCTCGACCACCGTTTCAAATTTCGCCGGATGTGCGGTGGCGACGACGCACCAATCGCGCCGATCACCGGCATCTCGAAGCCGCTCCAACACCACCATGCCGCAGGCCGTGTGCGGGCAGATTATTTCGTCGTACGTATCCAGCGTGACTGGAATGGCGCGTCGGATTTCGTCATCGCCGACGCTTTCCACTTTCAATATTGCCTGATGGATTTTTTGTTCGGGGTAAAGATAACGCAGTCGTTCGAGATTACTCGGCGCGCCGACATCCATCGCATTGGCGAGTGTGCTCACACTATCGCGCGGGGTGTAGTCTCCGCTGTCGAAAAAATCCGACAGCACGTGATTGGCATTGGTAGCCAACACGATATCGCCAATCGGTGCTCCCGCCGCCCGCGCCAAAACGGCGGCAAATGCATTGCCCAAATTGCCGGACGGTATAATGAAATTCAATTTATCGTTTGCCTTGCCCGAATTCGCGTATTGCACCGCGGCCCAGGCGTAATAACTCATTTGCGGCAATAGGCGGCCGAGATTGATGCTGTTGGCGGAAGTGAGTCCGTGTTTTTCTGACAGTTCTTTATCGGCAAACGCCGATTTCACCAAGCGTTGGCAATCATCGAAACTGCCCTGCACGCGATAGCTGTGGATGTTGTCGCCAAAGCAGCTCAGTTGATGCGCCTGTCTTGCCGAGACTCTGCCTTCGGGGAACAACACGATGACGCGAACATGCGCTTGTCGATGAAAGGCTGCAGCGACGGCGCCGCCGGTATCGCCGGAAGTGGCGACCAAAATCGTACGTATTTTGTTTTGCGAAGCTACGGCATCGAAACATTGCGCCAGAAAACGTGCACCCACATCCTTGAAGGCGGAGGTCGGTCCGTGGAAAAGTTCGAGCAGAAAATCATTCGACGATGATAATTTTTTCAGCGGCACCGGAAAATTAAACGCCCGCTCAATCATGCCGGGCAGTTTTTCTGCCAAAAGATCGCCCGCAAAGAAAGGCGCTATCACCTGCAAGGCAGCTTCCTGATAAGTTTCGGATTCGAGCAATTCCGATACATCGATTTGCGGGATATGTTCCGGCAAATAAAGTCCGCCATCGGGTGCAATGCCGTCGATGATGGCCCGATGCAGAGGTGTCGCCGGAGATTTTCCGCGTGTACTCAGGCAGAGCATGACAATACCTCCGCACGCGGGCCAGCTACTTTAGAAATAAAAATATCGCTTTCCAAACCAACTTCGAGAAACGCTTGTTGCATATGTGCCGCAGTAGTCTCGGCAATTGCTTTTCCGACACACCAGGCAAATACACTCGGACCGGCGCCGGAAATACTGGCGCCAAGTGCACCGTGACCCAGTGCCGCCTGTTTTACTCTGTCAAAGCCGGGAATCAAGGGCGAACGTCGCGGTTCGATCAACACATCATTCAGTGATTTTTGAATCATCGTGAAATCGGACTTGAAACAACCGGTCAACAATAATGCCAGGCCTTCGCTCTGCCCGATAAATTCTTTCAGTGCGTAATGACCGGCAAGTGCTTCGCGCGCCTTGCGGGTTTCCAGTACGAAATGTGGATGTACCAGCGCGCAATACAAATTCTCGGGCACCGGAATGGCGATGATCGAATCTTGAGTTGCCAAAACTAGGCCGCCCAGTAATTGCGGGCCGACATTATCACCGTGATAACTGCCGGAGGCTGCGGCCTCGCCTTCGAGTGCGTAGCGATACAAAGCTTCGCGCGGCAAGGGTGTTTCCAGCAAGGCATTTGCCGCGACGACAGCCGCTGTGGCACTCGCCGCCGAGCCGCCCATGCCGGAACCGAGTGCGATGCCTTTTTCTATTTCGATTTCATAACCATAATCAAGCTTCAAATCTTCCCGCATTAAGCGCAAGGCACGCGCGGCGGTATTGTTCTCTGTTTCCAACGGCAGGGAGGTCATCGTGCCGCTGATGCTTGTGACGCGAATGTCATTTGTGCCTATTTTTCGCACGGTGACAGTATCGCCGGCACCTTCAAGGCTATGTCCGAGAATATCGAAACCGACGCCGACATTGCCGACCGAAGCCGGTGCAAACGCGGTTGCAACAACAGCACTCATAACTTGGCTCCCAGATGTGCGGCTACCCGCAACACATCGGCGTAAACACCCGCAGCAGTGACTTCCGGCCCTGCGCCCGGACCTTGTACGACCAGCGGATTATTTTGATAACGACGCGTAGTGAATTGCACGATGTTATCGGTCGGTTTCAGGCTGGCAATGGCATGCGATTTATCGAGGGCCATCACCGACACTTTTGCGACGCCGTTGGAATTTAAACTGGCAACATGACGCAATACTTTGTTTTCTTTTTCTGCCGCTTTAAATCGTTGCAACATGCTTTCGTCCATTTCGTTAATTCGCGTGAAAAATTCTTCGCGTGATAATCCCTGCAAAAATTCCGGCACCAAGCTTTCAATCTCGACTTGCTCAAGACTCAGGGCATGCCCCATTTCGCGCGCCAGAATCACCAGTTTACGCGCAACATCGACGCCGCTTAAATCATCGCGCGGGTCCGGCTCGGTATAGCCCAGCTCACGTGCCTGCATAACGAGTTGCGAAAACGCCAGCGAACCATCATAGCTGCCGAATAGCCAGGACAAGGTGCCGGAAAATACACCATCAATCGCCTGAATCTCATCGCCAGTGTCCAACAAATCGCGGACTGTCTGGATGATCGGCAAACCTGCGCCCACAGTGGCCTCATAACGGAAGCGTGCGCCGCTGTGTTGGCAAGCTTCGCGAATGGCCTGGTAACGTGCGAAATCGCCGCTGCCGGCCTGTTTGTTCGGGGTAATCACGTGGATGCCTTGTTGCAACCACGAGGCATAACGCGACGCGACTTCGGTATTCGAACTGCAATCAATCATCATGCAATGCGGGCCATGCAGGCTGCGCAGATGCTCGCCTATGGCATCCAGATTGACTGGCTCGGCCACGGCCAATTGTTCCGCGACTTTATTTAAATCCAGACCTGCCTCGCTCAATAACATTGAGCTGGAGTTGGCAACGGCACAAAGTTTCAGTTCGATATTGGATTGCTTCAACAAACGTTTTCGCGTGGCTTCAAATTGCTGCAATAACACGCGACCGACATTGCCCGGGCCTATCAAGCCCACCGAAATAGTGAGCGCCGATAAATAAAATCCGGCGTGCACGGCACGAAGTGCGCGGGCAATATCGTTAGCGGCAACGGCAACCGAAATATTGCGTTCCGATGAGCCCTGCGCAATCGCGCGTACATTGACGCTGGCGCGCGCAAGGCTGTCGAACAAGCGGCTGGCGATACCATGGGTGCCCACCATGCCGTCACCGACTATTGCGAGTACCGCAACTTCTTCTTTAGCATCAATATCGGCGATTTGCCCCAGCTGTAATTCGCGAGCAAACGTCTCACGCAAAGTTTTGATGGCAGCAGCGCGATCATTCAAACGCACCGTGCAACAAATTGAATGCTCACTCGACGCCTGTGAAATCATCACGACCGACACATCGGCTTTATGCAATGCCGCGAATACGCGTTCGGCGGTACCGGGAACGCCCATCAAGCCGGTGCCTTCAATCGTGACCAGGGCAAGATCGGTAATCGCACTCACGCCTTTTACCGGTGGTTGTGTGCTCGGCGTTTTCGAAATGACGCTGCCGGGATGCTCAGGCTTAAAACTATTGCGAATTCGCAACGGAATATTCGCCGCCATCACCGGCTGCAGGCTGCGTGGATGCAATACCTGTGCACCGAAGTAAGCCAGCTCGCAGGCTTCTTCGAACGACAGGCTCGGCACCCATTCGGCTTCCGGCACCAGACGAGGGTCGGCCGACAGCACGCCGTCGACATCGGTCCAGATCGTGAGTTCGTCTGCTGAAAATAATTTCGCGAAAATCGCGCCCGACCAATCGCTGCCATTGCGACCGAGCACGCGTGCCTTGCCGTCCGCATCACTGGCGATAAAGCCGGTGATGATAATGCGCTTGGCATGGTGCTGCGTGCGCCATGCTTTCAGATTTGCGGAACTGGCAGCCCAATCGATATCGATGCCGAGATTATTATCATCCTGAATTACCAGCACCTTGCGGGCATCCAGATAATCGGTTTGTTCGCCGAGTGACATCAGATGGGCGTGCAGCAAATACGCCGACCAGACTTCGCCCAATCCCTGCACCCATTCAAACGCGGTGTCGGGTAATGATTTCAGCAGGGAAAGCGCATGCAGCACCTCACGCAAGCGTTCGCCTTCGGCATCGAAAAAGTTATTGGCTTCGGATCGATTGACTGAAAGCAGCGTATCGGCGGTATCGCGATGGCGCTTCAATAAATCATCAAGTAGCGACTGCCAGCCGGAATCCTGTGCAGCCGCCAGTTGCGCGCACCGAATCAATGCATCGGTCGTGCCTTTCATAGCAGAGACCACGGTGATCTGGGTAGTGAAACCGGTTTCGGCCAGCAATAAGCGGGCGGCGTGCGCAATACGCGCTGCGTCGGCCATGCTGGTGCCGCCGAACTTGTGCGCGAGGATGGTAGAAACGGGTGCCGACATGGTGAATCTCCTGCGGGTTAGAACACCGCGGAGACAATCCCCGCGCTGCTCGCGGGGTGAGGGTTTGAACTAGGCGTTCATTCCACACACCACGCGTACCGGCAACCGGTAGTTGTAGTGGTGGTAATGAGAGTGGACACCAAGCAAGCCGCCACAGAACCGGGAAGGTTCGCGAGGGTGCCTGTCTGGTGGTGATTTGCCGTGCTCATGATCCGACTAGACCGCATCGGCAGGGGGCTTGTCAAGCTGTCTGGCCGCCCGCATCGGGCAAAGGTGTAAACTAGCGACATGAATATTTTCAAGATTTTTACCCTCGAAGCCGCCCATCGCCTGCCGAATGTGCCGGAAGGCCATAAATGCGCACGCCTGCACGGCCACTCGTTTCGGGTCGAATTGCATCTCGATGGCCCGGTGGATCCGCATACTGGGTGGGTGATGGATTTTTCCGAAGTTAAGTCCATCTTCAAGCCGCTTTACGAACAGCTCGATCATCATTATCTGAATGACATCGAAGGTCTGGAAAATCCGACCAGCGAAAATCTCGCGATCTGGATCTGGAATCAAACCAAGCCCTTGCTGCCATTATTGTCGGAAGTGGTCGTACATGAAACCTGCACTGCGGGCTCGCGTTACAACGGCAAATAACCATGCAATAGCGTCCGTTAGGCGCGATAAATCTCGCCAGATCCATCGCGCCTAAAGGACGCTCCTACGAAAAATCCGATGTAAGTAATGTCACAAACCCATCGAGCTGCGCCGATTTTTCCGAAAACACCCGCCCCAAAAATGGGATCTGCAAATGCCGTTGCAACGCCTCGAAATATTCTTCAGCGAATAATAAATTCGTATCCGTCTCCGCCGCGATCCAGCCAAGACATTCGATGCCATCATTTCTCAATGCGCGCTCGCTCAGTCGCGCATGATTGATGCAGCCGAGTTTCAAGCCGACCACTAGAATCACCGGACAATGAAGTGCTCGTACCAAATCGATCTGGTCGAGTGAGTCACTCAAGGGCGCGAGCCAGCCGCCCACGCCTTCAACCAAGACAATATCGGCGCGTGATTGAACTTGCGTTACCGCACTCAAGAGGGGTGTGAGCGAAATTTCGACACCATCATGTTGGGCGGCAATCTCGGGCGCGGTCGGTTCATTGAGTGCAACCGGATTAATTAATTCATACGGCAGCTTTATCGAACTGGCGGCCATCAACTTCAAGGCGTCGTCATTACGCAAGCCATCGCTCGTCATCTCGCAGCCGCTGGCAACCGGCTTCATACCGACGGCCCTGATGCCTGCTGTCGACAGTGCTTTCAGGCACTCGGCCGTTACCCAGGTTTTGCCGGCATCGGTGTCGGTGCCGGTGATGTAGATTGTCCGTGTCGTCATGCAATATTTCTCTTTTGATAATTCCGACGCATGATGAACTGGATAATGTTCAATCCGAAGAAAATAAATCCGGGCATGCCAATCCATAAACCACTTTCGGGCTTTGCGGGAATCAGGGCGGCCAGAATCAGGGAAAGTACCGAGAACAATACAACGGTGCCCCACATCATTCGTTTGAATTTTGCATAGGCGATTTCGGCGTCGGAAAAACCCAGGCCCGGACCAAGTTTTACGGCACGCGCAAACAACAGGGACAAGATCAACGCCATCGCACCAAAGCCGATGGCAAAGGTCTGGAATAACACCGGTACCTGCAACCAGCTGTCAATCACGAATCGGGTCGGCAAATAATTGCCCGAGAGTAGTGAAAATAAGGACGCAAATACCATTTTTAATGGATAGACAAAAATCAGCAACACAAATACCAAACTCAGACTCAGTCGATCACTATAAATATCTTCCAAACCAAAGCGTCGACTCCAATCGGCATGATTCATCCAAAACTGCATGATCACGGCGAAGCTGGCGGCGTAGGAAGGCACCTGTTTCAAGGCATCGGTAAGCATCGAAATACTGGTGGGTATCTGATCGCCGGAAATCACCAGCAAAGTGACCGCAAAGGCAAATGATGCATCTACAAAGGCTTCAAGACGGGTGACTTTATCGCCACGCTCCAATCCGGTCGCGGCTCGTATGGTGTTCATGCTGTACTGACCTCAATGCGTGACGCTGCTACACTTGGCGGACTCCAAGGAGCCCCCAATGTTTGAAAGCCAACAGCTTACCGGAACTCAGGACGAACAGTACGAGCAACTGCTGCAACAAGCTGCGGCGCTGGTGCACGGTGAATACGACAAGATTGCCAATGCCGCCAATCTGTCCGCGCTGGTGTATCACTCATTGCCGGATTTGAACTGGGTCGGTTTCTATTTTTACGACGGCAAGGAATTGGTCGTGGGACCGTTTCAGGGCTTGCCCGCCTGTGTTCGCATTGCATTGGGTCGGGGAGTCTGCGGTACCGCCGCCGTGACAAGACAAGCGCAACGCATTGCCGATGTCGATGCCTTTCCCGGACACATCCCCTGCGATTCTGCCTCGCGTTCCGAATTGGTGCTGCCTTTGTACAAAGGCGAAAAATTGATTGGCGTTTTTGATCTGGATAGTCCCAAGCTGGATCGATTCAATGCAGCCGATCAGCATAGTTTGGAAGCATTGGCGAAAATTTTTCTGGATGCCATCGTATGAGCGGCGAAAAAATTAAAAACATCGGCCCGAAAAGCATGGCGTGGTTACGCCAGACCGGCATTCGCACCCAGGCCGATCTTGAAGCTGCCGGATCGCTCGCGGCCTATGTGCGAATCAAGCGTGCCGGTTTCAAACCCAGTTTGAATATGTTGTATGCGATGGAAGGCGCGATTCTCGGTTGCCATTGGCAGGATATTCCGGCCGAGCGCCGTAGCGAGTTGATTGCCGCCGCCGGTGTCGAAGTCGCCTTATTGCCGCAACCAAAATACAAACGCATGCCGGTGGCAGGGCCGGTGACCACGACGAATATGGAACCGGAAGAACGTGCGCCGGTTGATGATTCTTTTGGCTTTGATGACCCTATGT
>JAYUWO010000206.1:0-28514 GCA_043753545.1 Arenimonas sp.
TTTCCGGTCAACGAATTGGGGGCCGCCAAGAATTTCTATCAGGATGTTTTCGGCGCCACGCTGGGACGTGAACGCGAACAGTGGTGTGACATCTATATGTTCGGTTGCCAGATCACCTTGCATGAACAGCCTACACAGGTAATTCCGAAAGAGAATCAAGGGGTTCGCCATTTCGGTGCTGTGCTGACCTGGCAACAATGGGAAATTCTGTCGCAGAAACTGGCCGAAAAGAATGTCGAGTTTGAATTGCCGCCCGTCATCTCGCGAATTGCCCAGCAGGACGAGCAAGCCAAGATGGCGCTGTGTGACCCGAGCGGAAATATCATCGAGCTCAAAGCCTACCGCTATCCTAAAACGGCCCTTGAGTTGATTTGATGGTTGACGGGCATTGCGACATGGCGAAAGTCGGGTCTGCATCATTCGTCCTGCTAACAGAAAATATGTGGAGAGTTGTCAACTTGTGAGCCCAAGTCGTGGTTGAAGCCCGCGATTTTGATAAAGTCCTAGGTTCAGCAGGGGACTAATCATGCAAGCAACTAACCCACAGCTTTCAATCATCGTCGAATGGGAAAATGTAAAACTCTCGGAAATGGATCGTTGCCGAGAAATGTTGCGCGTCATGGCGAAACAAATTCCGGAATATTTCGACAAGTTTCCCGTTGCAGTATCGGATGAGTCCGTGCCGGCTGCGGAGATTCTGATTCTCTATGATGCCGGTGCGTTCGACGGCAGCTATATCGAGGATATCGTTTCAACCGAATTGCCCCGAACCACCCGTCATTGTGAATGGCGGATCAGCCCTGCCGGCGGTGAGGGATATTTTGGCGTTAAAAACATGGGTGCGTTTCAGGCAAAAGGCGAGACGGTATTGTTCATCGACAGCGATCTGATTCCGGAAGCCGGCTGGCTAGAGGCAATGCTGACACCGTTGACTGACCCCGAGGTTCAGGTCGTGGCAGGTCATGCATACGTAACACCTGATGATTTCCTGAGCCGGGTATTTGCATTAGTCTGGTTTTTTCCATTGCGCGCGGAAGAAATAAAACTGGCTCCGACCAAAGGTTTTTTTGCGAATGGCGTGGCATTTCGTCGATCCACATTTTTGCAGTATCCCTTCGAACCAATACCGGGGACTTCGCGGGGTGCATGTCGCCTCCTGGCCAAACGCCTCGATCGTGCCGGGGTCAAAATGGTGCTTAATACGGCCGCACAAGCTGGTCATCCACCACCGAATGGTTTGAAGGTCTTTCTGTTGCGCGGTGTCGCACAAGGCCGGGACGAGCTGCTGATGAACCGGACAACCGAGCGTGCAGGCAAGGCCACCATTTTCCACTCAATTTCGAGAATTTGGCGCTGGCATTACAAGGCATGCCGTAATATTTTGTTTAGCCATCGACGTGTAGGCATGCCGTTCTGGCAATTGCCGGGCGCATTCTTGATCGCCGGTACTTTCGGGTTCCTGCTTATCTTCGGGGATATTGCAACACGTTTATTTCCGGAAACAATGAAAGCGAATTTTCATCTCTGATCTGTTCCGGAATAATTTTGCCGAATGGTTATCATTGAAACAGATCGCTTGAATTTGCGGCTTCTGACCGACAACGACGCCGAATTTATTCTCGA
The DNA here is from genome assembly GCA_043753545.1 of Arenimonas sp. Classification (GTDB taxonomy): domain Bacteria; phylum Pseudomonadota; class Gammaproteobacteria; order Xanthomonadales; family Xanthomonadaceae; genus Arenimonas. The sequence goes on from JAYUWO010000206.1 coordinate 1,624, forward strand.
TTTGCTCAACCAACCCTCAAGGCTTGAATTTATCGGCGATCGAGGTGTTGGAAATCTTGATGATGCCCGCGCTTATATCCATAGCGGTCCGTTGGCCATGATCGAGCAGCATGGCTTTGGCCTGTATCTTGTCGAGATTAAATCAAGCAAGCATGCCATTGGTTTATGCGGCTTGCTCAAACGCGAAACGCTGGAGGATGTCGATATGGGTTTTGCCTTCCATCCACGTTACTGGGGTCGGGGTTACGCGAGGGAAGCAGCAAAAGCTTGTCTGGATTACGCTCGCGATCACATCGGGCTCGAACGGATTGTGGCGATCACCTTGCCGACCAATAGAAGCTCGATCAAATTGCTCGATTCGCTGGGAATGCAGTACGAACGCAATCTAAGCCTCGATGACAGTGGGGAACTGCTGCAGTGTTTTACAAAAAAACTGCGCTAATATTTAATCATCGTGTTTTCCTGGCAGCCTAATGAAAAATATCTGGGTACATTCCATCGTGACTATTTTTCTTGCCGGCATCTTGATTGCCGTGACGAAAATATTGGCATCTCCGATGGTAATTATTCTGTCTGAGCTGTTTCCCGATTCAGAAGCTGCGCTGCGCACTCTTTCTCCATCGGTAGTTATGTTTGCCTTGCTGGCACCGGGATTGTTTTCCGGATGGTTTGTCCGCCGTCATCCTCTGCTGGTGGGTGCTGCTGCCGGGGCGCTAGGCGTCCTGCTTGCAAATAGTATTTCACCGACGAAAGCAGAGTCCTTTTCACTGTTCGGTGAACTGCTCGCTTCTGCCATGCTGGTTGCCGTTTCAGCGCTTGCCGGAAGGGCATTACGATATCGCTTCAGGCCCGTAGACAGTGAGGCATCCCGCGCGGCATAGTTCTCGCTTATTCAACACAAGCATGAGACGCGACCATGGCAGAGTTGAAAACCAAGCCGACAATGCAAACGGCATCCGAATTTTTGTTGGCGACGGTTGCGGATGATCAACGTCGGGCAGACTGCTTTGCATTGATCGAGTTGATGCAGAAAGCGACGGGATGCAAACCCGTTATGTGGGGCGCGAGTATGGTGGGCTTCGGCAAATACCGCTATCGATATGCAAGTGGGCGAGAAGGTGACTGGATGGTGACGGGGTTCTCTCCGAGAAAGAATGACCTGACGCTCTACATCATTTCCGGCTTTGACAACTCCCCCGAGCTGATGGAAAACCTTGGGAAATACAAAACCGGCAAGTCCTGCCTGTACCTGAAACAACTTGCCGATGTCGACCAGAAAATGCTGAAGCAACTGATCGACGCTTCGGTGAAAGCAATGGCAAGCCAGCGGGTGGAATGAATCGATTTGCGATCAGGTCGATTTGATAGAATCGAATTTTTCGCAGATCAGGTAGAACCATGCTTACTCGAGATATTGCTGCCTTCTTCGCTTTCGCACAAACATGCGAGCCCGAATTCCCGAGTTGCGCGAAAGGCGTTTATCTGGTCACCCCGGAAGCATTTTCATTGGCCGCAGAGTCGGCGCAAGACAATGTCTACATGGATATGCAGCAATCGGTGTCCAGCGATATCGCGTTGGCACAACACATGAAACTGGTGCAGTCGCTGTCGGGCATTCTTCCTACAGTCGCATTTCCTGGGCGCCCGGAAACTCCTGATGCGATATTTCCGAACAACGTCTTTGGGACGGCAAAAAATACCATCATCCTGGGCCATATGCGGCATCCGGTGCGTCAGGCAGAGGCTGACCGAAGCGACATCGCCGGTTTTTTCCGGAATGTCCTGAATTACCGGCTTATTGATTTGCGACTACAGCCCGGAATTTGCGAATTGACCGGGTCCCTGATAATTGATCGGGCAAGAAATATCGGGTTCTGTGGATTGAGCGAGCGCTGCGACGAGATGGGTGCTCAGGCAATGATGGGGGCTTTTGGTTTGAAAGCCTGCCTCATGTTCGATCTTGCACAGGGCGAGTACCACACGAATGTCGTGCTGACGATTCTGGCGAGCCGGGGCGTGATCATTGCACCGGAGGGTTTTGCGGACATTCACGTCAGCGATGCCATCGCGAAGTTCTATGCACCCCACGCCGTTGTGTTATCGGCGATGGAAAAAAATGCCTTTGCCGGCAATGCCATTACCTTGAATGAAGACATGGTGTGGATGAGCCAACGGGCAGTCGATAGCCTCAGTACGACAAATCAGCTGATTCTCGAACATGCTGGGTTCAGTGTGGCTGCTGTAGATTTGTCCGAGATTGAAAAGGCCGGGGGTTCGCTAAGGTGTTGTGTTGGCGAGATTTTTTGATACGCGTTGCATGCCTGACGACCAATGCTGAACCAAATTCAGATAGGATTCACCCCTAAAGCACCAAACTGCATACCATCCCGTTTTGTCCAGTCGGCCCGAGAGATTAAACTATCGCCATGACACGTTTTATCGCCAATGTCGTTTTTCTGACCGCCGCCCTTGTGGCGGCGTCGGCAACGGCTGATCAGCGCAAAGGCGATGATAGCGATGCGCCTCGAGCTGAAACGAAAACCAGTTTGACCGATTCGGTCCGCCGGGTTGAGCGCCAGACGGGTGGTGAAGTGTTGAGTGCCGAGCCCATTCAGCGTGATGGTCGACAGGTCAATCGGGTCAAGGTATTGACCAATGACGGTCGGGTTCGCGTTATGCAGGTCGACACACACCGAAAAAGTGACAAAAAAGCCCCTCCTGCTAACCGCAACCAAAACAATGCGGAGACTAAGGATGGCGGTGATCCTATTCAGTTCTAATCCGGCCCTGAGACGGCCGGATCCCGTCACAGGAGACGCATATGCGCATATTGCTGGTCGAAGATGAAGCCCCCCTTCGTGAAACCCTTGCCGCCCGTTTGAAACGGGATGGATTTGCCGTGGACACAGCCGCCGATGGTGAAGAGGGTTTTTACCACGGTAAAGAAGTACCGTTCGACATCGCCGTTATTGATCTGGGTCTGCCAAAAATGTCTGGCATGGATCTCGTCAAGAAGCTACGCGAAGTCGGGCAGAAATTTCCGATCCTCATCCTGACCGCGCGTTCAAGTTGGCAGGATAAAGTCGAAGGCCTGAAATCCGGTGCCGATGACTATCTGGTCAAGCCGTTTCATGTTGAGGAATTGCTTGCGCGCATTAATGCCTTATTGCGCCGTGCTGCCGGCTGGAGCAAACCAACACTCGATTGCGGTCCTGTCCGTCTGGATTTGTCATCGCAGACGATCACCGTCAACGGCCTTGCCGTCGATCTAACCAGTTACGAATACAAAGTACTGGAATATTTGATGCTGCATGCCGGTGAACTGGTTTCCAAAGCGGATCTGACTGAACACATCTACCAGCAGGACTTTGATCGCGACTCCAATGTGCTGGAAGTTTTCATTGGCCGCTTGCGCAAGAAACTTGATCCAGAGGGCGAATTGAAACCGATCGAAACCGTGCGCGGACGCGGCTATCGCTTTGCCATTCCACGCAGCGAATAAACACGCATGGCGTGGCGCACGCTCTCACTCAATTCGCGGCAATTATTGGCGGCCAGTCTCGGACTGGTCGCCTTTTTAGGTTTGACTGGTTACGCACTGGATCGCGCATTCCAAGAAACGGCGCTAAGCAATTTGCAGCAACGGCTCGACAACTACGCCCGCGCCTATTTGCGTAACAGTGATTTCGATGCAGATGGCAGTTTTAAATCTCCCGACGCATCACCTCCGGATCCGCGTTTTGACCGGCCGGGTAGTGGCTTGTATGCCATTGCCGTGGGCAGTGGCTTTCGCTGGGAATCGGCATCTACGCTTGGCCGCCTGATTCCGGCTCCGGTGGCGATCACTCCCGGCGAAGCCATGGTGGAAGGACCGAAAGAATATAAGCAGGCAGATGGTGATGTGCTGAAATTATTTCGATTAAGTCAAACCACGATCTGGGAAACCACCTCGGGTGAAATACAGCTGACCTACGCGATTTATGAAGATACTTCGACTCTGGATCAGCAAATCGCCGTGTTTCGGCGCGCATTATGGAATTATCTCGGACTTGCGGCAGTACTGCTGTTGCTATTGCAAACACTGGTACTTCGCTGGAGTCTGATGCCGCTACGGCATCTGGAAAATGAATTGAAGCTGGTTCAGCGGGGTTTGAGCCAGCGTCTTACCGGGCAGCATCCACGCGAGCTGGAACCGATCGCCGACAGCTTGAATGCCTTTATCGAAAGCGAACGCAGTGGTCTGGATCAAAGCCGCAATACCCTGTCTGATCTGGCGCATAGTTTGAAAACGCCGCTGGCGGTTTTGCGCGCGCGTCTTGATGCGGATGCCAGTCACGACAGTTTGCGCGATGAAGTAAGTGCGCAAACGCAACGCATGGATGAAATCGTTTCTTATCAATTGTCCCGCGCGGCACGAAGTGGCCATGCACTTTTTTCCGCGCCGATCGACATCGAACCGCGGGCACTGGAAATCGTGCAGAGTCTTGAAAAGGTCTACAAGAACAAGGGCGTCATCTGCGAATTTGATATCGATGAAGACGCACGCTTTTATGGCGAGCTAGGTGATTTACAGGAGCTACTCGGCAACTTGCTTGAAAACGCGTTTAAATGGGCAAAAAGCAAAGTGCTGTTTACAGTAAAAGCAGAGTCATCGCCGACCAATCGTCGACCCGGCGTCACTATGAGTGTTGCCGATGACGGGCCGGGTATTGCACCGGCCAATGTCGAGCTGATGCTGCAGCGTGGCGTGCGCGGCGATGAACGCGTGCAAGGGCATGGTATCGGTCTTGCCATCGTGCAAGACATCGTACATTCGTATCAAGGTCAATTAAGTATTGGAAAATCGAAAGAACTCGAAGGCGCCGAGATATCGATCAGGATTCCGCAGGTTTTCTAGCTTGTTCAGTTCTGATGTGGCACAAACCGAAATTTTAATTTAGCGGAACATGCCTGGCAGCATCGTGTGCCAACGTGGCGACACCGTGCGCGGAGCGGCACTGCGAGTGGTACGCGCCGGTGTTGGCCTTGCAGCAGCAGAAACACTGCTTACCGGTTCGCTTTCCTGTTCTATTTTGGCCTGAGCCGCCACGCGAGTCTTGGGGCAGACGCTGGGTTCATCACCGTTGGTACTGGCGGCCGAGAATGCCGGACCGGCCATCAGCAGCAGTACAAACAAATAATTGGATGATTTCATCTGAATTCCCAAAAGCCTTGGTGCCATTAAGATGCACGCGCCCTGCAAAAGGTTGCACAGCCGCTGCATTTTAGCCCGATTTTTTTTGCAAATGTGAGTTAGATGTTATTTTGCAGCGCAGCATGGCCATGTGGCTCGAGTTCCGGCAGACTTAGCCCTGCATGAGTGCCGTCCTGAATTCTCTATCCCCCATCTATATTCGCGGTCCGGCACTACGGCGAGCCCTGATTGCGGGCGCTAGACGCGTTATCTCGCAGCGTGAAGCCCTCAATAAAATCAATGTATTCCCCGTTCCTGATGGCGATACCGGCAGCAATCTGGCGTTTACACTCGGCAATATCCTGACGGGTGCACTAAGCCGCCGAACACCCGGTGCCGGTGACCTCTTAAGACGAGTCGGTGATGATGCGATAGATGGCGCACGCGGAAATTCCGGAGCCATTTTGGCGCAATTTTTTACCGGGGTGGCAGAAGCCGTAGGCCTGGATCGCGGAATTGACTTAGCTTCGATGTCCAAGGCAGTTCAGGCAGGCGCGAGTTCGGCCCGAGGAGCCTTGGCTGACCCGAAAGAGGGAACCATCCTCAGCGTGATCACTGCCTTTGCAGAAGCACTGGAAGCACGTACCGATATCACCGATGCTAAAACCTGGTTTGATAAAGCCCTGCAAAATGCCCGCAAGGCGCTGGCCTATACTCCACAGCAATTGCCAGTTTTGTTGAAGGCCGGTGTGGTGGATGCGGGCGGTCAAGGTTTTGTCGACTTGCTCGAAGGCATTGATGAGTACCTGAAATCCGGGCAATGGGATTTGGTGGATAGTGCGCTGGATAACCGCGCCGATATGGAGGCCGCCCAAGTCCACGGAGACTTGAGTGACGAAGATCCCGAACATCGTTTTTGCAGCGAATGCCTGTTGGTTGGGGAAGGTTTGGATCGCGCAAGCTTGCGTGCGGCCGTCACCGATCTTGGCGCGTCTTGTGTTGTCGTTGCCGGTTCGCATTCGCGTCTGCGATTGCATGCACACGTTGCGAATCCCAAAGCCTTGTTTGAAGTGGCGGCGCGTTTTGGCCGCGTGGAATCCACCAAAGCCGATGATATGCATGCGCAAAAGCGCAGCAGCCAGGGCAGCGGCGGTGTGGTCGTGATTACCGACAGTGCTGCGGATTTACCTGCGGGCATTGCCGAACAGCTCAATATCCATGTCGTGCCTATGCGCCTGAATTTCGGCGATGACGATTATCTCGACAAAATCGGACTGACGACGGCCGAGTTTTATCGCAAGCTGCGTAACGAAATCGTGCTCCCGAAAACCAGCCAGCCTTCGCCGGGTGATTTCCGCCGGCAGTTCGAATTTCTGCTGTCGCATCATCCCTCGTTCGTTTATGTCGGGTTGTCGCGTGCGGTATCGGGAACGATTCAATCGGCGGAAACCGCAGCTCAGCGTGGCCACGCTGATCGAAGCCATATTTTCGACACTGCCAATGCCGCCGGTGGAGAAGGGTTGTTGGCGATAGCCGCAGCGGAAGCCGCCATGCGCGGCGACAGTGCCGAGATGATCATGAGCCTGCTTGCCACATTGAAACCGCAAACCGAAACCTGGGCCATTGCCCGCGAGATAAGCCATGCCGTTCGCGGTGGGCGTGTACCTCGTTGGGCCAAGCACATTGCCGAGTGGCTCGGTTTGACACCAATGGTGAAAGTCACGCCGGAAGGAAAATTGAAACCGCACAGCGCATTTTTCGGCAAAAAAAAAATCCCGAGACGCTTCGCCGCCTATGTCGCGAAATCGATCGATCGCGACAAAAAATATCGAGTTATTGTCGGCCATTGCGATGCCGTGAAAGAAGGCGAAGAACTGCTTGCCGAGCTGAAAAAGTTGATTCCGCATGAGCATGCCTGGTGCGTTGAAACCGGCCCGGCAGTCGGTGCGCACGCAGGCCCCGGAGCTTTGGTTATTTCATTGCAACCTGTGCTGCCCTAATCTGCACTGATGTCCGACCTTCTGATTTTATTCGCCTGTTATTTGCTCGGTTCGATTTCCGGCAGTTTGCTGCTGGGCCGTTTTCGCGGCATCGATATTCGCAAACAAGGCAGTGGCAATGCCGGCGGTACCAATGCATTTCGCACGCAGGGATTCAAATTCGCGCTCGGTGTTGTATTGATTGATGTAGGCAAGGGTGCGCTGGCGGCATATTTGGCTTTGCGTTTTTCTTCATCAACATTTTTGGATGTGTTGCCTTACGTCGCGGTAACGGCTGCCGTTATCGGCCATGTATGGCCTGTTTTTCATGGCTTCCGTGGCGGCAAGGGCGCTGCCACGCTGGTGGGCGGTGTTTTGTTGTTGTGGCCCATGGCAGTGCTGGTAATGCTTGTCGTGTGGTTGATCTGTCTGACTCTAACTGGCTATGTGGGCTTGTCCACAGTTGTCGCCGGTTTCAGTCTGCTGGCCTTTGCTCTGCTAGATTCGGCACCGATGGAAGTGCAGGTGTTTGCCGCGCTCATCGCATTCCTGATGCTGTTTACCCATCGCGCCAACATGCAGCGGCTATGGCAAAAGAACGAATATCGATTTGATAAGGCCATGATTTGGCGACGCGCCTGGCAGGCGCTGCACGGGAATTCGCCGTGATGGATCGTGAAATTCTGGAGCTGCTGTCGAAAAACTCCATCAGTGGCGTGGCGTTGGCGGAGCAGATGGGGGTCAGCCGTAGTGCAATATGGAAACGCATTCAGCACTTGCGTGACGATGGCTTCGAAATCGAAACCAGTCTCGGGAAGGGCTACTTCCTGAAGTCTCCCGTTGAATGGCTGGACCGTAATTTTATTTGCAGTCATCTCAATGTCGAAGCAAACAAACTGCTGGGTGATTTCCAGATTGCGGAAAAAATGGATTCCACCAATTCCTCGGCAAAATCATCGGAGAAGCAAAAACCAGGTACCGATATTTTTCTCGCGGAGCAGCAGACGGCCGGTCGCGGGCGAATGGGGCGAAAATGGGCTTCTCCGAAGGCTGCCAATATTTACTTGAGTTTGCGTCGTCGATTCAACAAAGGGTTGCCGGCCTTGTCGGGTTTGAGTCTGGTCGTCGGCGTTATCGTTGCCAAAAGTTTGCGGGGTCAGGGGTTTTCCGGGATCGGATTAAAGTGGCCTAACGATATTGTTGCCAGCGGAAATAAAAAATGTGGCGGTATCCTGATTGAAGTTTCTGGCGAGGCCAATGCCGAAATCAGTGCAGTGATCGGTATCGGACTGAATATCAGAATGCCGATGCATTCGGCCGCCAACATTGATCAGCCATGGACGGATTTGCAGCGAGAGGCCGGTGCAAAAGACCTGTCTCGCAACGAAATATTGATTGAACTACTCAACGATCTATTGACGGGGCTTCAGTATTTCGAGGAAAAAGGTCCGGCCGATTTTTTAGCGCATTGGCCGGATTACGACACACTGCTCAATCGCGAAGTCAAACTGATCGACGGACAACAAACGCAGACCGGCAGGGTGCTGGGTATTACCGAACAAGGCGCATTGCGCTTGCAGCAGGGCGGTAATGAGCGGCATTATCATTCCGGTGAAATCAGCGCACGACTTTTGTGAGTCAAAATGAGTTTATTGATTGATTGCGGAAACACCCGTTGCAAGTTCGCTCGCTTGTTGGCGGACGGAACGCTGTCGCCGGTATTTGCGATTGCCAATGCGGCAGAAGATTTTGTTGCACGGCTTGATATCTGGCTCGCGAATACGACAGGCGAAAATTCCTGCTATCTCGCTTCGGTAGCCAATGCCGAAGTCACCGGAAAGATTGAAACAGCGTTGTCGTCATCCGGCTTTACGGTGACACACGTCAAGACCCAAGCCGAAGCATTGGGTCTGCGAATCGCCTATCCGGTTCCAGAGCAAATGGGCGTAGACAGGTTTCTTGCCTTGCTCGCCGCGCATCGGAAAAAACAATCCCTCTTATTAGTGTCGGTCGGTAGTGCATTGACGATTGATGTATTGGAAGCCAATGGTCAACATCACGGCGGCATGATCACCGCGACGGAAATGATTATCCAGGCAGCCATGGAAGACAGGTTCGCCAATTTCAGGAACTTGCGGGGATCGGCGACGGGCTTTTCCGACAATACTGCTGATGCACTGGCAAGTGGCGCGCGCTACATGGTGCTGGGCATCATCGAAAAAAGTTGGCGCGAAGCGAGTCAGTTGCTGAATGAGCCTAATCTAATGTTGCTGATAGCTGGCGGCGATGCTGAAGCTTTATTGCCGCATTTGCCGGATAATACGCACTACCAACCTGCGTTGGTGCTCGAAGGCCTGGCCTTGTGGGCCGGTCATCTGGAATCACTTTAAGCATGTTGCGTAGTATTTTCGTATTTTTAATTTGTCTGCATCTGGGTACTGCAAGCTGGTGGTTATTTCACCGTGAGCCCGACATCGTTACCTTGCCGTCACGGGAAGAGAATACGTATTCGCTGAATTTATTGAGTGAAGTCGAGCGTTCCGGGCAAAGCGGCGTAGAAGAGTTGAACGCAGCGCCGCAGAACCTTAGTGCAACGCCCTTGTGTCTTAGTATTGGCGCGTTCGAAACTCCGGCGGATTTGCGTGCGGCCATGAATTTGCTGACACCAATTGCCGGGCGCATCCAATTTCGGGAAATGCAGGCTGCTGCCTTGCAGGGTTATCGCGTATTTCTACCTGCCGCAAAAAGTCGCGAAGAAGCTTTGCAGTTTGCACGCCAGTTAGCGGCGAATGGCTTGCGTGATTATTACGTGGTGACGGCCGGACCGCAGGAAAACACGGTATCGCTGGGTATTTTTCGCGATTTGAAAAATGCCGAAGCCAGAAAGGAATCCGTCGTGAAATTGGGTTTTAATCCGGCACTCGAATCACGCACCGAAGCGGCATCACAATGGTGGATAGATGTCGCAGTACCCGAAGACTTTCAACTCGAATCGGTGTTGCCGATGGCGAAATTAAGCGCAAACAAGGTCACTTGCCAGTAATTATCGCGATAAAAAATGCGAAAACCGCCCGGAATTCCGAATTTCCGGTTTTCGATGACGGCACTTCACGTTAGAATAGCGCCCTGTTGCCGGCATAGCTCAGTTGGTAGAGCAACCGCCTTGTAAGCGGTAGGTCCCCAGTTCGAATCCGGGTGCCGGCACCAAAAAAGTAGTATAAAAGGAGTCAGGTTCGGCTATTTGATGATTACTATCGAATAGCCGAACCTGACTCCTTTTTTGCTTTTTGGTACGGCATCATGCAAAACATCAAACAATCTGCACACGAGCTTATTGATCATCTCCCCGAACAGGCAACGTGGGATGACGTGATGTACACACTATATGTTCGACAAAAACTGGAGCGTTCACTGCAAGCAGTGGCAGAAGGGAAAGTGATTTCCCATGAAGATGCAAAAAAGCGGTTGTTGGCTGATGATTCTTGAATGGTCTAATTTCGCGCTGGATGACTTGCAAGACATCAAGCATTACATCAGTAAAGACTCACCTTACTACGCACGTGAATTTATTGATTTGGTGTTTTCAACGGTTGAGCGCTTGACGGACTTTCCATTCAGTGGCCGACATGTGCCCGAGGCGAAAGACAATCAAATCAGGGAAGTGATGGTCCAATCGTATCGAGCCATGTACCGTGTGGAATCTAACCGAATAGTGATTCTCGCGGTCATGCACGGCAGTCGTGATCTTAATTATCCCGACAATCAGCCTTGGGATGCGTAAAGTAAATCTTGCACCCCTTTCTTCGTGGCGAGGTATGGCCGATTACAGCCGCTGCGTAAGCCCCTAACGACAGCTTTCTGGTAACCTAGGCATCCCCGAAATCGCCGGATAAACCATGTCGCAAACTCGTTCGCAGATAGTCTTGATTGGTGCTCCTACCGATATCGGCGCCGGCCATCGTGGCGCCTCGATGGGGCCGGAAGCCTTGCGTGTCGCCGGTCTTGAAAAGGCATTACGTGAGCGCGGATTCGATGTCACTGACCTGGGCAATCTCACCGGCCCGGTCAATCCCTGGCTCCCGCCAGTCGACGGCTATCGACATCTTGATGAAGTTGTCGCCTGGAATCGCAGTGTCATGCTGGCGATGAGTGCAGCACTTGAGAAAAAACAATTGCCGATTTTGCTCGGTGGTGATCATTGCCTCGGCATCGGCAGCATTACTGCCGTCGCGAATTACTGTCGTGCGACCGGCAAGAAACTTCGTGTCATCTGGCTCGATGCCCACGCCGATTTCAACACCCATGAAGTGACTCCGTCGGGAAATGTACACGGTATGCCGGTTTCCTGTTTGTGCGGTCTTGGACCGCAGGCGTTGACGCATCTCGGCGGTTTCAGTCCCGCGATGAATGCCGAAGACATTCGCCAAATTGGTATTCGCTCGGTTGATGCCGGCGAGAAAAGATTAGTCAAGGAATACAGTCTCGATATTTACGATATGCGTTATATCGATGAAATCGGTATCAAGCGCGCGATGGAAGAAGCGCTCGAAGATATCGACGACAACACCCACGTTCATGTGAGTTTTGACGTGGATTTTCTTGATCCGGCAATTGCACCAGGCGTCGGCACTACAGTGCCAGGTGGTCCAAATTATCGGGAAGCCCAGTTGGTGATGGAAATGATCGCCGATACCGGCAAGTTGGGGTCACTTGATATCGTCGAGCTGAATCCGGCCTTTGACGAGCACAATAAAACTGCCCAATTGGCAGTGGATCTGGTCGAGAGCTTGTTTGGCAAGTCGACCTTAATGCGCGATTAATCCAGATATAAATCCGGGCGTAATGGCAACAACGTCTTCACAATATTTGAGACTGGCCTGCGTTACTATTTCAACTCCCAATATAGGAGTCCGTATATGAAAAATTCTAAACTTGCCTTAGTGATCTTGATGGTTACATTTGCATTTACCTTGTCGGCATGCAACACCGTGGAAGGTGTAGGTAAAGATATCAAGAAAGTCGGCGGTGAAATTGAAGAAGCAGCCGACAAAAAATAATTTTCGCTAATACTTGCAGGCCCATATGGCAATTGAAGCTGGATACATAAAACCCGTTGTCGATGCCATATTGGGCCTCGTGAAAAGAGGCTCCAACGCCAAGTTACAGCGTGATGCCGCCAAAGCGGTACGCGAAGCCATTCGTGAGTTGTTATTGGCAGACCCAAACGAAAATGCGGTTGAAGCCAAAATCGCGATTGCCAAGGCAGCCGGCCTGATTTCACATGAGGTATTGCTGGCAGACGAAATGCTGGAGAAAGTGAAATCCAATAAAAAGAAATTACCTTCGAAAGCGTCAACAAAGAAAGTCACGGCTAAAACGGCGACTGCGAAAAAAGTGGAGTCGAGAAAACCGGCCAAGCCCGATATGAAAAAACCGCTCAGGAAGTCGGATAAGTAAATAGCAAAAAAGGCCGTTCATAAAACGGCCTTTTTCTTTTCCGGGATTAATCAATAAGGGTCTGGTACAAAACCGATCGGGAATGCATCGGGGACACCGCGATTACGGTGGTGGTAACGATAATCACGAATGATGCCGCGAGCTACCAGTGCATCGTGGGAATCGTAGAAGATCTTGCTGACCTGGTTCGGATACGTGTTTTCACGTTCGAATGTAGTTTGACGAGCGGGGTCGTAACGACGTTCGCCATGTTCAGTGCCCAGCTCTTGGCGCGATTGTGCCTCGGCCATTGAACGTTTCATGGCGGGAGCAGGAGCGGCGGCATCGGAAGCAGCGCCTGCTTGATTGCGCTCGCTCGATTTCGAAGCATAACGCTCGTCACGACCACGATAGCCATCGTCTTCTTCATATTGGTTGTAATGCTGATAGCGGCGTTCGCGAAAGACCGCAACACCAATCACGCCGACGTTATCGGGTCTGCCAGTACGGGCCGCGTAACTATCGGGCAGGTCGGTAAAACGGAATTGGGCAACGTCCTGCATGCTTTTGCGCCAACCGCGAATTTCCATGCGCTGATACGGTGCAAGCACGTAACCGGTCTGCGACGCACTGGCGGTCTGTCCACTCACTGCATTGACGCCGTCCACCGACAACACGGCCAGTACACGTTCGCCGGTCTGGTTTTGCAGTACGACCGAATAACGGTGGCCCGGTCGTCCGGCCACATAGGTTTGATTGCGACTAAAATAATTTTCGAGGTTGGTGTAACGATCCATGTCACGGATTTGGACATCCACCAGATGCTCGTTTGCCTTGGCAAAGCAGGCAGACAGGCCAAACAGGGCGGTCATGGCGACTAGGGCGGATAGCAGGCGTTTCATAAAGGCACTCCTTTGTTGTGCGCCCATCTAAACGTGCGGGTTTGGAATGCGGGGTTAGGGTCTAACCGGTTAAACTAGCCATATTCATTCACGGTTTATCGAAAACACCATGCCGACACGCGTTCTTACCGGAATTACCACCTCGGGCACGCCGCATCTGGGCAATTACGCGGGTGCCATTCGCCCGGCGATTGCCGCCAGTCTGAAATCAGATACCGAAAGTTTTTATTTCCTGGCCGATTATCACTCGCTGATCAAAATTGCCGATCCGGCTCGCGTACAACGCTCGACACTGGAAATTGCCGCCGCCTGGCTGGCGGCCGGGTTGAATCCCGACAAGGTCTGGTTTTATCGGCAATCGGATATTCCGCAAATTCCTGAGCTGACCTGGTTGCTGACATGCGTCGCTGGGAAAGGTTTGCTCAATCGCGCACATGCCTACAAAGCAGCCGTCGATATCAACACCGCCAAGCAGGAAGACGAAGATGCCGGCATTACCGCAGGCCTGTTCATGTATCCGGTCTTGATGGCGGCCGATATTGTGCTGTTTGGCGCCAATAAAGTGCCGGTGGGTCGCGATCAAATTCAGCATATCGAGATGGCACGCGATTTCGCCGCGCGTTTCAATCATTTGTATGGCGAACATCTGGTGTTGCCGGAAGCGGTGATCGAAGAGTCGGTAGCGACCTTGCCTGGTCTTGATGGACGCAAGATGAGCAAGAGTTACGACAACACGATTCCCTTGTTTGCCAGCAAGACAGAGTTGAAAAAACTGATCGCCGGCATCGTGACCGATTCACGCCTGCCTGGCGAACCGAAGGATCCGGATAACTCGCATCTATTTACTTTGTATCAGGCCTTTTCGTCAGAGGAGCAGAGTGCTTCTTTTCGTCAGGCGCTGATTGATGGTTTGTCCTGGGGCGAAGCCAAGCAGGCCTTGCTGGAAACCATCGATGCCGAAGTGGCGCCGATGCGTGAAAAATATGAATCCTTGATGGCGAAGCCGGAGTTGATCGAGAAGCAATTGCAACATGGGGCCGAGAAAGCGCGTGCGGTTGCTGCGCCTTTGATGAAAGAGCTGCGCTATGCAGTCGGTTTGCGAAGTCTCGCTGAAACTGTGACAACTACAAAAAGTACAGTTGAGAAAAAAGCCCTGCCGGTATTCAAGCAATATCGTGAAAATGATGGCAAGTTCTATTTCAAATTGCTGAATGCCGGTGGCGAGTTGTTGCTGCAAAGTCATGCATTTGATACGCCGAAAGGTGCCGGAAAAATGATTGCTGATTTGAAATCGGGTATTGCAAGCGTGAATGAAGTCGATTCAGTCGCGAAATTCGCAGAAGGAATTTCCGTGTCTGATATTCATTCGGCTCTGGAAGAGTTACGTATCGCTGCAGAAGAGAAAGCGTGATGGCAAATCTTGCATTGATACTGTTTGCTCCGTGGTTCGCGATTATTACGTGGTGCTATTGGAAGTTTCCGAAAACGCATGCCGTGAATGCATCACGGCGCTGGTTTGATGTGAGCGTAATTGTCGTTGCATTGCTCGCCAGCGCCTTGGCAATGCGTTGGGCGTATTCGTTCGACTGGAGCGATGCAGGCCCGTTATGGCCGCAAGTCGTTGCCACGCTTTCCGCCTACAAGGCATTCTTAATCGTGATGGTCATGGCATTCTGGATGCGTGGGAAGAAATACACGATAAAAAAGCAAATGTTTATGTAGGAGCGACGGCAGTCGCGACGGCGCATAAAATACTGTCGCGACTTCCGTCGCTTCTACATAAAACTATCAACGCACGCGCTGCAAGTCATCCAGCAAGGCGCGTAGGAATCGAGCAGCTTCGCCACCAGTGCAGGCACGATGATCAAAGGTCAGCGAAATCGGCATGATGCGATGGGTTTCTACGCCGCCGAGAACCGGCACCAATTCGTGGAATAAACGACCGGCACCCACGATGCAGACGCAAGGCGGTGTGACGACAGGCGTTGCATATTTACCTGCGAACACACCGAAGTTGGACAGCACGATCGTGAAGTCGCGTAATTCTTCCGGTGGAATGCTGCGGGTTTTAACCTGTTCGCGAATACGATTAATGGCTTTACGGGCATCCTGTGCATTCATGTTTTCGCAATTGCGTAATGCCGGCACGAATAAGCCGTCATCGGTATCCACGGCAATGCCGATGTCGACTCGGGAATGACGGCGCAGGGTGCCTTCCTTGCCATTGAACCAGGAGTTCAAGGCTGGCACTGCCTGTGAAGCAACGACCAGGGCACGAATCAGGCGCACGGTTATATCTTCGCCGGCGGCCCAGGCATGAATATCGGCATCATCCATCAAGGTGGTCGGCACAACTTGCGCGTGGGCTTCGGTCATCACGCGGATCATGTTGCGACGGACACCGCGAATCGGATGGTCTACGTCGAGTGGAGCGTCGGCTTTCACTGGGGGAGTTGATGGCGCACGAACGGCAGGGGCGGGCGCAGCCTCACCGCCAAACAATGAGGCGGTTGCCATTGGTACTGCTTGTGTCCGAGTCGCGGCTTGCGGTTTGGCAGTGCCATTGGCAGCTGCATTTTTCACATCAGCCATCGTGACGACACCATCGGCACCGGTTGCTGCTACTCGAGCAAGATCAACGCCCAGTTTCTTTGCCAGTGCACGCACGGCAGGCACGGCTTTGACCCCACCGATAGCGAGAATTTGTTCGCTGCGAATGGCATCGCTGCTTTGCATCGCTCCGACCACGGTACCAGCATCGGCCGATTTCGGCACTTCTTCGGTCGGTGCTGCGACGGCAGGCGGAATCGCCGAATTCGCTACTGGCGTTTCTGCATGTGCATGCGCGGCGGCGCCATGTTGATGCCCGGTGTCCTGCGCTTCGGCGCGTTGGGGCAGGCTCATATCCATCTCGAATTCCACCAGCATCGCACCGGTATTGATCACGTCGCCCGGTCCGCCAGCAAGCTTCAGAATTGTTCCGGATACCGGCGATGGCAGTTCAACCACGGCCTTTGCAGTTTCCATCGAGACCAGCGGATCATCCAGGCGAATGACGTCACCGACTTTTACCATCCACTCGACAATCTCGGCATCCGGCAGGCCTTCGCCCAAATCAGGAAGGTAAAATATTTTTGTATTGCTCATGTTTTTGATTCTCTGAATAGTTTTCGCAGATGCGTTCGCGACTTCCGTCGCTCCTACACCGACAAAGTACGTTTTACAGCCGCAAGAATTTTTTCCACACTCGGCAGATATTTCATTTCAAGCCGGAACAGCGGAATGTGAGTGTCATAGCCGGTGACGCGTTCGACCGGCGCGTGTAGATCATAGAGAGCTTCTTCGGCCAGGCGCGCGGCAATTTCGGCACCGAAGCCGGCGGTCTTCGCGGCTTCATGCACGATCACGCAACGTCCGGTTTTCTTGACCGATTCCAGAATGGTGTCGAAATCCAGCGGCTTCAAACACGCGACATCGATCACTTCGGCACTGATGCCTTCTTTGGCGAGCGCATCGGCGGTCTCGAGGGTTTCCTTGATTTGCGACCCCCAGCTAACCAAGGTCACATCGCTGCCGTCACGCAAGACAAAACAGACATCCAGCGGCAAGGCTTCGCCGTCGTCCGGCACTTCTTCCTTGTATTGGCGATAAATTCTTTTCGGCTCGAAGAAAATCACCGGGTCAGGATCGCGAATCGCCGCCAGCAATAAACCATAGGCACGTTGCGGCGATGACGGCATCACCACGCGCAGTCCTGGCACATTGGTAAAGATCGATTCATTTGCTTCGGAATGATGTTCCGGTGCGCGAATACCGCCGCCCCAAGGCACACGCAGCACCATCGGGCAGGTCAGCCGGCCACGCGTGCGATAACGCATGCGCGCTGCATGACAAATGATGTGGTCGACCATCGGATACATGAAGCCATCGAATTGCGCTTCGGCGACGGGTTTCATCCCTTGCGTTGCCAGACCCACAGTCAGGCCGGCAATCGTGGTTTCATCCAGTGGCGTATCGAGTACGCGCTGGTCGCCGAATATTTGTTGCAAGCCTGCGGTCGCGCGAAACACACCACCGTTTATGCCGACGTCTTCGCCGAGCACGATCACGTTTTCGTCGTGTTTCATTTCATACGCGAGTGCCTGAGTAATCGCTTCAATCAAAGTGATGGCAGCCATCAGCGTTTCTCCCACGCAATGGCGTCTTCTCGCTGAGCGAGAACATCCGCGGGCATATCGCCGTAGAGATAATCGAACATCGCTTCAACCGGTTGCACTTTTGTTTCAAGATAGGCGTTTACTTCTATATCGACCAATCGACCGCATTCTTCTTTCCATGCAGTTTCTTCGGCTTCACTCCACATCTTTTCGTTGATCAGATACGTACGCAGTCGAGAAATCGGTTCGCGTTCCCACGCCGCTTTCACTTCGGCGTCTTCGCGGTAACGACGGGCGTCATCGGCTGTGGTGTGGTCGGATAAACGATAGGTGACAAATTCAATCACGCTGCCACCATGGCCGTTGCGTGCGAGTTTCAATGCATGGTCCATTGCGCCACGAACGGCAATGATGTCGTTACCATCCACCTGCACGCAATGCAGGCCACCAGCGATGCCTTTTTGTGCAAGGGTTTTCGCGCCGGTTTGTGCCTTGCGCGGAACCGAGATGGCCCAGCCATTATTGATGATGCACAAGATGAACGGCAGCGTATAAGCGCCGGCAGAATTGATGGCCGCATACGTATCAGTTTTCGATGAACCGCCATCGCCGACGCAGCAAACGGCAACACGTGGTTCGTTGCGTAATTTGAAACTTAGTGCTGCGCCTGCTGCATGCAGGCATTGGGTAGCGATCGGCACACACCAGGCGTAATCATGCGGCGGGCCGGAAAATTTATTGCCGCGCTCATCACCGCCCCAGTACATCAAGACGTCGCGTGGTTTTACGCCACGCATGAATTGCGCACCGTATTCGCGATAGCTGGGCGCAAACACGTCGTCGTAATGCATCGCGCTGCCGATACCGATGTGGGTAGCTTCATGGCCCAGGCAAGAGGCATAAGTGCCGAGTTTGCCGGTACGTTGCAGGGCAACGGCTTTGGTGTCGAAACTGCGCACGTACAGCATGTGCTTGAACAATTCGAGAATATTTTTCTTGTCTTTTGCGAACTCGGGCAAATCCTCGCCGTTCAATCGACCATCGGGTCCGAGGTATTGCTGATATTCAATTTCAAAATTGGCAACTATTGGCATTATCAAAGCCCTCCCAGGCAACCTGATAGATAACAGTCATCGCACCCTAAAGGCAAGCCGTTCGTAGGCGAATGGATAAAAAAAACCCGGCCGGGGCCGGGTTTCTTAACGAATACCAAACGCAAATTAATTCGTGGGTATCGGCGGTAACGAAATACCACGCAAAGGTTCAATACGCAGGGAGTAGCTGTTTTCGTTATTAGCTACCGAGGGGTCTGTCGTTGATGAGGAAATACCGGCACCGACAATCAGGTTGCCGTTTGCCATCGAAGCCGGCGCCGTGAACGTCAGCACAAATTCAGGGCGTTGACCTTTTGCCATGGTGGCTCCGGCATCCAGCGAGCACAGAAAGCGTGCTGTCGGATAGCCAGCGTCGAGACCGCAACTCCAGCCAGCCGGTACGGTGGTGACCTTGAATGCGCTTGCCGGACCATTGGTGGTGATGGCGACAGCAACATCGCGGGCTGCATCGGGGCCGTAATTGTCGGCAACGGTATTGATGCGGGTCTTGTAGCCGACATAAATTCTGCTGGCGCCGCGGGTACGAATGGCCAGGTCGGCCTTCTGGCCGATGACCGTGACGAAATCCGAACCGATATTGTTGGCAGGATTGGTGTCGCCTTGCTCGGCCGAAATGGTCGCGCTCAAGGTCAGGTCGCCATCTTCAAACTCGACCGGCACCGGCACGGTGACGTTGAAAGTGACTTGATCGGTTGCTTCGAAAATGTTCGCATTACAGGTAATCGTGGTGCTAGCCGCAGCCACGACCGGGGCCGCACAGGTCCAGCTAATAGGCTCGGAAACGGTGACGCCAGTGATGGCGGCATCCAGCACCATAGCGACGCTGACATTGTCGGCAGTCGACACCGCATCAAGATTGTTGCCAACAACGGTGAATGTTGTCGTCGCGCCTGCATTAACGTTGGTGTCCGGATTACTGACGGCAACGCTTAAATCAATATTGCCGAAGCTTTTTGGTTTGACGTACAGCACCACCGGATCATGATCGGAAACGCGGATAGGAGCTGCGCCGTAAAGACCGTAGTTGATCACTGCGAAATCGGCATTGATACGGGCGTGTTCGCTGCGGACACCGTCATTCATCAACACGGCTTCATTGACGACAGCGTGATCAAGCGATTGAGCGTTGCCATCGAAGGTGAACGAGTAGCGCTGGTTGGCTGGATCGACTGTCGTCATATTGGTCAGCGGAGTCGCCACTACGAAGCCCGAATGCAAAGTGACTTGCGATGCAGGCACTTCCTGACCGGTGATGATGCCCATGGAGTCGGTGAAGCCGTCATTGAATTCGAAGGCGTTGAAGTCACCGAGTAAGAGGATTCTTTCATTCGGATTGGCCACTTGGCGTGCATGAACCAGCTTTGCCAGTGATTCGGCTTGCTTCAGTCGCTTGGCACGAACGCGATGACCTTCGGACGCCCAGCCATTGCTTTCAGGCGCAGTACTGTTGACCGAGCTGAGTGAGCGCATATGGTTGATCATCACGGTCACAGGATATGAATTTCCGTTGGGATGGTGAATCACGGCTTGCAGGCGTAGGGTCGGGCGGTCATTCAAGGTGCTGGTGGAATTGTCTGGATTGACCAGCAATTCGCCATCGTTTTCCTGCACGACGGCAAGTACTTCAACGCGCGGGGTTGCGCCACCACCGACAATTTTCGTACTGATCAGGAAGCCGACATCGATGCCGCCAACGTCATTGCCTTCCACCAGGTAGGGAACATAGTTCGGTGCGGTATTGCAAGCGGGAACCGCATTGCCGGTCGGTACCTGGCCAGCATTGATGGTATCGGCCAATTGCGTCAGTACGCCGATATTTTCCACTTCCACCACGCCGATAATGTCGGGGGTTTTCAGGTAGCTGCAGATGGCTTCGGCAGTTTTGCCGAGGCGGTTGTTTAGGGCGGTATTTGTCAACACCGGGTCACCGATGGCGGGATCATTGATGGTGTCGAAAAAACGGAACAGGTTGAAACCGGCAACGGTAAATTCGTCTGCTGCCGCATCGCTGACGGCGGTCGGGGTCACTGTGGAGGTCAGTGTTTGTCCGGCATCCGGATAGAACTTATAAAAACCAAAACCAAAATCCAGAATACCGGTGATGCCGGTCATGACATCGCCTGCATTCGGATTCATCGCCAAGCCGCCTAGCCCACGGCTTTGAACCACGATCAGTTCAAGATTGCCGTCAAATACCGTGACGCCGGGTGCGGGTACAAAGGTATCCAGCACACTGACGCCGGGTTCGCGAAACGGACGTGCAACACCTGGCAATACGCCATGAAAATTACCGGTGCTGGTGGCGGTTGCATTGGGTTCGTTTTCATTGCCGCCAGCGGGTGCTGCAACAGTCAGGTTGGGAACGACGCGCATGCTCTCGTAGCGCTCTGGCGAAGGAAGCGCACCATCGGCTGCGGTCAGGTTGATAGCGGCTGGCAATTGGTTGCCGGAGCTCAGTAGTGAAATTGACGGTGAGCTGATTTCTGTCAATTGGAAGAATTCGACGACACTGCCGGTGACAATAACGAGATTACCGATTGCTGCCGACGCGGGTGGTGCCGAGCTGGTAAACACGAAGACACCTTGAGAAGTCAGCGGGTCCGCATCGACACCGGCATCGGCGGTTTGCAGGAAGAAACCATTGTTGCGCACGCCCGTCACGATGCCACGGGTGGTTACCGTACTGCCCGCGAGTGGTGATGCATTTCCGGAGCCCTGAATCGCATGGATTTCGGTGATGACAAAATCGTCATTGGTGATCGTGCCTGCACCTTGTCCATCGACGATGGTGGCGCCCGTTACATTGGTGACGTTGACGAAGTAGGTTTCACTCGCCTCAACGGTAATGTCGCCATTGATCGTCACATCAAAGCTGTAGCTGTTACTGCCGGCTGGAATGGTTTGTCCGGTCAGTGATTTTGCAACGTAATCGTTATCCGCCGTCGTGGCAGAATTATCGGCTGTGGCGATGTCGAAGCTAACGCCGCCAATGGGGGCGACTGCAGACAAGCTCACGCTGAACGATGCTGTGATGGTTCCCGCATTGCCTTCGGCTAAGCTCACGTCATTGATGGTGAGTGTCGGCAAGCCGCCACTGGTGCCGGTGACGGAAATATCATCGATGCCGATCCATTCGTCATTGCCTACTGCATTGGCCGTGATGATGCGAACTTGCACGAGAGCCTGATTATTGGCTGCGGCGGGCAGGGTAATTGAAACAGGAGTAACCAAGGTTGCAAGACTTGGCCCTGTGCTGGCGTCTGCTACAAAGCCGCCCGGTAAATTGGTGAAGTTACCGCTGCTGCCTACCCGATATTGTAAAGCCACCGGTTGAACGGCATTGTCAACGGAGCTGTCGAGGTCACGAAGGTTGTAAGCCACCTGAATATTGGTATTGCCCGTGGTGTTCAGGTGGATAATGATATTCGGTGCATCGGCAGTGCCCGAGCCGGTCAGGGCTATAACGTCGTCGGCAAGATCGAATTCGGTAACACCACCTGTGGCAAATGTATTGGGTGCGGTTTGGTTGGCATTTACGTCGACCGTGATCGTGCCTTCCCCTACGAGCGTCTGCGGATCGGCACCTGTAGCGGCAGTGATGTCATCACCGCGGTAGCCAACGATGCCGGGAACATTGGCCCAATCATCATTTGCTGTGATCAGTCCGGCATTGCCCCAATTCTGCGAAAACGGCAAAGTCTGCGCCGTGCTGTTGGCAAACGCCAAGCCCGGTACCAGCAAACAAGCAGCAAAAAGTTTTATCCGACCGCGCATACCCAATCCCCTGTTATTGACCGCTGTTACGTGACCCGCGAGTCTAACTAAGGTTTACTTCGAATACATGACGATTTTTTTTGCGCGAAGAATTTGTGAAGAAGATGCGCTAAGCTGTTGATACTTCGTTTATCAGTGCGCCATTCCATGAACCAGCCCCCTAATCAACGTCCGATCGAGCAGGAAATCACTACCGATTTGCGCGAACGTCTCAGTTACAGCGGCTATCTGCAGCTTGATACTTTGCTTTCGGCCCAGCAGCCTTTGTCGAAGCCCGTCCATCACGATGAATTACTTTTCATCATTCAGCACCAGACGTCCGAGCTTTGGATGAAGCTGGTGATTCACGAACTAACAGCTGCGATCGCCCATTTGCGTGCGAATAACCTGGATCCCTGCAATAAAATTTTTGCGCGCGTAAAACACATTCAAAAACAATTGACCGAACAATGGTCGGTGCTTGAAACACTCACGCCGTCGGATTACATGGGTTTTCGCGATGTGCTCGGCTCGGCTTCCGGCTTCCAGTCCCTGCAATACCGCGGCATTGAATTTTTACTGGGCAATAAAAACGCCGATATGGTGAAAGTGTTCAGCTACGATCCCGACGGTCAGGCTTGGCTGAAAAATATTCTCGATGCACCGAGTTTGTACGACGAAGTGCTGCGCTATTTGTACGATCACGGCCATGCGATTCCCAGGGAATGCATCGAGCGGGATTATTCGCTAGCCCACGAACGCCAGGAGGCGCTGATGCCGGTCTTCGAAAAAATTTACGAAGACACCAAAACGCATTGGGACGCGTATCACTTATGTGAACAGCTGGTCGATATCGAAGTGAATTTCCAGCTGTGGCGCTTTCGCCACATGAAAACCGTCGAGCGCATCATTGGTTACAAGCGCGGAACCGGCGGCAGCTCGGGTGTAGCATTCCTGAAAAAGGCCCTGGATTTGAGCTTTTTCCCTGAGCTATTCGAAGTGCGGACCACGATCGGCCCGAGTAAATGACGCGCCGCAACATTCGTTAAATTAGACGCGCAGCCGCTTAGCGGTTACATTCCCAACTGATTTCAAGACTGGGCAACCCCCAGTCCTGCTCTAGAAACCAGGGAGAGTGTTTAATGAGTGGTACTACCAATAATAATTCAAGCGATTTTGTTCCACCGCCGGCAGGCGAGTTCCTCGGGCATCCAAAAGCACTTTGGAACTTGTTTGGTGCGGAATTCTGGGAACGCTTCATGTATTACGGCATGCGCGCCATGCTCGCCGTGCATGTGGCCGCAGCCTTTTTCGCCCATTTAGGCCCGGGTGCCGATGCACAAGCCAGTGTGACCTACGGTGGTTTCACGTCACTCGTTTACATGACCGGTATCGCCGGTGGTTTTGTCGCTGACCGGATTCTGGGTTATCAACGATCGATCATGCTCGGCGGCGCCTTGATGGCGGTCGGCAGCTTTATGTTGATGGCACCCGATCTCACCACATTCCTGATGGGTTTGGCCGTATTGGTGGTAGGTAACGGATTGTTCAAACCGAATATCTCGACCATGGTCGGCAAGTTATATGCGCCCGGCGATGCCCGTCGTGATTCCGGCTTCACCATTTTCTACATGGGCATCAACGCGGGTGCCTTGATTGCACCTATTGTGTGCGCCTCTTGGATCGGTGCCGAATACGGTTACCGCTGGGGTTTCTTCGCTGCCGGTATCGGCATGATCCTGGGCATGATGGTGTTTCAATTCCTGAAAGCCTGGTTGGGTCACGTTGGTACAACACCGGAGGGCAAGGAAGGTTTTGGCCCGGTTATCAAAGTTGCCATCGGTGCTTTGCTGGTCGCCATTCCCGCTTTCTTCCTGCTCGACAAATCCTGGCAGAACGGTTTGGCTGCCAATTTCGCCGAAGGTTCGACGATGTTTTGGCTGCTCGATTCCTTGGGCGTGCTGGGCATGTTGCTGGTCTTGATGATGGTAGGTCTTGCGGCGTACTTCATCAGCAGCGGCATCAAGAGCGGCGAGAAAGTCCAGTTGCATCGCTACATTGCAATGCTGATTTTATTCGCTGCCAACATCTTGTTCTGGGCTTTGTTCGAACAGGCAGGTTCCTCGCTTAACTTCCTGGCGCGTGACTTCGTCGATATGCCGACGATTTTCGGCTATCAACTGCACTTCACGATCTTCCAGTCGGTGAATCCGGTCTTCATTATCTTGCTGGCTCCGGTCTTTGCGATGATGTGGCCTTGGCTGGACAGGAAAGATATCAATCCATCCATCCCGCGTAAATTTGCGATTGGTCTGGCAGGTGCTGCACTGGGTTTCTATCTGCTGGTTTTCGCACTGCAAAATATGGCGAACGAAGCCGGACGCATCAGCTGGATCTGGTTGACGCTGACCTATCTGATCCACACCGTTGGTGAGCTTTGCCTGTCGCCGATTGGTTTGGCGATGGTCACCAAACTCGCCCGTCCAAAAGAAACCGGTTTGGCGATGGGCGGCTGGTTCCTCTCGATCGCCATGGCGAACTACGTGGCCGGTTTGCTAGCTGCAGAAGCGGCTGGTGGCGGCGAAGAAGCCATGGGTACCACCATGCAATACGCCAGCGTGTTTGACAGCATGTTCATGATTGGTATCGTAATCGCGGTCTTGTATTTCCTGGCCGCACCGCTGATCAACAAGCTGATGCACGGCGTAAAGTAATCAGTGTCTGAAATAAAATGAAACGGCAGCTTCGGCTGCCGTTTTTTTAGTCGAATAACCTTGCTAAAAAATGTGAGTAGACAATGAGCACTGGTACCACGAATCAACATGTTTTCACGCCACCGCCACCTGGTGAATATTTAGGGCAACCACGGGGTTTGTGGATGCTGTTCGGCGCGGAATTCTGGGAACGCTTTTCCTATTACGGTATGCGTGCCATTTTGGCTGTGTATGTTGCCAGTGCGTTTTTCGGCATGTTGCCGGAAGGCGAAGCCAAGGCACAGGCCAGTCTTACCTACGGTGCCTATACCGCACTGATTTACGCAACCGGTATCTTCGGTGGTTTTATTGCCGATAAATATCTCGGCTATCGACCCTCGATCATGCTCGGCGGTCTGATGATGGCGGCAGGTTTGTTTCTGTTACTGATTCCGAATCTGAATTGGTTCTTGATCGGCCTGTCGGTCATCGTGGTCGGCAATGGCTTGTTCAAGCCGAATATCTCGACCATGGTGGGCATGCTGTACTCCCAGGATGATCCGCGTCGTGATTCGGGCTTTACCACCTTCTATATGGGCATCAATGCTGGTGCGTTTTTTGCACCGATTATTTGCGGCACCCTGATCGGCGCAAAGTTTGGATACGAATGGGGTTTTTTCGCCGCTGGCGTGGGCATGATTCTGGGCTTGCTGGTATTCCATCAGCTTACTGCCTGGCTAGGCCATGTCGGTGAGGCACCGGATCCGAAATCAACCGCATCCCGCGTATTCAAGGTCACCGTTGGCTGTCTGCTTTCGGTGCCTGTCGTATTTTTTGCACTGAGCCAGAAAGAATTGGTGGGCTATGTTTTGCTCGGCCTGATGGTGTTGTTGGCCTTTTATTTTATCGGCAGTGCCATCAAAAGCGGTGACAAGGTGCAGCAACATCGCTACACCGCGATGCTGTTGTTATTTCTGGCGAAAATTGTTTTCTGGGGCATGTTTGAGCAGGCTGGTTCTTCGCTCAACTTTTTTGCGCAGGACTATGTCGACGCACCGTTTGACTTCACGCTGTTCCAGTCGGCGAATCCAATCTTTATCATCATTCTGGCGCCGGTGTTTGCTTGGGCATGGCTGAAGCTTGAAGCACGCGGTATGAATCCGTCGATTCCACGCAAGTTCGCGATTGCATTGATTCTGGTTGCTCTTGGTTTCAGCACGCTCGTATGGAGCATTGGCAATATGCAGTCGGCTGCCGGCAAGATTCCATGGATCATGTTAGTAATCGCGTATTTCATCAACACGATGGGCGAGCTGTGTCTGTCGCCGATTGGCTTGTCGATGGTAACCAAACTGGCCGCGCCGAAGGAAACCGGCATGGCGATGGGCGCGTGGTTCATGTGTACCGCCATCGGTAATTTCGCAGCCGGTGCGATTGCTGCACAGGCCAGCGGGGGCTCAGGTATCGAACAGTACGTGACGACGTATTCGCAGATTATTTATGCCGGATTCGGGCTTGGTTTTGCATTCCTGATTTTTTCACCATTGATCAATAAGATGATGCATGGCGTGAAGTGATTTTTCTTCAGTATTAAATAAAAACGGCAGCTTCGGCTGCCGTTTTTTATGGTGGGTCGGGCCTAGAAGGCCCTCCTACAAAAGCGTGGCTTCGTAGGAGGGCCTT
>JAYUWO010000207.1:0-3130 GCA_043753545.1 Arenimonas sp.
CGACCCGCGTTTCGCTGGCGCATTTGAAGGCATCGTTTTCAAACGCAGTCCCTGCAAGACCGTGCCGTTCGGCAAAATGAAAGTGCACAAGAAAGCGGAAATCGTGCCGCTGGGTATTTCCAATGTCGACGCGACCAAAACCGGTACCAATTTAAGTCCCCAGGAATGGCGTGAGCTGATTGCAGAAGATGATGTCGTGCTTCTCGATAACCGCAATAGTTTCGAATTCCGCCTCGGCCGTTTCAAGAATGCGATTGATCCTGGCGTACGCAACTTCCGTGATTTCCCCGAATACGTGAAATCCAATCTCGAGCAATGGAAATCCGAAGGCAAGCGCGTAGCGATGTACTGCACCGGCGGTATTCGCTGCGAAAAAACCAGTGCCTGGATGCTCGATATGGATATTCCGGTATTCCAGCTGGAAGGCGGCATCCTGAATTATTTCAAGGAAATGCCGGACGCCGAAAAAGACTGGCAAGGCGAATGCTTTGTTTTCGACAACCGCATCGCGCTCGATACTCATCTGGAAGAAACCGACACCACCCTGGAAGATGTTTACGAAGGCGAACCGGACGGCGTGTGGCGCTTGAACCGCGCCAAGAAGCTCGCAGCGGCGAACGACTAGGATGTTGCCGACACGCAACGGTGTTGGCCCCAGCGTGATTACCCTGCCGGTCGGCGACTGGCTGCTTGTCATCGATTTTCTTGTGCAACGTTTCGATGCCATTCCACGCGAAGAATGGCAGGCGCGCATGCAGAATGATTTGGTGATGGATGAAAATGGTTTATCGGTTTATCCGGACCGCCCTCATCAGGCACACCTGAAAATTTTCTATTACCGCTCCATCGAAAACGAAATCCCGATTCCGTTCGAAGAAAGCATCCTGTTTCAGGACGAACATTTAATCATTGCCGACAAGCCGCATTTCCTGCCGGTGATGCCCGCCGGTATTTACTTGCAGGAAACTTTGCTGGTCCGCCTGAAGCGAAATACGGGTATCGAAACTTTGGTTCCGATGCATCGTATTGATCGTGAAACCGCTGGAATCGTGGTATTTGTGATCAAGCCGGAAACTCGTGGGGCTTATCAATCGCTGTTCCTGAGCAAGCGTGTGGAAAAATGCTATCAGGCGATTGCGCCGTATCGGAATGATTTGGCATTTCCGGTGACTTATAAAAGTCGCTTGCAGGAAAGTGGTAACTTCATGCAGATGGAAGAAGCTGAAGGTGATGCGAATTCCGAGACCATTATCGAAGTGCTGGAACAACGCGATAATTTGGCGCGCTATCAGCTAAACCCGGTCACTGGGAAGAAACATCAGTTGCGCGCCCATATGGCGGCACTCGGCATTCCTATCTTGAATGATTTGATTTACCCGGTGCACCGGCCCACTGATCAGGATGATTACAACAAGCCGTTACAGCTATTGGCACAGCAGATTGCGTTTGTTGACCCAATCACCGGAGAACATCGTACATTTGAATCTAAACAGGTACTAGTTTTATGCGGCGGCAGCACCAACGCGCAGTGGTAATCGCTTAATCACCTCCACAGCCACCGCCGCATCCCGAATCGCCGCCATCACCACCGCCTGAATCGGAATCGCCGAAACCATCGGTGCCGCCGTCAATGCCCGAATCGGAAAAATCACCGCCGCAATGTACGACCCCGGCACCTGCCACGACGGCAGATCCCGAATACCTTTTGCAATCAAGCGAATAGACGAAACCGTTGTTGATGCCCAGCTTTTTATCGATAGCGAACAGCAGCGGAAGCCGTGTCGCCGCTTTCGGATCGATATTTTCTTCTTTGCAGCTATACCACCAAACCCGCCGCAGGCCTTCGTTGTCGAGCTTCGAAGAACTCAGCACTACCGCGGGTGTGTGATGAAGGAAGCGCCCAAAGGCCTTCTTGCAGAATTGATCATAGTTGCGCGTGTAAAGAATGAAATCATGCCAAAGGTCATCGGTCACTTGCGACGGCATCGAGACATACTTCTTGCCACTTTTCAGATGAGCTAAAAAGAATTGCCTTAGTGCACGCGCAACCAACTGAAACTCTTTCGCGCCAAACTGCGGATGTTTCTCTTTGAGCTTGTCGAAAAGACCGCGAGGGAAATTATGGCTCTGGATATATTCGATTTGTTTCCATCTTCGCCAGATTTTATAAAAAATAATTGACGGCACCACCGACAGCATGATGACTGGAATTAGATATTCGTTCATATTGCCCGCTCTGTGGGTTGAGCACACCGAAGGTGCACATTATCCGCCTCAGATGACGGCATAAAGTATGCGTGCCGACATAGCCTGGTTTCTAACGCGGCTTCATCGCTTCGCGTTCTGCGATATCTTCGGCAGCTTCAAGCGCCGCATGTTTTTCATCATCGAAGAATTGCTGGATCTTCAGCATGATCGGCCAGGTACCATCTCGACCAATCGCGGACACGACAAACCATGGCTCTTTCCAATCAAGCGCTTTGACAATCGCGGCCGCACGTTCTGCACGCACTTCATCGTCAAGCAAATCGCCTTTGTTCAGGACAAGCCAGCGTGGTTTCTCCAGCATGCCAGGATCGTATTTACGTAATTCGTTTTCAATTGCACGAACCTGCTCCGCAGGATCGATTTCCTCATCAAACGGCGCCATATCGACCAGATGCAGCAACACGCGGGTACGTTGAACGTGGCGCAGAAATAAACTGCCCAAACCGGCACCATCGGCCGCGCCTTCAATCAAGCCGGGGATATCGGCAATCACGAAACTGCGGTAAGCCTCGACGCTGACCACGCCGAGATTCGGATACAAAGTAGTGAACGGGTAGTCCGCGACTTTTGGTGTCGCCGACGATACCGCACGAATAAAGGTCGATTTACCGGCATTCGGAAAACCCAACAAACCAACATCGGCCAGTAATTTCATTTCAAGGCGGATATCGCGTTCTTCGCCATTACTGCCAGTTTCGGAACGGCGTGGCGCGCGCGTGATCGAGCTCTTGAAATGCACATTGCCTTTGCCGCCTTCACCACCGGTGGCTACCAGCATGCGGGCACCGTGTTCGGTCAAATCGCCGATCACTTCATCGGTCGCGACGTTCGTCACCGAGGTTCCGACCGGCACTTTAACGAT
>JAYUWO010000208.1:0-28157 GCA_043753545.1 Arenimonas sp.
TAGTCGGCTTCTAACTACGCAATCAAGGGGACCTCCGTGGAAACATTAGATTCAAGCGAGTTATCATCCGGCGCGTCGGTCCCTTATCTTGGTTGTTAGAGTGCTTTTTAGGTTGCCCCAAGGGTTAGGCTATCAATAATGAAATTCTTAAAGTTCACGGCAGTTCTTGTTATCTTGGTTCTATGTGTTGGCGGATTTATTGCTTTTACTGACGCCCGCGCCAAAGACAATGCTGAGCAATTTTGTAATTCCGTACAGTTAGGAGTTTCAACCGCATTGCTTGCAAAATTGGCTGTAGATTCTGGTGCAAGAGTTCCTAAACAGCCATGGCGCAAATCTTCCGGCACGAATACCATGCTTCCAGCGAGGTTCACCGGGACAGACCTGTTTTATGGTCACCAATGTACAATCATCGCTAGCAACGGGTTTGTCATTTCAAAAGAATTAATCGTTTTAGATCCGTAACGCGCACTTTAACTACGCAATCAAGGGGACCTCCGTGGAGACATTAGATTCAAGCGAGTTATCATCCGGCGCGTCGGTCCCTTATCTTGGTTGTTAGGCGCCAATGAATATTCGAGATAATCTCGTTAGTAAAAAGCGTAAGTACTTTTATGCTGGAGCGATTCCGATCTTTTTTGGTACGGTTTCTTTTCAAGGGTGGGTGTTTACGAATAATGATGGGCTAGCTTATCTGGGACTCTTGCTTTACGTTCTTGGCACAGCAGGCTTCATTGCTCATAAGTTTTTTGTCTTATGCCCCCGTTGTCACGGAAACATAGGGCTGGGACACAATGACTTTACAAACACTAAAAGGTTTTTCACTAAACCAGTGGCATGCTGCCCATTCTGCGGTGTTGGCCTGGATGAGCGTGTTGTCCCCTAACTACGCAATCAAGGGGGACCTCCGTGGAAACATTGGATTCATCCGAACCGTCATCCGGCGCGTCGGTCCCTTATCTTGGTTGTTATGCCCTTTATTGAGAATAACTATGCGTTTTTACAAAACCGCTTTTGCAGCGTTACTAATTGTTTGCAGCGCCTGCGCTGAAGAGCAGAAAACATCGCAGACCTATAAAAGCAATTTCGGCTACCAAATCATGTTGTCAGATGACTGGTTGATCGTAACTCCCGAGACTATTGCAGCCGCAAATAAAGCGGAGACATTAAAATCTTTAGGCTTCTCGGAATCTGGAAATTCACAAAATCTCAATTTAATTCTTGAAAGTATCAAAAGTGGAAAGGTAGAGTTCTACTACGAACGGAGTTCGTTGAATCGAGAGCTAAAAAACAACATTAGTGCACAGCTAGTGCTACACCGTGACGAAGTAACATTAGAAGGTGTCAAAGTGGCCTGTAAAGAAATTTCTGAACAATTGCCCGCAGTACATGACACAGAAATTGAAATGGGCACATGCGGCATGGAGAATGAAAATGGAATCTCCTTTCTAGCCTATGAGTACAGCATTCCAGCGCAATCTGCTCACGTCATACAGTATGAGCTTCCATACGTGGATAACTCCAAACTTGTAGTCGTAGGTGGTGTGTTTGACCCAGGCTCAATAGATCTGGTTCGTACAGCTCAGCGCCAAGTTATAAAAGGTGCAACTGACTTTGTTTTGCAGGAAGGCATAACTACGCAATCAAGGGGACTGCTTTGAGTATCCAGCATTCAAGTCAACATCCGGCGTCAGCCCCTTATTTTGGTTGTTAGGGGCATGTAGATCTAGAGCAAAATAATGCTGGTTCTTCGCAATTGGTTTCATCGCTTCTCCGTTTAGCTTTTTAGTCAGCAGTTTGCCGCCTGCACAAATCCCGTTCGGCAAGTTTCCTGTTACACCGCGTTGTGCGCGCAGGCACCACCTTCTGGCTTCGTCCTTTTTTTTTTCGTTTTCAATGTATTTTGGGTTACGCTTTGCCCAGGCATCACACGGTTTCTTTGCTCAACCCGGCATCCGTTGTGGTTTTGTCATTTGTCCGACCTTCCTTTCCTAACTACGCAATCAAGCGGGACCTCCGTGGAAACATTAGATTCATGCGAGTTAACATCAGGCGCGTCGGCCCCTTATTCTGGTTGTTAGAACCCAAAAGTAAAAAAACGAGTCGGGTCTATATTCTTTTCTGGTTCCGTTATCGCTGTCAGGTTTTACTTTGTGTTGGCCATCAAAGCAGTTCACGCTTTGCCATAAAGTTCGTCGCTGTATTAGGTATCTGACTCAAACTATTAGCTTGCTAGGCAGTAAAGTTCTATTTTCGCCAAATTTCGTAGCCTCGGCCTGTTACTGCAAGGGTTACATTGGCATCTAGGTGAGTTGCAATTCTCGCTTCCAATCGTCAAGCTACGTTCTACGATGTTTATGGCTAATTAGCAGTGCAACAGTTCATGCTTCTGGTTCCCCAAACATCGGTCGTTGTGTGTTCTAACTACGCAATCAAGGGGACTGCCGTGAAAAGACTAGATTCAAGTTATGCATCCGTTCCGGCAGTCCCTTATTTTGGTTGTTAGAGCCATGAATGCAGTATTTGTTATTTTGGGTGCAATTGTTTTTATCTCTTTGCTGATTTCACTTTTTGCGAACTTCACACTTATTCAAAATCTTAAAGACTTTTATCCACAAGCCTACGCCAGTGCCGGTTCGCCAAGCATGGCTGCATGGCTTGGGCCCGGCATCAATGTCAAATGGCAGTATTATTTACTTTCTGGCAAATTTCGCAGTGATCCCTTAACGCCATCGCAGCTTATGGAGGCCTATAAGTTTGCTTTTTGGTCTGGCTGGCTTAATGTTGTATCCGTAATTACGTTTTTTATCGCTTTTGCCATTTCATCAGCTATTTAGTATTCATCATCACGTGTCATGGCTCTAACTACGCAATCAAGGTGACCTCCGTGAAAATACTGGTTTCAAGTTTCACATCCGGTGCGTCGGCACCTTATTTTGGTTGCTAAGCCACATTGAGATAAAAGCAATGAAAATAGTAGTTACATTTCTTTCAATCTGCATTTTCTCTACTAGCTGCTCTCAGGTGCCGAAGAACTCGGGTAGAGCTGAAATGAATAGCTTTTACCATCGTAAGGATTACGACTCGGTAGAAAAGATCATCGAGAAGGATAAAAATGGCTATTCAAATTCATTCTATTTTCCAATCTCAACAAATTTGAGAGTTTACAGAGCTCTGCAAACCGGCGACATCCACCTTTATGATAAGGCATTGATAGATCTAGCCAAAATGAAGGCGCACATAATTGACTCATCCCCGGTAGCCTATGCGCAACTCCTTCCTTACTTAAAGATCCATGGGCTAGAACCAACTTTCAATAACGATGGCCGGACGGAATGTGATTGGAATTTGCGTTACCTGCGTGAAGCACATGAAAACGCAATTTGGATGTTGGAGCCCTGGGAAATTGATGGTGCCTTTTGGTATTCCTTGTATGTGAACTCGTCTTGCAGCACTACTGAGTCCAAAGCAATCTACATTGACTTGCTGGCAGACATAGATTTAACTAAAGCGGAATCTGAGCTACACAAATTGCAAGCTACAGACAGTCACAAGAATTTTTCCTCTGAGCTTATCGAGGCGTTATGCGGCTTCAGAAAGAAGCATACAGATTATGAGAATAGTGCTTTGAGCAAACTGGAGGGCCAAGGTCTAGTAGTATGCAAGGAACCTTATACAGGGTTCTGGAAAGATTAATTGCTACGCTCCGAACTGCCGAAGACCTCGACGTGTCAGCCTAATTACGCTATTAGGCGGGACCTCCGTGGAAATATTAGATTCATCCGAACCGTCATCCGGCGCGTCGGTCCCTTATCTTGGTTGTTAAGCCCTATATCGGAGATTACATTGAAAGCTGGCGATATTATTTATAACCAAACGGAGGCCGATGAATGGGCTGCCGTGAAAATTCTTGCTGTCGATGTATGGCCAGACGAGAGCGAATGCTTTCATTGTCTCAGCTATAAACCAACCGCAACTCCGCCAACGCTTGAAAATATTGATGCCTTGGAAATTCTCATTTGCCATGCGCCTATTGGTTCAAGCGATTTCAAACAGAACTGGAAGGTGCTTGGATCAAAATCTATTAGTGATGCTGACCTTGTAGGCTTCATCGAATATCTGAAACACACAAATTTCCCCCGATATATCGAATTTACCAAGCAGGATTCCGACGAGCTTATCAGCAGGTCGAATGCCCATTACCGAGAGGCATATGCACTTGGTGACGCAGGCAAGAAACTAGAGTCTATCGCCGAATACTCGAAGGCAATTGATCTTTTCCCGCTGTTTTTCGAGGCAATCGACAACCGCGCTTTTACATACATGGAGTTGGGTGATTTTGCCTCAGCTATACGCGACTTTGAGGCGTCGTTGGAAGTCCATCCAGATGGTAATGCCGCATTTTTTTCACGAGGAGAGTGCTTTCTAAAAATGGACAACCTCGACGAGGCAGAAAAAATCTTCCTGCAAGGCATGCATAAGTTTCGCGAACACCAATCAACCTATCAGCAGTTTCTGGATATCGTAAAGGCCAAAAAGCGATTAGTAGATATAAGGTCGGCCAAAAGCTTAGTACAGCCAACTTCTTTAGTTACACCTAAGCCTGCAAAAGTATCACCAAAAAAGTGGTGGCGGTTTTGGGCCTAACTACGCAATCAAGTCGACCTCGCATGTACAATGCATTCAAGTTATTATTCGGCGCGTCGGTCCCTTATCTTGGTTGTTAGAAGACAAATGAAAAATCACAATAATCACACAAATGGAATTGTCGTCCTTCTAGTCGCAACGTTTTTGTCATTGTTAAGTGTGTCAGCTTTTGCTGAAATGGCAACCAATGAATCGTCCGTAGAACAAGAAAAACCAAGCGAAATAACAGATATCTATACCCAAAGAGTCGAGACAATGCAGTCGCTCCTGTATCGCTATAAAACTGCATTACAAAAACAAATACGAAAAAACTGGAACACAAAGAAAATACCTCAGCCATTTCGCTGTGATGTTACATTCACACAAATGCCGGGCGGGCAAGTAACGTCGGTTGCATTTAGTAACTGTCCGGACAACAAGAAAGCAAGACGATCTATCGAAAAGGCATTACTAAAAGAACCTATGCCGTATTTTGGATTCGAGCTCGTATTCAATAGAAGACTTGCAATGACCCTGTGTTATCCGGAATCGTCATGCGACTAGCAGGTCCAAGTTCGTCTTCTAACCACGCAATCAAGGGGACCTCCGTGGAAACACGGCATTCAAGCGAGTTATCATCCGGCGCGTCGGCCCCTTATCTTGGTTGTTAGACCCTATGAAAATCCTCACCATCCTGATCTGCCTAATACTTTGCTTTTCTGGTTGCACACCTGGCACCGTACGAAATCAAACTCCCCATAGCAATAATGCCAGTCCGCCTAAAGCGCAAGAATTGTTGAATCAAACCGCTGAGTTGAAGCGGCTCGAAGCTGAGTTGGAGCGCAAACAAGCTCTATTCCCCTTTCGTCCAAAAAAGAAATTCATCTCAGCATCTGTTCAACAGCCCGAATATCGTTCATACATGGCTGCATGGGTTAAACATATAGAATCGACAGGAAATAGGCACTACCCAGCTGAAGCACGCAGACATGACCTTAGCGGTAAAGTTGTTGTTACAGTTTCAATTGGCCGCAATGGTGAGCATCTTGAAACGATAATTAACAAATCGAGCGGTGTGCAAATTCTCGATGATGCTGTTGTAAACATTGTCAAGCTTGCTAGTCCTTTCTCTTCAATTCCCGCAACTGATAACATTGATATGCTTTTTATTACCCGAACTTGGGAATTTATAGCTGGAAGCGAATCAGAAGAGCCGGATATTACTATCCCGAATGAAATAGTTACTGATGAGAAGAGTGGCGACTAATGCTGACCCTTCAAACAGGTCGCGCCGGGCCTAACTACGCAATCAAGGGGACCTCCGCATGAACATTGCATTCAAATCTTTATCCGGTGCGTCGGTCCCTTATCTTGGTTGTTAGATATTTTTTGAGCAGAGATACGATGAGCCAAGAATCTGCAGTAAAGGAAAAGTTCGCCGCAATGTCGACAGAAAGCTTAGTTCTGCTTTGGCAGAAGGATGATCGCATGGCCTGGGCTGAAGACATTCTCCAGTCAGAACTGCTTTCACGAGGGCTGAATCAGTCTGAATTGGACAGTATAGTTTCCCGGCGCGAAGAAATTTATAAGTCCCGCGCACCTTCTGAGCGCGAGACAATCTTAGAGTATGGAATTCTTGGTAGATTTTCGGCCTTGGTGAGCGCAGTGTTGGTCGGCACTATCCTAGGTAATACGCTGGGCCCCGCAGTCGCAGTTCTTGGTGTTGTTTCTATCGCCATTACGTACATCGTACTTTTTGGCCGGCGCGTCGCAACTCAACTAAATAGTCCAACCAGTGGTCTTGGTGTAGTTTTTTTGATTTATCAGTGCATAGAGTTAGCGTTTATTGCAATTGTTTGCGTTATTGCACTTTGGCTGACACTTACAAAAAATGTCTAACTACGCTATCAAGGGGACCTCCGTGGAAACATTAGATTCAAGCGAGTTATCATCCGGCGCGCCGGCCCCCTATCTTGGTTGTTAGTCATATCAAACTTGCTGGATTTCTATGAAAGCGATCTTTCTCGTAATTGCACTGCTATTACCTTTTGAGTCTGCAATTGCTGGCGCCCCATACTATGCAAAATCTTTTAACAAGAAGACTCTTAAAGCAAAGGCAGGAGAAGCCACGGCCTGCTTTTATTTTACGGTTACAACCTTAGATGAACATAAAAATAGCATTTTTGTTAAATACCCTAATCTTGCCATTTACATTACAAACCAGTCGACTGAAATTAAGTATGCTTATGTTGAATATAACTTCCTGCCATGGAAAGGAAAAAAGGCGGATTTAGAATTTGAAAATGAGTTTGGGGAACCGGTCGAAGCCTGCGTAGTTCCTGGAGATTACTCCATAAGCTCGTTAGCATTTATTGATGGTATTTGCGAGCTTGGAAGATGTTCCGTTATTCGACCGAATAACTTTCAATCAATATCTTTTAGCCTTAAGGAAGACTCTAGTGTGTATCTAGGGAATTTCTATGTAGAGTATTCAGGCAAGCTTAAAGCACCTGGAAGAATTGTTGTTCGCAATAGATTTAGCCGTGATCTACCGTTCATCATCTCGAAATCAAAAAACGCATTAAGAGATGTGATCGTGGAAGCTGTTGTTAACACGGGATCAAACTTTGTCATGCTCAATGAGAAAACTACAAATGACTAACTACGCAATCAAGGGGGCCTCCGTGGAAACTGTAGATTCAAGCGAGTTATCTTCCGGCGCGTCGGTCCCTTATCTTGGTTGTTAGGTCGCCAACATGAAATTGTCCATGCTGGCAGAAATTCACGTTTTCACGAGATGATCATTATGTTTCGCTTCTATGCCCATTTAATCTTAGCAATACTCTATCCAAGTGTAGGCGTGGCAAATGATTCAGCTTTGCCAACCGCTTCCACTGTCACGCAAAGTTCATTTGTATTTGTAGACTCTCGTCCAAAATCAGACAAGAAGGCGCGAGCAGCGTCTCTGAACATCATGAGTTGTAGCTACGGCATTTACAGCCTTGCAGACAAAATCACCTCCCCAAGTCGCATTGAATTACTACGGATTGATTTGAACAAGCTATTGTCTGACAAACTTGCAGGTCGTAATGTCACTGTATTGCGTTACGCGCTATATAAAAATGATCTTGGTACAACAAGAGCCATGGTTAATCGTTCTCAACCCGGCATTCTGGCTGATATTTCGAACGACAGAGCGACGAAATGCACACAAGAAAAAACGGGGGAAGGATGGGTAACTGCGACAGAACTAACCACAAATATTCAACCAATTGTTATCTTCATTACACTAAGAATCGACGGCAAAGATTACTCGATACGCTATGTGCAATCGCCTGCCAGGGCATTTGACAGCTACATGGATTCTGAGGGTAGTGCCTTTTTAATGGATGCTATTCAGAAGGCTAATTCTGCAATTGCAAAAATAGTGAGTGACGAACTAACTACGCAATCAAGTTGACGTCCGCATGTACATTGCATTCAAATCATTATCCGGCGATGCTACGGCAACTTACTTTGGTTGTTAGGTGACAAAAGCATGGCTTTCACTGAACTAGAGAAAAAGCGAATCGAGAAATCTGCTAGTCACTTCATTGAGAAGAATCGACCACCAGCTCATATCAGGCCAGAATTGGATCTCGGTTTTCGTGTAACAGGTCAAAGCGTAGAAATTTTTGAGATTCGGCCAGTTTGGAAGGCTAAACATCAAAAGCAGGAACGCCCAGTGGCTAAAGCGACTTACATTAAAAGCCATGAAATATGGCGGGTTTACTGGCAGCGTGCAGATTTAAAGTGGCATCGCTATGAGCCCGTCCCTAACGTAGAATCCATAGGCGAGTTTTTAACTGTTGTTGAGCAAGACGAAGACTGTTGCTTCTGGGGCTAGCATTGTCACCTAACTACGCAATCAAGCGGGACCTCCGTATGAACCTTACATTCAAGTTATCATCGGGCGCGTCGGCCCCTTATTTTGGTTGTTATGCCTGCCATGGAGTATTTCGCAAATGAAATTTCTTAAGATTTTTGCACTAGTGTTCATCTTCATGCCAAGCACGATATTAGCTAGTAATAATTTAGCTTGCGATATCAAAGACGAGGTGGTCTGTAAATTAGTAGACAAATTCGCTACGGAATTAACTGCAATTCTTAGAACGAAAGAATTAAAAACCGGCGATTTTGCGATGGAGTCGGTTAGTGCTGAAAAGACTGTAGTGCATGTTGTGCTTCGCACCACATATACAAAATCTGCCCTTGAGGCTGCGTTAAGTGAATCAGGACTATCAAGAGACGTTTATCTTTCAATCGTCCACAACGCAGCTCTAAACCATGATTGTGAAGGACCTGCGCTTGAAATCATTAACAAGGGTGGGACTTTCAAAAATACAATCTTATTCAAAGATGGCGAAATATTTGATATT
The DNA here is from genome assembly GCA_043753545.1 of Arenimonas sp. Taxonomy (GTDB): domain Bacteria; phylum Pseudomonadota; class Gammaproteobacteria; order Xanthomonadales; family Xanthomonadaceae; genus Arenimonas. Next base: position 9,045 of record JAYUWO010000208.1, read on the forward strand.
TACAAGGTTACAGCTTGTCCAACACTATAGGGCCGGGGTGAATTCAACCTCCAAGTGCGACCTTGGTCAGCGCTTGAGTAGCCGAGGCACGAGGTACTCCAGTTTCCTAATTGAGCTTTAAATGTCCGCTTCGGGTCGAAAGTGTCCGGCTAAAAGGCAACCAAGTGCAGCTCATTTGTTGCAATTTCGCTACGCGCCTCAAGAGGCTAGACTAGATAGCTTAGAACCGCCTAGTCCCTTCGCTACGAATAACACCTATGACAGACAGCCTTACCATCCTTCTAAATTTTCTAGACAACGAATCTCTCTGCCTTGATAGCACTACAGTTGGTATGCGGATTGATGCGTCTTCAAATGACCCTAAATCCGTTGCTTCGCAAGCTCGTAATGCAAGAAAAATATTTGCGGGATGGAATGGCCACCATTATCGCTATCCAGCATTCCAGTTCGAACCAAACGGTGGGCCCAGACCTAAAACAGGTCAGCTTATTGAGGTGCTCCCTGAAGAGATGGATGGCACGATAGGAAATGACGCCGTCCTGTGGGTTTTTTCGCTTGATCGTGCATTTGATGGAAAAACACCAGCAGAGATGTTTCCTCTGGAGCCTGACAGAGTTATCGTCGAGACCCGCATTCGTCGAGACGGCGCCCCAGACCGAGACTAATGTGGCAACAAGCAGCAAAATCTAGGGCGGTCGAGAATTTGGAATATTCTTTTTATTAGACTGCGCGCTATGTGAGCTATTTTCCGAATATTTGGATTATTTCCGACGTGATTGGTGCCTCAACCTATTTTTCAGAGGTTGTTATGACAAGGTGGCCACTTGGAAGATTCTTTTGCCTAGCCAATTGATGAGGCAGCCTGACGATAAACCGGCACATGACCGGCCACCGATATTCTCGAAAAAGCCTCCTGAAAAGGATGCAACTTTCATCAAAGCCGCGTTACAGTGTGGTCAGGGGATAGGGAGCTAACGAATGAGCCTGCATGAATTGCGAGTGCTGTTGGTGGAAGACCACGCTTTTCAGCGTCGTCTGGGTCTTCGGCTACTGGCTGACCTCGGTGTTACTCGACTGACAGAAGCCGCCGATGGCTTTCAAGCCCTTGATATTCTGCGTGCCTCCAATGAAAAGCCCGACGTCATTTTGATTGACTTGGATTTACCCGGCATGGACGGCATCGAATTTATGGGCTTTGTTGCGCAGGAGCACCTCGCCAAATCGGTCGCGGTGGTCAGTGCCATGGATCCCGCGCTTCTGCATACTGTGCAGGTAATGGCCAAGGCCTCGGGTTTGCGTGTGCTGGGTGCCGTTGAAAAGCCGCTCACCCCCGGAAAGCTTACCCATATTCTGTCACTGTTCGAGGGTGGCCCGGCACCGGCTGGCGAGGTGGCCATTGTGACGGTCAGTCTCGATCAACTGCGCCAGGCCTTTCTCAATGGCGAGATTTACGCCATGTTCCAGCCACAGGTTGAATTCGGTAATGGCAAGGTTGTCGGGGTCGAAGCTCTAGCCCGCTGGCGCCTGCCCGATGGCCAGATGGTGCCGGCCAACCAATTCATCCCGATGATCGAAAACGGCGGCATGATCGAGGAGCTGACCAATCTGATGCTGATACAAAGCTGCGAATGGCATCGCCGCTGGAAACAGGAAGGTTTAAACCTGAGAGTTTCCGTCAACGTGTCGGCCCATAACCTGACCGGTCCGGAAGTGGCCGATCGCTATGAAAAAATTCTACGGGAGCACGGTGTCTCACCGGTAGACATCATCCTGGAAATTACCGAAAGTTCGGTGATGAGCGATACCGCGCGTGGCCTCGGCATGTTGGCGCGTCTGCGCTTAAAAGGTTTTGGCTTAAGCGTGGATGACTTTGGTACCGGTTATTCGTCGCTGGCGCAGCTCTCACAAATTCCCTTCACCGAATTAAAAATCGATTATGGCTTCGTCAACGATTCGCCGAACCAGCCCCGCAAGCGTGCGGTGATCGAAGCCAGCCTGGATCTGGCCCGCAAACTGAATTTGCAGGTGGTCGCCGAAGGTGTGGAAACGATGGAAGAATGGCAATTGCTGGCGCAGCTTGGCTGTCATTTTGCCCAAGGCTATCTGATTTCGCCGCCGGTCGATGGCGACAAACTCAACGACGCGATTCAAAACTGGCGCAAAGCGCATCATTAAGAATTCCCTATGCTGAAACTCGAAAAAAAGTTCAGCATCCGCATGCAGTTACTGGGCGTTTTCGGCTTGCTGGTGCTTGCTTTTGCGGGCCTGTTGCTGCTCGATGAATGGGAACGGCAAAAAAATACCGCTGCGCTTGAGCAACTGAAAAACGATTCGCTGAGCTCTCTGCGGCGCATCAAATCGGTATCCGATTCCTACGGCATGGATATTGTCGATACCACCTTTCGGGTCCGTAACTCCCTGATCAGCTGGGAAGAAGGCGTGCAGGTGGTGGACAACGCCAATTTACGCATCCACGAACATTGGGCTGCGCTTTTACAATCGCGTCAAAATGCGGAACAGGCCGTGCTGGTCGAACAAATCAGCCAGGCCAAGACGACGGCAGATCAGGCGAGTGCCGAGCTACGCTCGATCCTGCTCAAGAAAAATATTGTCGCACTCGGACAATTTGCCGATTCCCGCCTCTATCCATCGATCGACCCCGTCACCACGCGACTGAAATTGCTCAGCGATTTGGAATTGATCCAGGCCGACCGGCGCGTACGCGCAGAGGCTGCCCGCTCCCAACGCTCGGCCTGGCTTCGCATTGCACTGGTGCTGATTTTTTTGCTGAGTTTCATCATTGTTGCGCAAGCCATCGTTCGCAATATCTACAAGGGCGTGGAAAGTCTGCGCGACCTCGCCACGCAAATGCGCCGCCATGACTACACCGCCGTACCACGCTTTCGTTCCGAAGGCGAACTGGGCGAGGTACTCGATACTTTTTTGCTGATGCGCGACGATGTGCAGCGCTTTGAAAACGAACTCAACGAGCAACTGCTTAGCATCGAAAAAGTACGCTCCAGCCTGCAGCAAAGCGAGGTCTTCCAGCGTTCGCTGTTTGCCGCTGCGCGCGTAGCCGTGATGTCGATGGATCTCGAGGGCCGACTAACCAGCTTCAATCCGTTCGCCGAAAAACTGACCGGCTATCGCGCCGAGGAAATGATCGGCAGACGAAGTCTGGTCAAAATCATGCTGCTGGAAGAAGTGCAGAAAGTCGCCGATCAACTTACGGCCGCACTCGACAGGAAAGTCGCAGCCGACAGTAGTTTGTTGCCGCTGCTGATTGAAAGCGGTTCCGAACCGCTGGAATGGACATTGGCAAGAAAGGACGGCAGCCATGTCACGGTGTTGTTGGCTGCATCGGCGGTACGCGATGGTTCGGGCAAGACCACGGGCTACCTTGGCGTTGCGACCGATCTGAGCCAGATCAAACAACTCGAGAAAAAACTGCGTGCCAGTGAAATCGCTGCACGCGAAGCCAATATCGCCAAGAGCAGCTTCCTGGCCGCGATGAGCCACGAAATTCGCACACCGATGATCGGCGTCACCGGCATGCTGGAAGTGCTGACGCATTCGAATCTCGATACCGAACAACGCCGTACCGTGCACGTTATCCAGCAATCGGCGACATCGCTGCTGCAAATCATCGGCGACATCCTGGACTTCTCAAAAGTCGAAGCCGGGCGTATGGAATTGTCGCCCACCACCATTAGCCTGCAGCGTTTATTGCAATCGACAGCCGCCAATTTCACCGGCTCGGCATCGAGTAAAGGGCTGGTGCTTACCGTCAATATTGATCCGAATATCAAACCGGCACATATGGCAGACGGTTTGCGCCTGCGGCAAATTCTTTCCAACTTTCTCTCCAACGCCATCAAGTTCACCGATGATGGATTCGTCGAGGTAGCACTGGAACTGGTCGAGACGAAAAACAACCAGCAAAAAATCGTTTTCCGAATTACCGATACCGGCATCGGCGTTACGCCCGAGCAACAAGCGAAATTATTCCAGGCCTTCCAGCAGGCCGAAGGCAGCACGACTCGCAAATTCGGTGGCACCGGTTTGGGCTTAGTGATTAGCCGCCGCCTCGCCGACATGATGGGTGGTCAGGTTGCGATGGAAAGCACATCTGGCGCCGGTACCACCATGCGTTTAACCGTCAGCCTGCCGATCGCCAATGAAGCCGATCTTGAAAACGATATTCCGCTGTCGGCACCGCAAAGTTTTACCGCGCGTCCACTGCCGACAATCGATCAGGCCATTAAGGAACACAGCCTGATTTTGATGGTGGATGACCACCCGACCAATCGCCTGGTCGTCTCGCGGCAATTGGCGCTCGCCGGTTTTGTGTGCGAGACCGCGGAAGACGGCGTGCAGGGATTGGATCGCTGGTCGAGTGGCCGCTACTCGTTGATATTGTCGGATATCCACATGCCGGTCATGGATGGCTATCAAATGGCGGAGGAACTCCGACGCCTCGAGAAAAACCAGAACAAGCCGAGGATGCCGATTGTGGCCTTGACGGCTGCCGCATTGAAAGGCGAAGCAGAACGCTGCATCGCCGCAGGCATGGATGATTACCTGATGAAACCGGTCAGTATTTCGCAGTTGGTATCTTGTCTTCAGAAGTGGTTACCGCATACCAGACCATCAGATCAGGCAGCCGGTTCGGGCCTGCCATCGAAACCGGCGCAAATGATTTTGCCGCAAGCAAATCTGCCGCCCACGCCACTTGATAAAAGCGTGCTGGACGAACTGACCGGCGGTGATGCCAAAGAAAATCGTGCCTTGCTGGACGATTTTCTCCAAGCAACCGATCAGGATACCGCCGCGATGCAACACGCCCGCGAACTGGGTGACCTGCTTCAGCTGGGACGCGAGGCCCACAAGATAAAAGGCGCTGCCAAGTTGGTCGGCGCCACGGAATTGGCGCACGCCGCGATGGAGTTGGAACTGGCGGCCCAATCTGCCGACTGGCCACAATTATTGCCGCTGTGTGCCGACGTACATACCTGTGCCGAGCGTTTACGGCAATTTGTCGATGCGCATTATCCGCGCACTTAAATTGCAAAGTGAACCTAGCGTCTTCGTAGCGCAACAAAGAGTCCCGTCTTCCCGCGCGGGCGGGGATCCAGCATCGCTGCTCTGCTGCCGTAGGGGCGATTCATGAATCGCCCCTACGGCATTTCTATAGCATTCGGGGATGACGATATTTTTTGAATTTACAGTGATGCGATCTTGTTCATCAGCGATTGGATATCGCCGGCCTTCGCGTCTGACAGACGCTCGCACTCCGCTCTTACTTTGGAATGCTTTTCAGCGCACCTGAAACGCGCAATTGAAAGCAACGGTAATACGTTCGCCCTCGCCGTAAAACGGCATCACGTAATGCGAGATCCAGGACGGAAAAATCACCAGTTGCCCCGGTGCCAGTGAATACCCCATATTGCTCATGCCGAACGGCGGTTGCACCATCGCCGAGCCGGCATCGACATACATATTGCCGGCAATATTGGGATTCACGAAACTCAGCTTGCCGCTATCGGCCTGATTGGCATCGTGCTCGCCGGGCGCGACGCAATACACGCCCGACCAACTTGCCATCGGATGATTGTGGATACCGAAAAAACCATTACGACGCGTGACATGAAACCAGGCGTCGGTCGCGATATTGATCCGCTTCATCGTCGCCATATCGTAATTATTTAATTGCCCCACTGTGCGCAACAAGTTCGACAGACAAAATTCGCGAAGCTCGGCAATGATCGGTTCCGGCCAGTCGAACAAGTCGAAATGGCTTTCAAATAAATCTTTGTTGCGAATCGTATACGGATTAGGATTGGCGTACTTGCCGCCCTCGGCCTCGCGCTTCAAAAATAATTCACGCAATGCCTGATTCAATGCTGCGGGGCTCGGATGTTGCTCGAAGGCAAACGGCACGGCGAAGTGTGGAACAATCTGGAACATAATTCTGCGGTCAAGGAGATTGTATGAAGCGTCAAGATTACCTCAAGAAGGGCCATTCGCCGAAAATCGGCCGCATGTTTCTATGTTTGCTTGGCTTGATCGCAATCAGCGCGAGCGCAAGTGACCGCATTGCCGGCCGCGATTTCGCAACCCGATCCGAAGTGATAGCGCCGCAAGCCATGGCCGCCACTTCGCACCCGCTGGCGACCCAAATCGCACTCGATGTGATGAAGCAAGGCGGCAGCGCGATGGATGCGGCGATTGCCGCCAATGCCGCACTCGGGCTAATGGAGCCGACCGGCAACGGTGTCGGTGGTGATTTATTCGCGATCATCTGGGATCCGAAAACGAAAAAACTGCATGGCTATAACGGTTCGGGCCGCTCGCCGAAAAATTTGAGCCTGCAATGGTTTATCGACAAGGGTTATCAGGACGTTCCTTCGCACGGCCCACTGCCGGTGACGGTACCGGGCGCAGTCGATGCCTGGTTCGCCATGCATCAGCGCTTCGGAAAACTGCCGATGAAGCAAAATCTGGCACCGGTGATTCGTTATGCCCGTAACGGCCATCCGGTGGCCGAAACCATTGCCTATTACTGGAATCTATCGGTGCCGCGTTTGTCGAAATATCCAGGCTTCACCGAACAAATGACGATCAATGGCAAGGCCCCGAAGAAAGGCGAGATGTGGCGCAATCCGAATCTCGCCAACACGCTGGAAAAAATTTCCCGCGAGGGTCGCGATGGTTTTTACAAGGGCAGTACCGCGAAAACCATGGCCGATTATATTCAGGCACAGGGCGGCTTTTTGAGCGTCGAAGATCTTGCTTCACACAAAGGCGAATGGGTGCAGCCGATTTCGACCAATTATCGCGGTGTGGATGTCTGGGAGCTACCGCCGAATGGCCAGGGTCTGGCAGCCCTGCAAATTCTGAATATTCTAGAAGCCTACGATTTCTCCAAAATTCCGTTCGGCAGTGCCGAGCATGTGCATTTGTTTACCGAAGCAAAAAAACTCGCCTTTGCTGATCGTGCGTCCTTGTATGCCGATCCGGATTTTGCGAAAACGCCCGTCGAAAAATTATTGTCGAAAGACTACGCCGCCGAACGTCGTAAACTCATCAGCGATCGCGCCATGCAAAGTGTCGATCCGGGCGCCGCGCTGAATCAGGGCGACACTATTTACATGACCGTCGCCGACAAGGACGGGATGATGGTGTCCTTGATCCAGTCGAATTATCGCGGTATGGGCAGCGGCATGACCCCGCCCGGCCTCGGTTTTATCTTGCAGGATCGCGGCGAACAGTTTGTGTTGAAAGCCGGACATCCGAATAGTTTCGAGCCCGGCAAGCGGCCTTTCCACACCATCATTCCTGCCTTCATGACGAAAAACGGCAAGCCCTGGATCAGCTTTGGCCTGATGGGTGGCGCGATGCAACCGCAGGGTCACGCCCAAATCGTGATGAACATTGTCGACTTCGGCATGAATCTTCAGGAAGCCGGTGACGCACCTCGCATCCAGCACGAAGGTTCGACCGAACCGGCCGGACAAAATACCGCGATGAGTAACGGTGGTGTGCTGAATCTGGAATCGGAATTTTCCTATCCCGTGATTCAGGCCCTGATGCGAAAAGGCCACAAGATCGAATTTTCCGACGGCCCCTACGGCGGCTATCAGGCGATCATGCGTGACCCGGATACCGGCGTTTATACTGGTGCCAGTGAAAGTCGAAAAGACGGGCAGGCGGCGGGGTATTGAGTTAGCTTGATCTCGCTAAAACAAGTTCAGCGAAATTCACGTAGGAACGCCTTTAGGCGCGAGTCACAATACCGGAATGACAAAACGACATGAAAGAACGCTCAAAAAACAAACTGGGTTATGGTGCTTTATTATTGGGCGGCATCACACTCGCTGTCGCCACGCTGGCAGGCAATTCGAATCGCCTTGATACAAGTGCAGAAAGCAACAAAACCGGCGACCTGAAACATAGTGTTTTAACCCAGCAATTCGCACATCAACTTGCAAGTAAGAATGAAGCGCGAAATTTATTGGTTGCTTCGATACTCATCGGCTCTGGAAAAGCCCTCATGCCGGCCAGCCGGCAAAAAACAAATGAAGGGCTGGCCGCGCAATGGATGCGATCTGCAATTGAAGCGGGACAGAGTGATGTGTTGATCGCCTGGTATGAAGCAACGCATTGCTTTGGAGACAAGGTATGTAATGCAGGCAGTGCGATTGCTCGGCTAGAAAAGCTCGATCCCGAAAATGCTGCCGTGCATTTGTTGGCGCTCAATTATGCACAGCTCGGCAATGATCAGGCCGATATGGATGCTACCTTCTTACGGGCTGTAAATAGTCGCTATTACAACAGTTATTACCACGAGTATGCGAAAGCTACTTATCTTTCCATGACTGGCTGGCAGCCTGAGAAGAACGACGCCGAGCGAGAAGACGATGCCAAAAACTGGGTCTTGGATAAGCCACCCAGTGATGAAGACTACAGAAAGATACAGGCTCTCGGCATGGCACTGGCATTTCCTCTGCCGGGCTTCCAAAGTTTTACGAATTATTGCGACGGAAGTGAAAAGGGTCTTGATCGAAAAGAGGCATGCATCAAACTTTTTGAAATGATACGTAATGACAATACTGCTATTTCTAAAGCTGTCGCACTTTCAATGCTGTCGAAATTAACAGTTGGCCACCCCAAGGGGCCGCAGTTCAGAGAAGAGCTTAGACAGCATTACTGGATGCGCGAAAATCAGAATAAGCTCAATAAAATGCGTCCTGAATATGATTCTTCTTATATTCAACAATGGCCACATTTGACGGAGTGGGAAAGCTTGATCGTTGATATGCGAAAGGCGGAAATCCCGCTTACTGCGCCGGATAGCTGGCTACCAAATGATCCCGGCCAACGTAGCCGCGTCGTAACTGGCCTTGACCCAAAGAACTAACATGATCAACAACGACCTTGATTTCGACGGCTACCGCATTGACCTCGCGAAGAATACGCGGGTACAGATTCCAAACTTCCTGCAGCAGGATGCGGCCGAACGACTGCGTTCCTGCCTGCAGAATGAAGTGCCGTGGACATTGGCCGAACGCAGCGACGGCACCTCGAAAACGATTGCCGCTGCCGATTACGCAGCCATGGAGGAATTTGCGCGTGCCGAACACTTACACAAAGCCTACGAGCGTGCCAAAACTCAATTCCAGTTTGTCTACGAAAGTTACATTATGGTGAAAGCCGCCAAGGAAGGCCGCGATCCGACCTTAATCCTGCACGCCATTCTGGAATTTCTAAACTCGGAAGAGTTCATCGCTTTCGCACGCTGGTTGGTCAACGACGAGAAAATTACGCATGCCAGCGCCCAGGCAACCCGCTATCGCGCCGGGCACTTCCTTACCCGGCATCAGGATGTGGACCCGCACGAAGATCGCTCATACGCTTATGTGATCAACCTGAGCAAAAACTGGCATCCCGACTGGGGTGGTTTATTGCAGTTTGAAAATGATAATGGCGATGTCACGCAAACCTTTACGCCGCAATGGAATTCATTGTCGCTATTCAAGGTACCGCAATCGCATACCGTCAGCCTGGTGGCTCCATACGCAACCGAAGATCGACTGGCGATTACCGGCTGGTTTTTGCGACCGAAACAATAAACCGTCGTAGGAGCCCGCTCTGTGTACCAAGCGTAGCGAAGTACGTACAGAGCTGGCGATTGTTGGCGGGATTTGTCGCCAGCTCAATGCATTTCGCTGTGCGAAATGCCTGAGCGGGCTCCTACAAAAATCAATCTGCGGGAACAGTGCGCTCTTTCGCCCATTCACGCAGGGCTTCGACTTTCTCCGCCATCAACACCGACAGCGGCCGGGTATTTTTTATTTCCTGCACCAATACGCTCTCGCTCAATACCGCTTTTTCCGCGTGCGCTGCGTAGAGCGCACTGACAATCGCCTGCTCGATTTCGGCACCGGAGAAACCGTTGCTTGCTTCGGCTAGATTCGACAAGGAAAAACTGCTCCAATCGATGCGACGCTTGTCCAGATGCAGTCGGAATATTTCGCCGCGTGCGGCGTGATCCGGCAAATCAACGAAGAAAATCTCATCGAAGCGACCTTTCCGCAATAGTTCGGGCGGCAATTCATTAACCGCATTCGCGGTCGCGACCAGAAAGACTTTGCTCTTGCGTTCAGCCATCCAGGTCAGGAAGTAACCGAGCACCCGGCGCGACACGCCACCGTCTTCGCTGGAACCGGAACTGGCCAAACCTTTTTCCAGCTCGTCTATCCAGATCACGCAGGGCTGCAATTGTTCAGCAGACGCTAAAGCATCGCGAAGATTCTTTTCGGTCTCGCCATGAAATTTATTATAGAGCGCACCGAAATCCAGTCGCACCAATGGCACGCCAAAACTGCCGGCAACCGCTTTGGCGGCAAGACTCTTTCCGCAACCCTGAACACCCAATAGCAAGATGCCTTTCGGTGGATCCAGGCCAACTGGCAGGTTATCGCTGACGAAAGCTTCGGTCCGATGGCCCAGCCATTTTTTCAGTCGCGACAAACCGGCAACGTCGGCAAATTGCGTGGTGTCGTATTCGTAATGCAGATGTCCGCTTTGATTCAATAATTCGAATTTCAGCTTGGACAGCTCCGGCAAATCGGCATGTCCAATCGCGCCATCACTGAATATCAGATGTCGGGTGATGCGGCGGGCTTCGTTCATTGCCAGACCACGAAGATTCTTGACGATGGTTTTCAGTGCTTCCTGATCTATTTCGACCCGCCGACCTTCGTTCTCGCGCTTGAACAGGTCGGCTTCATCATTGACCATTTTCAACAACGTCACTTCATCGGGCAATCGTAATTTAAAGCGAACTGCCAAGGCTTCCAGATCAGCCGGAATTTCAATTTTCTGGCCGACCAGAACCACGGTGTGTTCGAGGCAATGGCGGCGCTGAATAATGTCGCGCAACATGCGCTGCGTGCTTGCATAGCCGAGATACGGGTGAAAATCGAGCAGCAGATAAATGCCGCGCTGGCTTTCCTGGTGAATCGCCTGCAGGGTCGCACTCGCATCCGGTGCGACGTCGGCCTCGTCTTCGCGATCCAGATCGAAACGGCGCAAGCCTTCGGTAATCGACCAGCGATACAGTGCACGCCAGACATTTTTCAGCGCATGCCGAAACAGGTCGATGACGCGGGCTTCGTCTTCGGTTTCAATCAGGATAAAAGGGGTGTTCGAGCGCAACAGCGCGGTTAAATCTTGGAGTTCGTTCATGCCCAATTATATTGGATTTTGACGTTTTATAGGCATGGCTCGGACCGTGGGAGGGCTGTAAGGCCCGAATTCTTGCAGACAATTCGGGCCTTACAGCCCTCCCACTGACTCATACGCACGTGGTGTTATTCGCTCTTCTTTAACCACTTCGCAATCGCCATTCCCGCATCGCGGCCATCATGCACGGCCGTTACAACCAAATCGGCACCGCGAACATTATCCCCACCGGCAAAGATTTTCGGTGCGCTGGTTTGATACGGCAAACCGCCTGATACCTGGATACGACCATCCTGCAACAAGACGCCGTGTTGTTCGAGCCAGGAGGCGGGGCTCGGACGAAAACCGAATGCGGTAATCACGATATCGGCGGCAAGAATTTTTTCTTCGCCCGTGACTGCCGTGAATTCCGTACGCGCTTTTCCGGATGCGCTGATCTGCGTCTCCTGCAGATGCACGCCAGTCACTTTATCTTTTCCTTCAATCGCCATCGGTGCGTGATTGAACAAAAACTGCACGCCTTCATCGCGGGCATTGCCGACTTCTCGACGCGAGCCCGGCATGCTGGCTTCATCGCGCCGATACACGCAAGTAACGCTGGCAGCATTCAGTCGGATCGAGGTGCGAACGCAATCCATCGCTGTGTCGCCGCCGCCGAGCACGACGACATTTTTATCTTTGAAATCGAGCGGGATAAAGCTTGGAACATCACTGCCCAGTATTTGTCGGGCATTCGCAATCAAAAACGGCAGGGCTTCCAGACGGCCCGGCAAATTCTGGCCGGGTAGTTTTGCATCCACCGCGGTGTAGCAGCCGGTGCCGACGAACACCGCATCGTAATCGGCAAGCAATGTTTCAAACGACATATCTTTACCAATGTCGGTACGCAGATGGAAACGCACGCCCATCGCTTCCAGCACCAAACGACGCGTCAGCATGACGTGTTTTTCCAGCTTGAACGGCGGAATGCCGAAGGTCAGCAGGCCGCCGATTTCCTCATAACGATCGAACACATCGGCCTGGATGCCGGCGCGTGCCAGACGATCGGCACAGGCAAGTCCGGCAGGTCCCGCACCAATCACGGCCGCGCGTTTTCCGGTCGCAATGACTTTCGATAAATCCGGACGCCAGCCTTGCTTGAAGGCTTCATCGACGATGTACTTTTCGATCGAACCAATGGTGACCGATTCAAAGCCGGTATTTAGCGTGCAGGCGCCTTCGCACAAGCGATCCTGCGGACAGACACGTCCGCACACTTCCGGCAGCGGATTGGTTTCATGCGCCAACTCGGCAGCTTCAAACAATCGATTTTCCTGTATCAGCTTCAACCAGTTCGGAATGTAGTTATGAACTGGACACTTCCATTCGCAATACGGATTACCGCAATCCAGACAGCGACCCGCCTGTGCACCGGCATTGGCGCTGTCGAAGCTGCCGTAAATTTCATCCCAGCCGTGGATGCGTAATTGCGAAGGAATTTCCTTCGGCATTTTTCGGGGCAATTCGAGAAATTGGAAATCTTTTTTCTGGCTCATGCGGCTTGCCTCAATGCGTCGATCAGGGACTCGAGGCTGGCGGCTTTCGGTTTGACCAGCCAGAATTTTCCGATCACGTCGCGATATTCCTCCAGTAATTGTCCGGCCCAGACGCTACCGGTTTCATGCTGATGGGTTTGCAGCAGGAAACGCAAATGCTGCAGATGGCTTTCCATGCCTTCCGGCGACATCCGCAGAATATCGATCAACTCGAGATTGCAGTGATCGACGAAATCACGCTCCAGATCCAACACATAGGCAAAACCGCCGGTCATGCCGGCTCCGAAGTTTTGTCCGGTGCGGCCCAGCACGGCCAACACGCCACCGGTCATGTATTCGGCACAATGATCGCCAGCGCCTTCGATCACCGCCGTAGCACCGGAATTGCGAACCGCAAAACGCTCGCCAGCTCGACCGGCAGCAAATAATTTTCCGCCGGTGGCACCGTACAAACAGGTGTTGCCGAGAATGCTGGCATCGCGCGCGATAAAGCCCGCGTTCTTGCCCGGTGCAATCACGATCTTGCCGCCGCACATGCCCTTCCCGACGTAGTCGTTGGCATCGCCCTGCAAATACAAATTCAAGCCACCGACGTTCCAGGCGCCGAGACTCTGTCCGGCCACGCCGGATAGTTTCAAAGTGATTGGGGCTTCGCTCATGCCAAGATTGCCGTGATGTTTGGCGATTTCGCCGGACAGGCGCGCGCCAATCGCGCGATCGCGATTGCAAACTTCGTAGTGGAAGATACCGCCGGTTTTATTTGTGATGCTGTGCTGCAAGTCCGACAACATCTTGTTAGCCAATTCGGCAGTATCACGTGGCGGATTTTTCGCATCGGTGCAGTACTGGCTTTCATCCGAGACATAACCGCTGGCGGCAAGAATAGGACTTAAATCCAGTTGCCGTTGCTTATCGGTCTGGCCTTCGATGATTTCCAGCAAATCCACACGACCGATCAGGTCCTGCAAACTGGCAACACCAAGTGCAGCCAAATGTTCACGCACATCCTGCGCGACAAATTGGAAAAAATTCATCGCCATTTCCGGCAGCCCGGTGAAATGCATTTCGCGCAAGCGCTGGTCTTGCGTGGCGATGCCGGTTGCACAATTATTCAGATGGCAGATGCGCAGATATTTACAGCCGAGCGCCACCATCGGTGCGGTACCGAAGCCGAAACTTTCCGCACCGAGAATCGCTGCTTTGATTACGTCGAGACCGGTTTTCAAACCGCCATCGACCTGCACGCGCACCTTGTGTCGCAAATTATTCATGCGCAAAGTTTGCTGCACTTCCGACAAGCCCAGTTCCCAGGGCGTACCGGCGTATTTGATCGAGGAAATAGGTGAAGCACCGGTGCCACCGTCATAACCGGACACCGTAATTAAATCGGCATAGGCTTTCACGACTCCGGCTGCGACTGTACCGATACCGGCATGCGAAACGAGTTTCACGGAAACAAGTGCAGCGGGATTGATTTGCTTCAAATCGAATATCAGTTCGGCCAGATCTTCGATCGAATAAATATCGTGATGCGGTGGCGGCGAAATCAGGCCAATGCCGGGTTTTGCGTAACGCAAACGTGCGATCAGTTCGTTCACTTTGTGGCCCGGCAATTGCCCGCCTTCGCCGGGTTTGGCGCCCTGTGAAATCTTGATCTGCAATACTTCGGCATTGATCAAGTATTCGGCGGTCACGCCGAATCGGCCGGAGGCAATCTGTTTGATCTTCGAAGATTTTTCGGTGTGATTGCGTGCCGGGTCTTCGCCGCCTTCACCGGAGTTTGAACGCGCACCGAGACGATTCATCGCAATGGCCAAAGCTTCATGTGCTTCCGGCGACAAGGCGCCGAGCGACATGCCGGCTGAATCGAAACGCTTCAATATTTCTGAAAGCGGTTCGACATCTTCAATGTCGATTGGCGTGGCATCACGCAATTTCAGCAAATCCCGCAGCGTTGATGCCGGACGTCCGTTTACATGGTCAGCATAAAAACGGTAATCCGAATACTCGCCGGTGCGTACCGACAATTGCAGGCTGGCAATCACGTCCGGGTTGTACATATGGTATTCGCCGTCGTGCACATAACGCAGCAAGCCGCCGTTCGACAAACCGATACTGTCGTCGTAGGCGCGCTCCTTCAACAGCAATGCATCGGCCTGCAATTCAGCAAAACCGGCACCCTGGATACGTGATGGCGTTCCTTCAAAACATGATTTGACGACATCATCAGCCAAACCAACAATTTCAAATAATTGCGCGCCGCGATAACTGCCGATCGTGCTGATACCCATTTTCGAAATAATTTTCAGCAGGCCTTTCTTGATGCCGCGCCGGTAGTTTCTGCCGAGTTCGGCGTTTTCTTTTCCGCGCGGCAATTTGATGACGCCACTTTCGCCAAGTGCGTGAATCGTTTGATAGGCGAGATACGGATACACCGCCGTCGCGCCGTAACCAATCAAACAAGCAAAATGATGGGCGTCACGAGCGGTTGCAGTTTCGATAATCAGATTACAATCGCAACGCAGACCGACGCTGATCAAATGCTTATGCACCGCACCGGTCACCAGCAAGGCGTGAATCGGCAGTTTGTCGGCATCGGGATAGCGATCCGACAAAATCAAAATAATCGCGCCGTTTCTTACCGCTTGCTCGGCTTCAAGACACAGGCGCCGAATGGCTGCCTGAAAACCTTCTTCCGGTCGGCAATACAAATGCAGCAGGTGCCGCGCATCGCAGAATTCCGGCAGTTTCAAAATCTGGTTAAGTTTGCGTTGCGACAATACCGGCGAATTCATCGCCAAACATTTCGCCTGTTCGGCACTGGATTCAAACACATTGCCTTCGCGACCGATCTGGGTACTCAACGACATCACCACGCGTTCGCGTAGCGGATCAATCGGCGGATTGGTGACTTGTGCGAAGGCCTGCCGGAAATAATCGTAGAGCGAGCGTTGTTGATGTGACAACACCGCAAACGGCGTGTCGTCCCCCATCGAGCCGGTAGTTTCCTGTTCGGTTTCGGCCAGCACCCGCAACACATTTTCGATTTCTTCGCGGCTCAGATGAAACAGTTTCTGGAATTGCAGCAGAGTGTCGGCATCGAAGGGTTTTGCGGCCAACGATGGATCGAACAAGGCGGCATCGAGATATTGCACGCCGGCTTTCAGCCATTGTTTGTAGGGCGCGCGCGCGGCATTGATCCGATCAATGGTGGCGCTATCGAGCAGATGGCCGGTTTTCAGATTCACCGCCATCATTTCGCCGGGACCAAGTTTTCCTTTCGCGACGATATGTTCGTCCGGACAATCCCAGACACCGGTTTCAGACGCAATCGTCAGATGCCGGTCATGTGTGAGAAACCATCGAGCCGGTCGCAATCCGTTTCTATCGAGCGTGCAGGCCGCGTAATCGCTATCGCACAAGACAATGCCGGCCGGGCCGTCCCAGGGATCAATCGACAGATTGTGGTATTCGTAAAACGCCGACAAATCAGGATCGCGATGTTCCAAAGACGAGGTGGCAGGTGGTACGAGGATTCGCATCGCCTGCAGTAAATCCATGCCGCCGGCGAGCAAAGCTTCGAGCATATTGTCGAGACTCTGCGAATCCGAGCCGTGCAGGCTCACCAGCGGTTTCAATTCGGAAAAATCGATCAGTGGCGACTTCCACGCCGCACCGCGTGCAACCGACCACAGTCGATTACCTTCAATCGTATTGATCTCGCCATTGTGTGCGAGAAAACGGAACGGCTGTGCGCGTTCCCAGGCCGGTGCGGTATTGGTCGAGAAACGCTGATGAAACAAAACGACACGCGAGGCCAAATCTTCGCGCGCCAGATCGGGATAAAACGCCGGCATGTTTTCCGGCAATACCATCGCCTTGTAGCCGATGGTGTGATTGGAAAGACTGACGACGTAGGCAAACTCGGGAAAGTCTTTTTCGGCGCGACGACGCGCCAGAAATAACGCACGTTCAAACTCGTTTTCGGCGAGGGGCTTTTCACCGGCGACAAAAATCTGTTCAATGCGCGGCATTGCTGCAAGTGCCTGTTCGCCACACACGGAATTTTCCGTCGGTACCACGCGCCAGCCCAGCGTTTCGATGCCACAACGTTTTAATTCACGCTGAAGACAATCCCGTGTTGCTTCGGCGGCGGCACTCTCCTGCGGCAAAAAAATCATGCCGACCGCGAATTGATGATGCGGTAGAGGAATATTGGTTTCGGCTGCTACCGCGCGCAGAAAATTACCGGGGCGATGGATCAATACGCCACAGCCATCGCCGGTTTTGCCATCGGCACCGACCGCGCCGCGATGGCTCAATCGTGCCAGTGCGCTCAACGCGGTTTGTACCAGCCAATGGCTTGGGCGCGCGTCGAGACAGGCTATCAAGCCAAAGCCGCAGCTGTCGTGTTCAAAGCCCGGCGCATACAGGCCCGGGCCGGTAGCGCTCGTCGCCATAGTCCTGACCCTTCGTTGGTATTTTAAGACGGGCCCGCAAAGGCCATGCGTCAAAACTCACACAGACCGATAGAGCAGTTGCTCGATAATCCAACATCCGGCTTCCTTCAAAGCCCTTGGCCGTTGTACAGTGGGGCTCCTGTTCCTTGTGTTGGAGTTCGGGTATGCGAACGATTTTAGTGGCAAGTTCAAAAGGCGGCGCCGGTAAATCAACACTTTCCACTAATCTGGCTGCCCATTTCGCCGTGGAAGGTAAACGTACGGTTCTCGTTGATGCCGATAAGCAACATTCCGCCACCCGCTGGTGCGAAAAGCGGGCCCATCTGGAGACTGCCGTGCTGCCGATCGACGGCACCGTCAAAAACTGGCAAAAACAAATCCCCGAAAATGCCCAGGTCGTGATCATCGACGCCCCCGCCGGCGCGATGGGTGATGACCTTGATCCCTATATCGAACTGGCTGATGCCGTACTGGTGCCGGTGTTGCCCTCGATGATTGATATCGAGGCGACCGTGCCATTTTTGAATTCCATGGCGAAAAACGCCCGAGTAAAGAAGAAAAAACTGCCGGTCGCCCTAGTCGGCAATCGCCTGAAACCCTGGACCAATGCCTCGCAACAAGCGGTAGAACAATTGAAAAGCTGGCCGTATTCGGTAGTCGGCGAACTACGTGACACCCAGGCCTATGTCTTGATGGTGGCCTTGGGCAAAAGCGTCTTCGATTACAACTCCGAACAATTGCGCAGCCACCAGGAAGACTGGGCACCCCTCCTCAAATGGCTCAAGAAGGTAATTTAATGCGAGAACTCATTCTGCTCCGCCATGCCCATGCTGAAGCCGCTGCCGCCGGCCAGGATGATATTGATCGTCCACTCTCGCGCCAGGGGCAGGCCGAAGCCGAAGCTGCCGGAAAATGGCTGAAAGCCAATGGCTATTTACCCGATCGCGTGGTGTGCTCCAGCGCCCGCCGCGCCCGCGAAACCCTCGAACAAGTCCTGTCGGTGATCGGCTACATCGAACAAAGACAGGAACCCCGCATTTACGAAGCCACGCCGGGCGATTTAATGTCGGTGGCCGATGAGCATAAAGAGCTATCCCGCGTGTTGCTGGTTGGCCACAACCCCGGCCTTGAACAGTTGGTGGCCTTGATTAGCTCAGGACAGTCCGGTGAGTTTCGCGGCATGCCAGCAGGTGGCGTTGCCGTACTGAAATTGTCGGCGGATGCCGATCTGGAACCAGGCGTTGCCGAACTCGTCGCATTCTGGTGGCCATAACGAATGATTCGCGCGGCCTGGGCGCTGCTATTTCTGGTGGCTAGCGCCCTTCCTCCGAACGCCAAAGCCACGGTCTTCGACAGCGCGCGTTCACGGGCTAGTTTTACGATCCATCCCCGCCTGCCGATTCCATCGCAGGGCCGTTTTGAATCTGTCAGTGGCTCATTGAAGCCATCCACGACAGAGTTGTGGAATGTTGAAGTGCAGGTCGATGCCCGCAAATTGAGTTTTAAAGGCCCGCAATGGCTGGCGCGCATGGCGCGCTCGGAAGACTTTCTGGATGCCGACCAACATCCCGATATCAAATTTGTATCAGCCCCGTTCAGCAAAACCCTGCTAGAAAAGGGTGGCGTTTTGCAGGGCCAATTGTTTTTGCGCGGCCAGCAACGCAGCGTCGGTTTTCATATCGAAAAATCTGCCTGCACCAATGCCGGTGTCGACTGTGACCTTGTCGTACGCGGCAGTGTTCTGCGACGGGAGTTCGGCATGAAGGCTTATCGCATCAGTATCAAGGATAATGTCGACTTTGAATTCCGTATTCGTTTACTGGCTGAACCTTCATCGTGAAATGGCTTAAAACCGCAGCAGCACTCAGTTT
>JAYUWO010000209.1:0-27968 GCA_043753545.1 Arenimonas sp.
GGTTCCTTTGGCTTTCCAATCGCGCCGGACATGGCGGTAAATGGTTTGAAAGCTGATCACGAATTCACCTTCTTTTTTCAAGAGATTCGCCACTTGCTGCGGGCTCAATTGCTGCCTAAGCAAGTGGTCCACCCGAGCGTATTGCTCGTGGGTATGGCGTCTGCCTCGGCGGCTTCGCCGCAGCTTTCCATTGCGTCGCTTCTGGGCTTTGCTCGGACAATAGGTCCAGCGTTCACCTGCGTCCCGGGTCGTACTGTTACGCGAGACCTCGCGGTAAATGGTGCTGCGGTGTCGGCCCAGGACTTCACTGATTTCCGTCACGCTGTAACGGGCAATGCGAAGCATGGAGATGGTGTATCGTTCACCATCGGTGAGCTGGCGGTACGTCATAGGGATTCCTTTCTCGCCAGATAAGAATTCCTGTTAGTGTGCCAGCTCATCGTTTTTTTCCATCCGGGTGTCGCACTTACTATGGCAATTCCCGAGGTCTAACTACGCAATCAAGGGGACCTCCGTGGAAACTCTAGACTCATCCGAATCGTCATCCGGCGCGTCGGTCCCTTATCTTGGTTGTTAGCACCCAGCAGATAAAACTATGAACGAAAGCATACAGCTACTACAAAATGATCTTGCGACAATAAGGTGGCTTCTTGTCGCACTTCTTATTGTCGCGTTAGTCTTCGTCATTCTTTTCGCAATATCCGCTTTCGTATTTATCACTGGCATTAATAAGAGTCTGAGCGACAGAAAAAACGATTTTGCCCGATCAGAACTAGACGATTTGCTCGCTACTGGGAAAGCTCGAGAAGTAAAATACACAGCGCTTGAATGGCTAGTGCGCGAACCTAGACGAACGGATGCTTTTTGGGCTTTGGCAAAAGCACATCATCAACTGGGCGAACTGACAGATGCTAAGCGAGTACTTCAAGAATTACTAAAAATCTCACCAGACCAGGAATATCAGGTTCATTCATGGCTTGCACTGATCGAGCAAGACTTCATTGGCAAAAAGCCAAAAGCGGTTGACTAAGTGGCTGCTAACTACGCAATCAAGGGGACCTCCGTGGAAACATTAGATTCAAGCGAGTTATCATCCGGCGCGTCGGTCCCTTATTTTGGTTGTTAGCCACCACAAGAGATATTCCTTTGAATCTTTCAAAATCCTTTTTTGAACTTCTCGCCAGACGTGGCGCCAAGACGCAAGGTGCTACGACTGAGGAACTTGCCGCGCTTGAGGCTCTTTATCCTCATTTACAACCAGAGCTCCGCAAGCTCCTTTCCATACAAAATGGCGAACCTTTTGCATTTAAAGCCATCGATGGCTTCAGATTTTGTGGCACAGAAGAAATAGCCGAGAGCATCGCAATGCTTCGTGAAATGGTCGAGTCTGACGAAACTCTTCCTTCTTGCTTCCTGGAATTTGTTCCGTTCTTAAATACCGATGTAAAGACTCACGTAGGCGTCTTTACGCAGTTTTCGATTGTTTTTCCTGAGGCCGTTGCCGAACTTCATTACGAGAGCGGCGAAATTATCCTGTGGGCAGACACGATCGAGGGATTCATTTCACAATTGCTATTACGCCAACCACCCATTGGCGATCTTGGCAATTATTTTCCAGCGCAGGGAATGTCCGTAACAAGCATTCACACCATGCCTGGGTGGCCGGTAGAATAAAGGACATCGTGTTGTGGCTAACTACGCAATCAAGGGGACCTCCGTGGAAATATTAGATTCATCCGAGTCGCCATCCGGCGCGTCGGTCGCTTATCTTGATTGTTAGGCCGCATGCTCCCACACACCTTCCTACGTTCACTGCTCTTGGCGCCACTCGTCATCCCACTATTGGTCTTGAGTTGGGGCATGACCCGAGAACATTATGGCGCCCCCATCAGCGGGGGGCTTTCTCTCAGTGTGCTAATGGCCTGGGGTTCTCTCTTCCTTGGGGGTTTTGCGTACTTCGTTACTGCTTCGATTCTGTGGATTCGCATTGGACGCTGCAGATCTGGTAGAGCAGCAATTACCCTAATGTTCAGGGCACCGCTTTTCTTCATTCCGTTGCAATTCGTGGCAATTTTGCTTTTAACCTTAATCCTGCCATCCTCTGACGCGAGCTTAGGCGACAAGCTTACTGAAGGGTTCTTTCTCGGACTGATTACGGCGGTATATGGCCTGATCTTCGGTTACTTTTACGCAACGTGCTCAGCGGTCCTATTCCTTGTTGGGGTCCGCGTCGGCCTCGTATCTCGCTTTCCAAGCGACGAACCACATTGCGCTAGTCAGAATGCGGGGCCTAACCAGTCATCCAAGCCGACGCCTTCGGCGCGGCTTAACTCGAGGCGTTAGGGTAAAAATGAAATCGTCTAAGCAGATTGCTATTCTAGAAGCGATGATCGTTGTATTAGAAGAAGAATTTCGGCCTAAGAAAGCCGAATTGTCTCATCCAGACATACCAATTCACGAATTTCAAGAGGCACTAAGAAAACATTCTGATGAAGTTTACGCCCTAAAGGAAAAGATATTTGCACTTACCCCTGAGAACGAGTTAGTTGAAATGCTGTCGCACATTGACGGAATGCTGGATGGCACTATCCCTGTAAACTGGGGGCCAAACCCTGACATTGGTACTTTGGCGCTCAATCAAATTAAAATTAGAATAGAACTTCATCGTCGCAAGAGTAAGCGAGCAAAAATATCTCTTGTTGCAGCGTTTATATTAGCTACGGCATTTTTCGTTGCTCGGAATTCTTAAGTAGCCGTTGTGGTTAACGCAAATTTACGGTGAATTCAACCACCAAGTGCGACATTCTTCAGCACTTGAGTAACCGAGGTAATGGTGCCCAAGTTTCCTTATTGATCATTGAATGTCTCCTTCGGGTCGCAAGGAGTCAGTTCGTAGCGGCAGAAGAGTCATAATTAGTAGGTTTTTACTTACTGTTGTCCGACGCAGGCAAAGTTGAACATCTATCGATACGAAATCATTCGCAATGTGAAGGCAAAATAGCGGTGCCTCTGCCACAACAGCAAGAAGGTCCAAGGAATCTCCAAGGGACGATTACATTCACAACTTTTCCCGCAGCACTCTGCTTAGTGACCCCAATGTCTTTTTATACGACCACAAAATCAATTCCTGCAAATAGTCTTCGGACAGGCTTTGCGAGTTAACGATGCTTACCCAATGGAAACGTGCGAAATAACGGGCAGGTTTGATGCCGAGTACGTCGGTGAGTTCGACAAAACGGTCGGGTGTTACGCGAATGCTGAAACGCCATTGTTCGGGTTCGCTGGTTTTGAAATAGGCGAATCTTTTGTCGCCGACAAAATACACAAGAATATTGGCGGGATGGCCGTATTCGTGTGTGCTGACACCGGGCAGTTGCGTGCAGAAATCTTTCAGCTGCGCGGTGTTCATTATTAACGCTATCTAGACTTCGGATACCATGATGAAGACAACACTTGCGGCGATCAGAAGTACAAACAAGCCTCCAAGCGTAATCCACAGAATGTTGGCGATGGTGTAATTGGAATTCGCCAGGCCATCAGGGTCTCCGCAGGCTTCATTGATAGCTTTCTGCGCCTGGTAATAAAAAAAGCAGATGAGTGGAATCGACAACAACGTGAGCATATCGAGAAAGTTGAAATCTTCATTCATATCGGACATGCGGCTGATGATGCGCTCGGCTATCAGCAGAATGACGATTGCTGTTGCGTGCAGATTGGGATTCCAGGAATGTGGGCTGCGATTCTTTCTTAATTGCGCATCCACTTCACGAAACAGCCCGTGCACGAAAAAGATGGCAAAGATTGCCCGCATTACCGGCCATTCATCACCACGATAAGATTTTTTGAACAAGGACCAGTTTTTATAATGCCAATATATTTGGTAGATACCCAATGTTGCGCCAAACAGAAGAAAGAATTTCATCGGGGCAACCACGTAAAATTTCTGGCTTTCGACTTTTGCTTCAACTACCGACTGGCTGTCGGGTGCGGCGTAGGGATTGCTTTCCATGTTTTCAGTTTCGTCCGTGCAGAGCGGCAATGATATCGAAGTTGGCGGCGATGATTTTGTTTAAACGACTTGAATCTGCAGCAACAAAAAAGCCGGCAATGCCGGCCTTTTCATAATCTTGATGCGGATCGATTACAGCACGTAAACGAACAGGAACAGACCGAGCCACACGACGTCGACGAAATGCCAGTACCAGGCCACCGCTTCGAATGCGAAGTGATGATCTTTGCTGAAGTGGCCCTTTGCGCAACGCAGCCACATCACCGCCAGCATGATGGTTCCCAGTGCGACGTGCATCCCGTGGAAGCCGGTGAGCATGAAGAAGGTGGAACCGTAAATGCCGGAACCCAGGGTCAAGTTCAACTCATGATAGGCGTGGATATATTCTTCGGCTTGATAGAAAAGGAACACCGCACCCAAGGCTACCGTCAGACCGAGCCATACAAGCAATGCCTTGCGGGCATTTTCTTTCAGTGCATGGTGGGCCATCGTGATGGTAACGCCCGACGTCAACAGGATGATGGTGTTGACTAGTGGCAGACCCCAGGCAGGAATGGTTTCAAACTTGCCGCCGATATCGGCCGGGCCATTGGTAGGCCAGCCGGCGCTGTAACCCTGCCAGAGAAAATTATTGGTCAATGCGCCATCGCCTTCGCCCGACAACCACGGCAGTACGAAAGTACGCGCATAAAAGAGCGCGCCGAAGAAGGCGGCGAAGAACATCACTTCGGAGAAGATGAACCACATCATTCCCATGCGGAACGAAGTATCGACTTGTTCGTTGTAGCGGCCTTGTAGCGATTCGGAAATCACGTCGCCAAACCAGAAGCCAAGCGTCAGCAACATGCCCAACATGCCGACCATGAAAACATTGAAGCCCCAGTCGCTTCCGTTGAACCAGTTCGCTACGCCCACCATCATGGTGAACATGACGATTGAACCTACGAAAGGCCAGCGGCTGTGGTGCGGAACGTAATAGGCGTTTGCATCGGGTTGGGCGTGTGCCATGGTAATTCTTCCCCAGTCTCTAAGTTATGGCGCCGACCTGGCGGTCGGTGATGAGCTAGACGCTTTTGCAAGCGCGGTCGCTTTGTCATTAATGAAAAAAGTATACGACAGCGTGATGGTATGTACATCGTCGGGCAAATTTGGATTGACCACGAAACGCACCGGCATGTCGCGTTGTTCGCCGGCTTGCAAAAGCTGTTCGGTAAAACAGAAACATTCGGTCTTGTTGAAGAAACTCGATGCCGATATCGGAGCTACCGATGGCGCTGCATTGCCGACTACGGCGTAGGCCGCATTGTTTTTGGCAACGTAATGGGTGTCGTACATCTTGCCCGGAACCACTTCCATCGTCAGCTGCGAGGGTTGGAAGTTCCATGGCAATTTCGAATTCACCGTACTGTCGAATTCAACGGTAATCTTGCGCTCTTTGTTGATCTTCGCGCCGGCGATTGTTTCTTCGCCGGTCGGACCTTTTTCCATCTTGATGCCGAAGATTTTTTCGCAGGCGATGTTGTACAAGGGCACCATCGAAAACGCGAACACAAACGAACACACTGAAATCAGTGCGATGTTCTTCAACGTTTTGCGCTCTTCGGCTCGCATCATTTAATCGCCATGCTCAGCAAAAAACCGGCATACACCACCACGGCGACCAAACCTATGATCAAGGCGGTACGCCGCGCTTTCGCGCGGCCGTGTGCTACAGCATTTTGTTTGGTGTCAGCCATTAGTGCGTAATGTCGCCATGGGCCAGATCACCGTCGCGAATAACCGGTGGTGTGGTGAAGGTGTGGTGCGGAGCCGGTGACGGGACAGTCCACTCTAGACCTTGGGCGCTTTCCCACGAACGCGCTTCGGCTTTTACGCCGCCACGGATGCAGGACCAGACGATATAGGCAAACAACAACTGGCTGATGCCGAAGCCGAAGCCACCAATCGATGACCACATATTAAAGTCGGCAAACGCAGGGTTGTAATCCGGTACGCGGCGTTGCATGCCGGCCAGACCCAGGAAGTGCTGCGGGAAGAACAGCAAGTTTACGAAAATCGTGCTGAGCCAGAAATGCCATTTGCCCAGGGTTTCGTTGTACATGTGGCCGGTCCATTTTGGCAGCCAGTAGTAAACGCCCGCCATGATGCCGAAGATCGCACCGGTCACCAGCACGTAATGGAAGTGGGCAACCACGAAATAGGTGTCGTGATATTGCATATCGGCCGACACAATCGCGAGCATCAGGCCCGAGAAACCGCCGATGGTAAACATGATCACGAAACCGAGTGCGAACAACATCGGGGTTTCGAACGTGATCGAACCACGCCACAGCGTTGTCACCCAGTTGAATACTTTCACGCCAGTCGGAATCGCGATCAGCATGGTCGCGTACATGAAGTACAACTCACCACCCAGCGGCATGCCGACGGTGAACATGTGGTGGGCCCAGACGATGAAGCTCAGGAAGGCGATCGATGCGGTGGCGTACACCATGGCTTGATAGCCAAACAATGGTTTGCGGGCAAAGGTAGGAATGATTTCCGACACTACGCCGAACGCAGGCAGAATCATGATGTACACCTCGGGGTGACCGAAGAACCAGAAGATGTGTTGATACATCACTGGATCACCACCACCGGCCGCATTGAAGAAGCTGGTGCCGAAGAATTTGTCGGTCAGCAACATCGTGACCGAACCGGCCAGAACGGGCATCACAGCGATTAGCAGGAATGCGGTGATCAGCCAGGTCCAGACGAATACCGGCATTTTCAGCAAATCGACGCCAGGCGCGCGCATGTTCAATACGGTAGCAATGATGTTGATCGCACCCATGATCGAGCTGACGCCCATCATGTGAATGGCGAAGATGGTAAACGCCGTGCTGCTACCGCCTTGCAGTGACAGTGGCGGATACAGGGTCCAACCGCCGGAAGGACCTCCACCGCCAATACCGAAACCCTGGAGAATCAGAGGCAACAGCAACAGCGTGAATGCAAACGGCATGATCCAGAACGACCAGTTGTTCATGCGCGGCAAGGCCATATCCGGCGCGCCGATCATCAACGGAATCATCCAGTTGGCAAGCCCCACGAAAGCCGGCATGACGGCGCCGAAGATCATGACCAGTGCATGCGTCGTGGTCATCTGGTTGAAAAACTCGGGCGCCACCAATTGCAGGCCGGGCTGGAACAATTCTGCTCGAATCACCAATGCCATCGCCCCGCCGATGAAAAACATCAGTAGCGAGAACAGCAGATATAAGGTACCGATATCTTTGTGGTTGGTGGAGTAAAACCAACGCTCGAAAAAACCTTGCTTGTGGTCATCGTGATGACCGTCGTGAGCAGCGGTGTCGTATGCCATGTCGCGTGCCTCTTAAATAGAATTAGGGTTGGGTGCTGACAGCAGGAACGGCGGCTTCATCAGCGGCAGCGTCTTCTGCAGGTACAGCATTGGCATCAATCGTTACATCCGCCGGAACTGGGACAAGCGTGGGCGCATTCTTCGCCCTCTGAGCCGCCATCCAGATTCTGTAATCGGTTTTCGAAACCACTTTGACCACGATCGGCATAAAGCCGTGGTCCTTGCCGCAGAGCTCTGCGCAAACACCGCGATAGGTACCGATTTTTGCCGCAGGCACTTCGGTCCAGGCTTCATTAATCACGCCTGGAATAGCGTCTTGCTTCCAGCCCAGAGCCGGCACCCACCATGCGTGGATAACGTCGTCGGCAGTGATCACGAAGCGCACACGGGTATCGGCTGGGATCACCAGAGCATTGTCCACGTCGCGCAGGTAATGCTTGTGGGCTTTGATTTGTTCTGCAGTGGAGTTCTTATCCTGACGCAGGCGGTCCGATTCGCGATCGAGACGCGAGGTAAATTCCACACCCTCGCCCTTGTATTCGTAACTCCACAACCATTGCTGGCCGGTAATCTTGACCGTCATTTCATAAGGTTTTGCCGAATGATTGGCGTTATAGAGATCAATCACCATGCCGGTAGCGGGAATCGCGGAGGCAATCAGGATGATGATTGGAATACCGGTCCACAACACTTCAAGCAAAGTACTGTGGGTGAAATTGGTATCAGGCACAGCACCTTTGGACTTGCGGAACTTGAACATCGCAAGGCCCATGGCCGCGAATACTATGATGCCGATGACCACGCACACCCAGAACATCATCATGTGCGAATCGTAGGCATTCTGCGAACTAGCCGTGACGCCGTCGGTCATGTTCAGCTGCCAGAGCTGCGGTTCTTTACTATCGTCCGCCAACGCTGCCAAAGAAACAACGCTGGCCAGTAGGCCGGCCAACATTGCCGTGATGCAATTTGTTTTCATCATGTCCGCCTCAATCCCCGTACATCAAACCTAAAATTCGTTAAGCGCGTTGTGAAGCCCGCGCCAGTAAAATCCTCAACTTTTCAGCCAGATCCCGTCGCTCATCCGGCGCCAGAAACGATCCAACCTCGCAACTTTTGCCTTTTGACGCCAGCACTACACGGAATATTTCCGGCGGTGCTTCCTGCGCTTTTTCAAGCAGCATGCGAACCCAGTAGGGGTGCGCGTCAAATGCCAATTCTTTCCGACCCGATCGCGTTACCGTGCAATGCTCGGCATCAAGCTCGATCGTTTCAACGCGATTACTGCTCAACCAAACCCAACGCAATGCCATGGCAACAAAAACGCCATCCAGCAGCGCAAAAGCCGGGGCAAACACATTCCCGATGACATAACTCAATATCGCCACTGCCCAAGTCGTCATTGCAATCACGACAAAAAGTCCGACGAATTGGGTTTTTGTCATGGCCCGGCGCGGCCGCAGTACTAGGGCGCACCGGCTGTTTTCCGACAAAAACTGCTCGATCATCGAAAATCCTTGAGGCTGGCAAGCGTTCACCGCAGGAAATCCCGTTAATTTTACCCGCTTGGGCGGCTTACCGGCAACTAGAATACTTATCGGTATGGACAGCTAGGTGAAGAAGGAGTCCCTGCCCAGAGGCTTCGCAAAGCCGTAGAATTGCCCTCCTGCATTCCTCTCCCACCAGCCAGGTCGTCCGTGAATCCCATTCTTTCGTCCGAGTTACCCGAGCGCTTTTCACCCTTGATGACCCACATCACCGCCGCCTATGCGCGGGATGAGGCTGAACATCTTGAAGAATTGCTGGCACAGGCACGACTCGCCGAAAGCGATCAGGCCAGCGTACAAACCATGGCAGCCGGTTTGGTGAAGAAAGTCCGAATTCGTGCGGCAGATCCCGGTTTGGTCGAAGCCTTCATGCTCGAGTACGACCTGTCTTCCGAAGAAGGCGTCTTGCTGATGTGTGTCGCCGAAGCCTTATTGCGCATTCCAGACCAGGGTACGGCGGATAAATTGATTCGCGACAAACTCGGCGACGCCGACTGGAATTCGCATGTCGGCCAATCCAGCTCCTTATTGGTCAATGCCTCGACCTGGGGTTTGATGCTGACCGGAAAAATCGTCAGCCTGGCCGACGATACCCAGCGTGACTTCGGCGGTGCATTTAAACGCCTGGTATCACGTGCCGGCGAACCGGCCATTCGTCTCGCGGTGCGACAGGCCATGCGCATCATGGGTCATCAATTCGTTTTGGGCCGCACGATTTCCGAAGCACTGGAGCGTTCGCAAAAAGGCGATGGCGCCAATTATCGTTACTCCTTCGACATGCTGGGCGAAGCAGCATTTACCGCCGCCGATGCCGAACGTTATTTCCAAGCGTACAAAAATGCGATCGATGCGATTGGCGCCGGCGGGCCGTATCCGGATATTTTTGCCGCGCCTTCTATTTCGATCAAATTATCCGCGCTGCATCCGCGTCTTGAAGTCGGCAAACGCGAACGCGTGATGAATGAACTCGCGCCGCGTATTTTATCGCTGGCTCAGCAAGCGAAGGGTGTTGGTATCGGCTTCACGATCGATGCCGAAGAATCCGAACGATTGGAACTTTCTTTAGAGCTTATTGCAAAAGTATTTGCCGACAAATCCCTTGACGGCTGGGA
The DNA here is from genome assembly GCA_043753545.1 of Arenimonas sp. Taxonomy (GTDB): domain Bacteria; phylum Pseudomonadota; class Gammaproteobacteria; order Xanthomonadales; family Xanthomonadaceae; genus Arenimonas. The sequence goes on from JAYUWO010000209.1 coordinate 10,033, forward strand.
AGGCTGCGGGCTTGCGGTACAGGCTTATCAGAAGCGCGCGCCATTCGTGCTGGACTATTTAATCGATCTGGCAAAAACCACCGGCCGCCGCATGCAGATTCGTCTGGTTAAAGGTGCTTACTGGGATTCGGAAATCAAGAAAGCACAGATGGAAGGTTATACCGGCTATCCGGTATTTACCCGCAAGCCGAATACCGACGTCAGCTACATTGCCTGCGCGAAAAAAATGTTGCAGGCCAGCGACGTGATTTATCCGATGTTCGCCACCCACAACGCGCACACGATTGCCGCGATTTATCAAATCGCGAAAAACACCGGATTGCCGGATTACGAATACCAGCGACTGCACGGTATGGGTCACGATTTGTATGCCGAAGTCATCGGCAAAAATGATTTGGCAATTCCGTGCCGCGTTTATGCGCCGGTCGGTTCGCATGAAGATCTGCTGCCGTATCTGGTGCGCCGCCTTTTGGAAAATGGCGCGAACTCCAGCTTCGTTAATCGCATTACCGATGAAAACGTAAAGCCCGAAGATCTGGTGGCTGATCCAGTCGCTGCCGTGAACGGTTTTGCCAGCAAAGCACATCCCCGCATTCCTACCCCTGGCCATTTGTTTGGCGACGAGAGAAAAAATTCTATGGGCATCAACCTAGCCAATGATTCCGTTTTAGCCGAGCTCGCCAAAAACGTGAATGCCGCGATCAAAAACTGGCAAGCCACGCCGCTGGTGCCTGGCAGCAAAAATACCGGCGCGATGAATGCGGTGACCAATCCGGCCAATCGCAAGGAATCCGTTGGCCAATGGCAGTCGACCGATAGTGCGCAAGTACAAGCTGCCCTGGACAACGCCCATTCTGCATTTCAAGAATGGGACCACACACCGGCGGCATCACGCGCAAAGATTCTCGAATATGCAGCCGACCTGATGGAACAACGCATGCCGGAATTGATCGCGCTGTGCGTGAAGGAAGCCGGCAAATCGATGTCGGCTTCGGTCGCCGAAGTTCGCGAAGCGGTCGATTTTTGCCGCTACTATGCGGTGCAATCGCGCAAGTTATTTGGGCACCCAGAAAAATTGCCTGGCCCGACTGGCGAATCGAACGAACTGCAATTGCATGGCCGCGGCGTGTTCGTCTGCATCAGTCCGTGGAATTTCCCGCTAGCGATTTTCATCGGCCAAGTTGCCGCTGCCTTGGCCGCCGGCAATACCGTGATTGCAAAACCGGCCGAGCAAACCAGCTTGATGGCGTTCTTCGCCGTGAAGCTGATGCACGAAGCCGGCGTACCGGAAAAAGTGCTGCAATTCCTGCCCGGCGATGGCGCGACCGTCGGTGCGGCATTGACCAAAGACCCTCGTGTGGCCGGCGTTTGCTTCACAGGTTCAACCGAAACCGCGTGGGCAATCAATCGCAGACTCGCGGCACGTAATGCGCAAATCGCGACCCTGATCGCCGAAACCGGCGGACAAAATGCCTTGATCGCTGACTCATCTGCGCTGCCGGAACAATTAGTCAAAGATGCCATTACCGCCGCATTTGATTCGGCCGGACAACGTTGTTCTGCTGCCCGCATTTTATTCGTGCAAAGCGATATCGCCGACAAGGTGATTCATATGCTTAGCGGCGCCATGGATGAATTGGTGGTCGGTGATCCGGGCTTGTTGTCGACCGATGTCGGCCCGGTTATCGACGAAGATGCAAAGGCCATTCTTGTCGCGCATGCAGAGCGCATGGACAAGGAAGCGAAACTGATTAAAGCCGTTCAACTGCCTGCCTCGTGTGCCGACGGCAGTTTCTTTGCACCACGCGCCTACGAGTTAAATTCGCTGTCGCAATTGCATCGCGAAATTTTCGGACCCGTGCTGCATGTGATTCGCTATGAAGCTTCGCAACTCGACGATGTCCTCAATCAAATCAATGCCAGTGGGTACGGCCTCACACTCGGTATCCATTCGCGTATTGATTCGACCATTACCCATATTGCGAAATCGGTTCGTGTCGGCAACTGCTACGTGAACCGCAATCAAATCGGCGCGGTAGTCGGGGTGCAGCCCTTTGGTGGTGAAGGTTTGAGTGGTACCGGACCAAAAGCCGGTGGTCCACACTACCTGTTGAAGTTCGCCAGCGAGCGCACACTGACCGTGAACACCACGGCGGCAGGCGGTAATGCGAGTCTGCTGACACTGGCGGACTGATTTCAGGCATTCGATTGCTCCCGCCTCTTTGCGGGAGCTCCGAAATGCGCCAGTATTTCCATCAGGTTTGATGTCAGGGGGACCACCATGAACACAGGCGCATCGCAACAAAACAATGCCCGGCAATTTTTGTTGATGGGTGCAGTCTTGCTTGTGCTGTTCTACATCATTCGATTCGGCTCGACTGAAACCTCATTCAACGTGCGCCAGGTGGATGCGGCACAGGCGAAAAGCCTGATGGAAGATGGTGCGATGGTGATAGACGTTCGAGGCACTGAAGCCTATGACGACCGCCATATTCCCGGGGCGCTCTCCCTTCCGCTTGAGACTCTGCGCAGAGCAATTCCTGCCTCATTGGCAGACTCCAAGACAAAGCCGGTGGTCGTGTATTGCGGAGATGGCGTAAGCATCGGCCCTGAAGGCACCGACATTCTCAATAAAGCCGGCTTCGTAAATGCAGTAAATCTCAAGCCGGGTATTTCGGGCTGGGAAGATGCCGGCTACCCGATTAAAAAAGCGGGCTCCGGATCTTGAGACACGTGGATATTAGCCCACGTGAAAATGTCTGAGAAACCAATATGCGACATACACAACATCGTGCTGGAAACATACTTGCAGAAACTTCATGCATAACTCGTTCCGCATTCGATAGCCGAGGCACCCATTGATGGAAAACTCCAGCATTCTCTATCCGGTATTCGCACTCGCAGGCTGGACCTTTTTGGTACTGCTATTGATCCCGTTTTATCGTGTCCGCGCCGGACTGCGTCGCGAAATACGCACCGAGGATTTCAAATACGGCGAGTCGGCAACGGTTCCCGGATACGTCAGCATTCCCAATCGCAATTACATGAATCTGCTGGAATTACCGATTCTGTTTTACGTTGTGTGCATACTGTTTTTCATCACTGGCAATGCGCCTTCAGTCGTGATCTTTCTCGCCTGGACCTATGTTGCCTTACGGGTAATGCATAGCCTGATCCATCTGAGTTACAACAAGGTAATGCATAGATTGACGGCATTCGCTTCGAGCAATGTCGTTTTGATTACGCTCTGGATTATTGCCGCGCAACGCATCATTGCCGCCTGATTCCAGGGTTAACCGGATTCAAGACATATTCCTCAAGCCCCGGCAAAACCCGTAAACTAAAGCGCAATAACGATTTACGACGAGAGCTTTATGCCTGTTTTGCGCTTCGATGCTGTCAGCAAGACTTACACCGGGCCGCACAATGCGTTGAGCGACATCCATTTTTCCGTCGATGCCGGTGAAATGTTGTTCGTGACCGGACATTCCGGCGCCGGTAAAAGCACGCTACTTAAATTGATTCATCTCAGTGAACGCGCAACACGCGGCACCGTATTGGTTAACGAAAAAAATCTCGCGAAGGTGCGTGGCCGCCAGGTGGCTTTCCACCGTCGTCAAGTCGGCGTGGTGCACCAGGACCATCACCTGCTGATGGATCGCAGCGTATTCGACAATGTTGCCCTGCCATTATTGATCGAAGGCGTGCCCTCGAAAGAAATTGGCAAACGTGTCCGCCTCGTACTAGAAAAAGTGAGCCTGGGCTCGAAAGAAAAAAACCGGCCAAGCGAATTGTCATCCGGCGAACAACAACGCGTCGGCATTGCCCGCGCATTGATTGCACAGCCGCTGCTGCTACTGGCCGACGAACCCACCGGCAATCTGGATCCATCGCTTGCCGCCGAAATTATGAGCTTACTCGCAAGCCTGTCGGCACAGGGCAGTAGTGTGATCATCGCCAGCCACGACCTCTCGCTCGTCAAGCGCATGCGTAAACGCGTGCTGGTATTAAGCCAGGGCAAGCTGATGGACGATATCGCGCCCGAGGAGCTAGCACCATGAGCACGATGCGAACTAATAACGGCGGCTTCGGTGCGCGCCTCGGCGCATGGCGCGACCAACACGTTTATTCCCTGTTATCGAGTCTGGGCCGGATTGTGTCGAAACCATTTTCGACCTTCCTGATCGTCGGCGTGATGGCGATTGCTATGGCATTGCCTCTGGCTCTGGGCATGGTATTGCTGAACGTGCAACGGGTTTCGGGCAATCTGCAGGCGGCGCGCGAAATGAGTGTGTTCCTCAAGCCTGAAATAAAGGTTGAACAGGCAAAGTTGCTGGCGACAAAAGTGGCCGAGCGCAGTGATGTTGAAAAAGTCACGGTCATCAGCCCGGACGAAGGCCTGGCCGAATTCCGCAAATTGAGTGATTTGGCGCAAAGCGTGGACCTGCTCGGCAGCAACCCGCTCCCCAGCGTTTTGAAAATTCGGCCGAGGGATGACGGGATGGTACTTGCGGAAGTCCTGAAGCAATGGCCCGAAGCCGATGTCGTGCAACATGATGGCCAGTGGCGCCAACGCTTGAACGCCTGGCTAAGTTTGGGCGAGCGCATGTTGAAGATCCTGAGCATCTTGTTCGGTCTGGGCGTGCTACTGGTGGTCGGCAATACCGTGCGGCTGGATATCGGCACCCGCCGCGAAGAAATTGCCGTCATGCAGCAACTGGGTGCTACCGACGGCTTTATTCGACGGCCTTTTTTGTATCTCGGCTTTTGGTACGGCCTCGCGGCAGGAGCATTGGCACTGGGCCTCTCGCTGGCTGCTGGCCTGGCACTCGATGAACGCTTGCGCCCCCTATTGGCCAGTTATGACAGTCGTTTTGAACTACAGGGACCCGATTTCATGATGGTCTTGGCCTTATTGGCCAGTAGCGCCATACTGGGCTGGTTGGGGGCATGGCTCGCCAGCGGCCATCATCTCAGGCAAACTCGTCCAACAGATTTGTAAACAAGAGCATATGAATACACCCAGCTTCAAAATGTTCGACACATCTACACCACGAATTATGGTCGTGGATGGCTCTAAAGTTGTGCGAAAAATGATCGAAGGTGTATTGCGGCAACAATTGCCGGACATGGAATTCATTGCTTGTGAAAGCGCCGAAGAAGCCAAGATTGCCCTTCAGACCGGCAGCGTTAATTTAGTCACCATGGCACTACGCTTGCCCGACATGGACGGCCTGGAACTGGCGAAATATATTCGCGAACACACTCCCCAAGCCTATATTCCGATCATCGTGGTATCGGGCGATGTGCAGGAGCGTCTCGAAACACGTTCGATTACCGATGACGTTACCGATTACTTCGACAAGTCCTTGGGTTTCAGTGCACTGGCTGCTTTCATCAAGGGCTATGTGGCTCCGGAATCGGAAGCCGGTTGCGAAGTGCTCTATGTGGAAGACAGTCGCGTGGTGGCGATGGCCACCCGTCGCATGCTGGAAAAACATGGATTGAAAGTCGTACACGCCACGTGTGTGGAAGATGCGGTTGCGCATCTGGAAACCATGAAGGCACAAGGCCGCATTCCCGGCCCGGATATTGTCTTGACCGACGTGTATCTGAAAGGCGATTTAACCGGCAAGGATTTATTGCATAGCATTCGCAATACTTTCGGATACCCAAAAGGATTGTTGCCGGCATTGGTCATGACCGGCGATGCCAATCTCGCCAATCAAACCGATCTGTTGCGTGCCGGTGCGAATGATCTGGTACAGAAACCCATCGAAGAACGCTTGCTGGTCACGAAATTAATATTCCAGTTGCGTGTCGGGCGGCAGATGCGCGCCAAGCTGCAGAAGTAAATAACCACTCGCCAGGAGCTGTTGTAGGAGCGACAGAAGTCGCGACCGCTCCGAGGCTGCGCTCACAGATAAATTCTACCGCTACTCTGTCGCGACTTCCGTCGCTCCTACTAACTACGACAAAAATTCATGTCCGAACACACCATCCACCTCGAAGCCTCATGGAAATCGCGTGTCGGCGATTATCTGCAGCGCCCCGACATGCAAACGCTATCGGAATTTCTGCGTAGCGAAAAAGCCAAAGGCAAAAAAATCTATCCGCGCGGTGCCGATATTTTTGCCGCACTCAATACGACGAAGTTTGATCAAGTCAAAGTCGTAATTCTCGGGCAAGACCCTTATCACGGAGCGGGACAGGCACATGGCCTGTGTTTTTCGGTATTGCCCGGCGTCGATATTCCGCCCTCGCTGCGAAATATCTATACCGAAATTGAACGCGATTGCGGCATTGCCAAACCGAATCATGGCTGTTTGACGAATTGGGCCGAGCAAGGCGTGCTGTTATTGAATGCTGTCTTGACGGTCGAAGATGGCAAACCCGGTTCGCACCAGGGAAAAGGCTGGGAAGGCTTCACCGATCACATCGTCGAAAAACTGAATGCCGAATGCGAAGGTCTCGTGTTCATGTTGTGGGGCAGTTACGCACAAGCTAAGGGGCGTGTGATCGATGCGCGCAAACATTGCGTCTTACGTGCGCCGCATCCATCACCCTTGTCTGCGTATCGGGGCTTTATGGGTTGCGGACATTTTTCCGCCGCCAATCGCTGGCTGGTCGGCGGACACAAGCAAGGGATTGATTGGTCGGTACCAAATTCGTAGGGCGATTCATGAATCGCCCCTACGAGTTATGCTGCAAGCGTCTTGGCTTCAAATTCCGCCAGCCATTCATCATCCGAACCTTCACTCACACCTTCAAACAGGAAGGTACTGAGATAGCGTTCACCAGTGTCGGGCAGCATTGCCAAAATCACCGAGCCCTTTTCGGCTTTTTCGGCAACCCGCAATGCCGCCGCCAAAGTTGCTCCAGCAGAAATTCCGACAAAAATGCCTTCTTCGGCAGCAAGTCGACGCGAAGTATCTCGTGCAAGTACATCATCCACCGGAATAATTTCATTCGCGATATTTTGATTCAACACGGCCGGAATGAAGTCTGGCGTCCAGCCCTGGATTTTATGCGGTGCCCAATTTTTTCCCGATAGCAAAGATGCCCCGGCTGGCTCGGTCGTAATAATTTTTGTTTGCGGCCGCGCCAATTTCAACACTTCGCCGACTCCGGTCAATGTACCGCCGGTACCCCAGCCACTGACGAAATAGCCCAGTCGTTTTCCGGCAAAATCCTGCAAAATTTCCGGCGCGGTCGTGTTGCGGTGATAGGCCGGATTCGCTTCATTTTCAAACTGCCGTGCCAGGAACCAGCCGTGCTTGCGGGCGAGTTCTTCCGCCTTGCGTACCATGCCGCTGCCCCGTTCCGCCGCCGGCGTAAGAATTACTTTCGCGCCATAGGCACGAATCAATTTTCGACGTTCGATAGAAAATGTTTCTGTCATCACGGCGACAAACGCGTAGCCACGAGCAGCACACACCATCGCCAATGCGATACCCGTGTTGCCAGAGGTGGCTTCCACCACGGTCTGTCCGGGCTTCAATAAGCCTTTCTGCTCGGCATCGAGAATGATCGCGAGCGCCAAACGGTCCTTGACCGAACCGCCCGGATTGAAGGATTCCACTTTCACATACAAATCAACATACGAAGGAGCAATGCGATGCAGTTTGACGATCGGCGTCGAACCGATAGTGTCGAGGATGTTGTTGTAAATCATGGGAAACTCCAAATTATAAAAAGTATTACGCGGCTGCCAATAATGAATGTGGGTTATTGATGGCGGTTTCGCCGAGCGGCGCGGCACCATACCAATGCAGAGTGTTCGCAAACGCTGCCACTTCACCGATGATGAGCAGGGCCGGCGATTTCACTTGATGTTGTGATGCGCGCGATGCTAGTTGCACCAGCGTTCCGGTGATGACGCGTTGTTCAGGCCGCGATCCGTTTTCCACAATCGCAAACGGTGTTTCCGGATTGCGCCCGTGTTCGATCAACTTGTTTTGCAGGCGCTCCAGACTCGCCACGCCCATATAAATCGCCAACGTCTGCTTTTCGGCAGCGAGCTGCTGCCAATCAAGCGTATCTTCGGATTTCTGGCAATGTGCCGTCACCAAACGCAGTGACTGAGCGTGATCGCGATGCGTCAGCGGAATGCCGGCGTAGGCGGCGCAAGCCAAAGCAGCCGTAACGCCAGGAACTACTTCGAATGGAATATTATTGGCACGCAACACTTCACACTCTTCACCGCCTCGACCGAAAATAAACGGGTCGCCACCTTTCAGGCGCACGACGCGTTTACCGGCTTTTGCATGCTCCAGCAGCAAGTCGTGAATGCCGTCCTGCGTGGTGTAGTGGTGTCCGGATTCTTTCGCCACTTCGATAAATTCGGCATCGCGACGTGCGAGTGCCAATACTTCCTTGCTGACCAAACGATCATGCAAAATCACGTCGGCTTCGTTCAATAAGCGTAGTGCACGTAAGGTCAGCAACCCCGCGTCACCAGGGCCTGCACCGACCAAAGCAACCGAACCTTGTTTCGCTGATGCATCCTGTTGCGACAAGGCCGTCAGCAAAGCATGTTCTGCCTTGATGGTTTGCTTTTGTCGTAGCAAGGACAAAATCGGACCCTGCAATAATTTTTCGAACCAGCGACGGCGCTGCGGCAACAACGGCAAGTGTTGGCGAATGCGTTCACGATGTTGCGCCAGCAAGGCAGTCAATTCGCCGTAGGATTCGTCGAATTGTGCTTCGAGTTTTTCGCGAATATGCCGAGCCAGCATCGGTGCCGCACCGGCACTGGAAATCGCAATCTGCAGCGGCCCGCGCTCGATCACCGATGGCACCTGGTAACTCGACAATTCGGCATCATCGACCACGTTCACAAAAAGACGCCTTAATTCGGCTGCGGCGGCGACTTGTTGATTCACCTCAACATCGTCGGTTGCAGCGACAACTAACCAGACATCATTCAACCAATGTTCCTGGAAGGTACCGGGGAAATATTCAATCTCGTTTCCTGCGAGCAGCGACTGCAGTTCATCGGCAAGTTCAGGCGACCCCACACGTACTTTTGCACCGGCAGATCGCAGGGCCTCGATTTTCCTGGCAGCCACTACGCCACCGCCGACGACCAGTACGGGGCGATTGCGGAGATCCGCGAACAAGGGGAATAGACGGTTACTCATGATTTACGTGAAAGCACTAGGGTTTGGGCCTAATGTCACGCTAAACGGCGCGAGGAGTCCGGTGAAATGATTTCGGCTACTGAGTCCATGCCCAGAAGTTATGTAGCGCAGAAGCTGAATCGGCCTGCCTTCACTGGACGCTCTCCAGTGCATGGGCTAGCATCGTTTTACTGGTTTACCCGCCTCTATCACCTCTTTCTGGATGCTTGTCATGACCCTCATGTGTTGTCGTATGCCGCGTTGAAACCCCGTTTCGCGTTCACGACACCTCTCGAGAAATTTTCATGACACTGACACAACTTCGTTACCTGCTCGCCATCGCCGATTCGGGCCTGAACATCACGCTCGCCGCCGAAAAAGTGCATGCGACCCAACCTGGTCTTTCCAAACAACTGAAACAACTGGAAGACGAACTAGGCTTCATTCTTTTCACCCGCGGGGCCCGCAGTCTGGAAAGCATTACGCCGGCTGGTGAAAAAGTAATCGAACACGCCCGGCTGCTGTTGGCAGAAGCGAATAATATTCGTGCGATTGCCGCCAATTTACGTCGCGACCATCAGGGCGAGCTGCATATCGCCACCACACATACACAGGCGCGCTACGCGCTGCCTTCTGCACTGGCTGCCTTGAATCGTCTGTTCCCGCATGTTGCCGTGCATTTAACGCCCGGCGGCGATAGTGAATCGCTCGCCAGCCTCACGCGCGGCGATGCAGAAATCGCGATTATCAGTACTGCTGGCAGCGCACCTGCAGCGGCCGATTTGGCGATTCCGCTATACCGCTGGGATCGCGTTGTGCTGGTACCTAAGCAACATGAACTGGCAAAACTCGATCGTCCACTGACCTTGGCCGATATCGCGAAATATCCACTGGTCAGTTACGAATCTACCCGCGAACCGGAATCATCCTTGCGCCAAGCATTTTCCAAGGCCGGTCTCGAAATCAGCATTGCAGTGACGGCGCGCGATGCCGACTTGATCAAGACTTATGTCCGCGCCGGTTTCGGCGTCGGCGTTCTGGCGGAAATGGCAATCACGCCGGAAGATGCCGATCTGGTCGCGATTCCTGCCGACAATTTATTGCCGCGTTGCACCGCCTGGCTATTGCTGCGACGTGATCGCGTATTGCGAGATTACACACAGGCCTTGATTACACGATTGCTGCCGCAGCTGCATGTGCTCGAACTGCAACGTGCGATTAGCGAAGGCGAGACCCTGAAAGTGAATCCGCTGCATTGGCGCGATATCGCCAGACCCGGCGCGATTGGCGACTTTGAAATTTAAGTCGGCGTCTAAATCCAGACGTCGTTCTCGGCAGTAAGCGTGCTTTCTGCTTCGCCGGTATTGATGACGCCGCGAGGCTCGATAATCATCGCGTGACATTCCGATTTGGCTCGGGTGATATGTTCAACCCCTTTCGGCACCACAAACATTTCACCGGCTCGCAGCAGCACGTCGCGATCACGAAAACCAATTTCCATTTCACCTTGCACGACGAGAAATACTTCGTCGGTATCGCCATGCCGGTGCCAGACAAATTCACCTTGCAGTTTCACCAGCTTGAATTGGTAGTCGTTCATTTCGGCAATGACACGCGGCGACCAATGCTCGGAAAAATTCGCCAATTTTTCTTTCAGGTTGATGGCGTCATTTTGCATACCCACCTCGTGTTCAGTCCTGCGAGCCGATGGCAATGGCAATCGCTTTTATCCGGGCACGGCGCATGGCCTCGCTGATTTGCGGGCCCTGCAGGCCAGTGCTGTCGATATCTTTAAAAGATATCGAGACGGCTGCCTTATGGACAGTGTCCAGCAATGTACGAGATGGATAGCCGACATTTTCCAAGCCCAGTCGGCCGCGTTTGTCGGCTTCACAGACCAGGCCCAATTGCGCGATGCGTTCGGGTTTGCGAAAGCCGTCGCAGCGAGCCAGCAAATCATGCAAGCTGCCGGGTCTCAATTCATCGAGACGATGAATATTGAGATGTTCGCGACAGCAAATTTCAGCCAGTTCGCGGTATTCCACCGGCACCTTGAAGCGCTGGCAGAGTTCGGTCAAGGGAGCGAGTCCGGATTTTTCATGGCCGATATGTTTGGGCAAATCCTCTTTCGGCGACAGCGCTTTGCCCAGATCATGTGTCAGCGCTGCAAAGCCAATCAGTGCATCACCCGGTGCCAATTTTGCCGCCATATCGCACACCATTTGCGTATGTAGGCCGGCATCGACTTCGGGATGAAATTCAATCCGTTGCGGCACACCGAACAGGGCATCGATTTCTGGCAATAATATTTTCAGCGCACCGCAGTCACGCAAGGTCTGGATAAACGCCGAAGGCGTCGGCTCTTCCAATGCGCGTTTCATTTCCTGCCAGACACGCTCGGACACGAGTGCATCCACTTCACCATTGCCGACCATCTGCCGCATCAGATCGAGTGTTTCGGGCGCAATACTGAAGCCCAGCGAGGCAAAACGCGCCATAAAACGCGCGGCCCGCAAAATACGTACCGGATCTTCACCGAAGGCCGGTGATACATGTCTCAGGATTTTATTCTCAATATCCTGCCGGCCATTGAATGGATCAATCAGGTTTCCGTCGTCATCCTGCGCGATCGCGTTAATCGTGAAATCGCGCCGAATCAAATCCTGTTCCAGTGTCACATCGGCATCGGTGTGGAAAACGAAGCCGTGATAACCGGCCGCCGTTTTTCTTTCACTGCGAGCCAGTGCGTGCTCTTCCTTGGTTTGCGGGTGCAGAAAAACCGGAAAGTCTTTTCCGACCGGCTGATAACCCAGAGCCAGCATTTTGTCCGGTGTGGCGCCGACAACGACATAATCGCGGTCGCCAGCCACGCGTTCGAGTAAAGCATCGCGTACTGCGCCACCGACCAGATAGATCTTCATCTGCAGGTATATTGCGCCAGCAGCGCCAGAATTTCCTTGGCAACATCGCCGCGACCGAAAGTTCGGCGTATCGGTTCGATCTGGCTGGAAATATGCAGTGCCATTTCCGATTCCATATCGAAATGCCCGGCATTTTCAAAGGTAAACATCGTGATGCTTCGATAGGGAATATTGAGATATTCGACCTTGCTGCCGGTGATGCCCTGCTTGTTTGACAGGATCAGGCGACGGTCGGTAAATACGATCAAATCGCGAATCACTGCATAGGCTTTGACCAAAGTTTCGCCCGGCGCCAGCAGCGGACCGAATTCGTCTTGCAGTTTTTCTAGATTGCGTTCGCTGGCATTGCCCAGCAGTTGGTCGAGAATTCCCATAAGTCTCCCTGATTTATTTACTAGCGATCCGCACGATTACGATCATAACGTGCCTGGCGATCATCACCATGCCCGAGAATGTCGGGAAGTATTTCCTGCACGCGTGTCGGCCGGATGTTCAAACGATAAAGTCCGTCGACACCACCGACCGAATCGGTCTGCAACGAACGGAAATTATCGGAAGAAAACGGCTTTCCCGGAACGAAATCGAACACTAATGCCTGCAAGCGGCCGACAAAGTCCGGTAGTGGAATGATCAGCGTTTTCAAGCCAAGCTGGTCGGCCGACATGCGAACGATTTCTTTCAATGTGAAAACTTCAGCGCCGTACAGTTCATATACTTCACCGATGGTTTTTCTGTCCGCGAGTGCTTGCCTGAAAGCCTGCACCACATCGCCGATATACACCGGGGCAAACTTCGTATCGGCGCGTGCCAGCGGCATGACCGGTGCCAGTTTCAGCAACTGGCCAAAGCGGGTGAACAAGCCATCGCCAATACCGAAAATCACCGAAGGCTCGAAAATCGTCCAGGCCAGACCCGATTGCTTGACCGCATGTTCGGCTTCACCACGGGATTTTAGATAATAACTTTCGCCACGTCCGGCATTGAGCGAGCTCATCTGCAATAGACGATTGACGCCGGTATTTTTACAAGCCTGGATCAGTGTTTGCGTCAGTTCGACATGGGCACGCTGGAAGCCGCGGCCGTTGTCGCCTTTTTCGTTCAAAATACCGACAAGATTAATGACGGCATCGGCACCCTGAATTGCATGTTGCAGTTTTGCCAGATCATAAACATCGGTATTGATGTGCTTCACGGTCGGCGGCAACAAACGCAGTAAATGTGCGTTGAGGTTTCTACTTAAAACCGTGACGTCGTTTCCGTCCTGCTGCAGGCGTTTTACCAATGCGCGCCCGACAAATCCGGTAGCGCCGAGGATGACAATTTTTAAAGACATTAGAGTGGTTTCGCCTGAGCGGGTGGAGGGCAGACAAAAGCGCGGCGTTGAGCTTGATTGAAACGACCCAACATGCGATCGGTCAATGAGGTGGCGCTTCTGTCCAGTCGCCAATCGTATACCACGCTAAAGGCCAAGACACGCGAAACATACTCGCGGGTTTCCTTGTAGGGAATGGTTTCAATCCAGAAATCCGGTTCCAGACTCGGGCGTGCGGCTTTCCAGCGCGAAATCGGCGCGGGTCCGGCGTTGTAGGCGGCAATCGCGAAATACGGAAAGCCGTCATAACGATCAAGCATTTGCCGCAAATAGGCGGTACCTAAGGTGATATTGGTTTCCGGCTCGTAAAGACTTTCGCCACCGCGCCAAGGTATGCCAAGTCGCGCGGAAACCTGTGCACCGGTGCCGGGCAGTATCTGCATCATGCCCCGGGCATCGGCACCCGAGCGCGCACGTGGCATGAAAATACTTTCGGCACGCGTTTGCCCTGCGACCCAAGAGGGATCGAGTGAATTAATTTTCGCCTGTTCGCGCAGATGGCGTTCGTGATGCAAGGGAAAGCGCAGCGAGTAATAGCGCAAATCATCGGGTGTGGTGCCCATCGAAAAGACGGCACGGTCGTACCAGTCTTCCGCCAATGCCAGGGAAATGGCGACTTTCTTTTCTTCCGCGCTGTAACTATCGAGCGCGGCATTGAATTCCTTCAAGGCATAAGTCACCCGATCGATGGCAAACAATTCGAAGGCACGCACGATGCGGCCGTCATTCGCCACTTTCTTGATCACCTCGCGGTTATTGCTCGGCTCCAGCGGGCATAGCGTGTACGGTAGATTCAAACGATCGGCCGCCAGCCATCCGTGAAAATTTGCACTCTGTGCTGCCTTGGCAAACAAGACTTTGGCGGACTCTTTCTGATTCAAACGTTCGCGCAAACGGGCTTCGAAATAAACATAACGCGAATCGTTACGTTGCGTCGCTCCCATTTTTTCGATCGCGGCCAGTGCCGCGATATCATCGCCGCGGCTCATGGCTTCACGTACGCGCCATTCGTGCAATTTATCGTCGTAACCAGCTGCGGGCACCGCGTTCAATCGCTGAGCCGAGCCGGCGCCATACGAGGCAACCGTCCAGAGCGCGATTTCATTCAGCACGCGTCCGCGTTCGGCGTCTTGCAAACCAAGTGTATTGGTGACGTTGCCTACTTGCTGCTCCGCCGAATCAGGGCTGCGTTTTGCCAAACGTACGAGGCCTTGCACTGCCGCTTGCCGGCTGCGTGCATTACGCGGCCAGGTGTTATATCGAAGATGTGGAGCATCGATATAGTCGGCATAACTGCCAACCAGTGCCGCTTCATCGGCAGGCAAAGCATTCGCCAATGCACGCATCAACGCCGTCTGGCTTTGTGCAATCGCCAGCTCGATGCGCTGCCATCGCAAAGCATTATCGAGTTTGCCCCTTTCGCTTAGGCGCACAAATACGTCGTCGCACATGTTTGGCAGAGACTTTCCGCTTAACCAGATTTTTCTGGCGTCGGCTATCCAGGCATCATCGACTTTGTTGAGCGCCATACGGGCATTCAAGTCGGCGCATTGCATTTCGTCATTGTCACTGCTGCGATAAAAACGGGAAAAACCAACCCAATCTTTCTGGCTGCTCAAATAATTCAGATAGGCATTGCGAAGCCAATCGCCGGCTGCGAGCGAGTTATAGCGTTGCAATAAAGCCTCGATTGCCTGCCGGTCGCCGACACTGAGCGTTTTCGAGTTCAGTCGTTTTTTGTAGGCGAGTACTTCAATCCAGCTGTACAGTGGATGCTCGGATAAACCGGCCCTTGCTTTTTGATCCAGCTCGTCACGCTCGCTGGCTTCCAAAACCGATTGCACATAGGCACGCTGGGATTTCCATTCATTTGCCTGCGTTGTTCCGGCAAACAAAAAAAACAAAGCGGCACTGAAAATAGTTAAGATAAATTTTGTCATAAGCCTAGTTTAGCCGATGCCATCTAAAATACCGCATGAACAGGTCGCCCATCATGGGGCTTGAATGGGCGCTCTATCCGCTGGCAGGCATTCTCGCCGGCTTGATGGCAGGAATGCTGGGCGTCGGCGGTGGGTTGGTATTGGTACCGATCCTGGTGTTTTTATTACCGCACCAGGGCGTCGATGAAGCCAGTCTCATGCCGATGGCATTGGCCACTTCATTGGCAAGTATTTTCCTGACCGGCATTTCCTCTGCCTATGCCCACCACAAGCGTGGTGCCGTGTTGTGGCCAACGACCGGCTGGCTGACGCCGGGTTTACTGATTGGTGCGGCACTTGGCGGCATTCTGGCAGTCCAGCTCGAGGCGCGCACACTGAAACTCGGCGTAGCGATTTTCTGCGTACTGGTCGCCGTGCAGATGCTTACGTCCTGGCCCAAACCCAAACCCGTCAACGAAGGCTTATCGGCACGCGGTCCGCTCTACAGTCTTGCCGGGATGGTGATTGGATTTGTTTCTTCGATTGTGGGAATCGGTGGCGGTAGTTTGACCGTTCCCTTATTGGTGACTCGCGGTGTCGCACCGGTACGTGCTGTCGCAACTTCAAGCGCCTGTGGCGTGGTGATCGCACTGTCCGGTGCCATCACTTATGCCAGCCTGACACCCAACACTGACTTGCCAACTGGCAGCGTCGGTTTCGTCAATGTTCCGGTGGCTTTATTGATTGCAATCGCATCGATTTTATCGGCACCGCTGGGGGCACGATGGGCGCATCGTTTGCCGGCGGCGCGGCTCAAACAAATCTTTGCCGGATTCCTGCTGCTGGTCGCTGCACTTTTACTTCACAACGCCCTGTGAGGTTTCGTCTGTGGACTGCCCGGGCTCGGTTGCATACACGGAGCCCGGCATCGCAATTACTTACACCGCTGTGGTTTTAGCAGCGACTTTCTTGGTGACCTTTTTCGCCACTTTTTTAGTCGCCTTCTTCGCAGCTTTCTTGGTCGCGGTTTTCTTGGTCGCTTTTTTGCCGACTTTTTTCGCGGCTTTCTTCACGACCGGCTTGGCTTCTTTCTCCACCACTTTCTTCGCGGCTTTTTTGGCGACTTTCTTGGTCGCCTTTTTCGCGAAACGACCGCCCATTTTGCGGACAGGTTTTCCTTCGGCCAGCAAGGCAACGCATTCTTCTTGCGTCAAGGATGCGGGTTCGCGGTCTTTAGGGATTTTTCCGTTTTTCTCGCCATCGGTGATGTAGGGACCAAAGCGGCCATTCAAGACTTGAATGTCGGTACCTTCAAAAACCTTGATCGTGCGATTGGCGATTAATTCGCGCCGCGCTTGGATCAGGCCATAGGCATCTTCGAAATTGATGGTATACGGATCCTGTTCTTTACCGAGCGACGCATAAGTGTCACCGTGTTTTGCGAAGGGTCCAAAACGGCCCACGCCAACGCTGACTTCCTTGTCATCGACAAGGCCGAGTTTGCGTGGCAGACCGAATAACTTCAGCGCCTCTTCCAGCTCGATCGTATGCATGCTTTGGCCGGGACGCAGGGATGCGAATTTCGGCTTTTCTTCATCATCGGCGGTACCGATTTGCACATAAGGTCCGTAACGGCCCAGACGTGCGGATACCGGTTTGCCGGTTTCCGGATCAGGGCCCAGTTCACGCGCGCCCGATGCTTCGGCACGATCGACGCTTTCGCTTTTTTCCAGAACCATTTTCTTGAACGGTTTCCAGAAGCGTTCCATCAACGGAATCCATTCTTCTTCGCCGCGTGATACCGCATCGAGTTCATCTTCGAGTTTTGCGGTGAATTCATAGTCCACGTATTGCAGGAAGTGCGCCGACAAAAACTTACTGACGGCACGACCTACATCGCTCGGCCGGAAGCGCTTGTTATCGAGCATCACGTATTCGCGATACAGCAAAGTTTGAATAATGCTGGCGTAGGTCGAAGGACGACCGATACCGTATTCTTCCAGCGTTTTCACCAGGCTCGCTTCGGAATAACGCGGCGGTGGCTCGGTGAAATGCTGATCAGTATGGATCGACGACAGCGGAATATTTTGTCCCAACGCCATCAAAGGTAATTTGCGACCTTCATCTTCGTCTTCGGTGGTTTTCTGGTCTTTGCCTTCTTCGTAAACCGCCAGAAAGCCTGGATCAATCACGGTCGTGCCGCTGGCACGAAATCCGTGCGCAGTGCCGGCGGCCAATTCGACCGTCACGGTGTTCATCGTGGCCGGTACCATTTGCGAAGCCAGCGTGCGCTTCCAAATCAATTCATATAAACGGCGTTCGTCATCGCCTAGAAATTTCGCCATTGCCGATGGTAGACGCAAAGCAGAAGTCGGACGAATCGCTTCATGCGCTTCCTGCGCATTTTTCGATTTTGTTTTATAAACATTCGGTTTGTCGGGCAAGGCTTGCGTTCCGAAATCGCGCGCAATGACATCGCGAATTTCACTCACAGCATCGTCTGACAAACTGGTGGAGTCGGTACGCATATAGGAGATAAGGCCTACCGTGCCTTCTTCACCAATGGCAAAACCTTCATATAATTTTTGCGCGACGCGCATGG
>JAYUWO010000210.1:0-3074 GCA_043753545.1 Arenimonas sp.
AAGCGGTGACGCACGTGTCAGTGACTTTAATTATTTGCGTGGACTGAACCGGTACAGCGCAAATGAACCACTTCGATATGAGAAAAAAATGCTCGACGAATGGTTTGTGAAGGAAATCTCGCCAACTAAAAATTAGCGCATGCCATTTGTTTGTCCGACAAAGTCTATATTGGACCGCCCATTTCAGGCAAAACCGTCTCAAAACTGTTGCCAGCAAACAATCTTCACTTTTGAGATTCTGAAAACAGCGTGCTGATTTCCTGGCCCTTCGCCTGCTCCGAGTAGTTTTAATCCCCCTAATTTACCTATAGCCCGTCTATTTTTAAGTGTCTCGGCGTAAGTTGGTATCCACTTACAACATGGTGCATGAGTTCGCTGGCTACAATTCGCCTTACCAGAAAACTTCTATTGACATGCCGTCGTATGGTGTTATAGTTTGCTACCACACCGCATCGCTACATCTGTAATGTATCGGCCAAATTGAGGCCGGTCGAGCGTGTGATTCCAAATTGGAGGCATCATGAATTCAAAACACAACGTCGTCGGGAAAGTGCAGCCAGCCCAGCCAGCAGCAGGTCGAGAGCTGGCCGGGTTCTTCACGGCAGTTTTACTTTTCGTGTCGGTCATGGGCCTCATGCAGACCCGATCAGCGTTTGCGTTAGAAAAGCACACCGGCAATTTAGTTACAGCGGAATGGTTACAAAAAAATCTGGCGGACAAGAGCCTGCTGATTTTGGACGCGTCTCCCGGACAAATTTATCAACAAAAACATATTGCCGGTGCCGTCAGTGTTAACTACTTCGCCTACGGCTCGCCGTCAACCACCGCCAATGAAATGCAAAAGCATTTCCAATCATGGGGAATCAGTGCGGGCAAAAAAATAATTATCTATGATCAGGGTGGTGAATACTTTGCGCCCCGGCTCTTTTTTGCGCTCCAATATTACGGCGTACCGACCGGTCAGATCTCCATTCTGGATGGTGGCCTGTCGAAATGGCAGTCACTCGGACTTGAGGTGAGCAAGGATGCCGTAACGCCACCAAACGATGGAACGTTTGGCATCAAAAAAACCGATGAATCCATAAGAGTCCGATTGCCTGAATTCATCACCGCCTCCGGCGACCTCAAGAATAATGTGCTGCTGGAGGCGCTCACTCCGGACTGGCACTTTGGTGAAATCCTTTCCTTCGGCAAGCGTGGCCACATCCCCAACGCGATCATGATGCCGAGCGATGATTTTTTTAACGCCGACAAAACGTTCAAGTCCGCCGAGGAAATTCGCAAACAACTCAAATACTTCGGCATTCATTCTGCGCAAACAATTCACACCCATTGTGGCGGCGGTGGCGCGGCAGCGGTGCCATTTTTTGCGCTCAAAAATATTGTGCAGTACCCGAAGGTCACCCTTTTTATTGAATCACAAATGGGCTGGCTGAGTGACCCGCGAGATTTGCCATTTTGGACCTACGATGACCCATCTACGATCCGCGACGCGAACTGGCTCAAGTCCTGGAACAGCACCATGCTTAGAATGTACGGTGTTAGTCAAATCAGCGTGGTTGATGTGCGAACCATCGAAGCCTACAAAGACGGGCATGTACCGTTTGCGTTGAATGTTCCAGCGGACGAGTTCAAACGCAACATCGACGACCCCGCCGCGCTCGCCAAACAACTCGGCCAGGCGGGAGTCAATGCCCAACACGAAGCAGTAATAATTTCCGGCGCCGGACTCACAAAAGAAGCGGCCTTGGCCTATGTAATGTTGGAAAAACTCGGCCAGAAACGTGTCTCGCTATTTTTGGATGCAGCCGATCAATGGGAAAAACTCGGATTTGTCGTGACCGCAGAGACCACCGCTGTGGGCGTCAAAAAGTCGCCGTTTGATGTCACCATACCAATTTCGACCTACCCTGAAACGCAATCACCGTCGGCAAACAACCTGTCGGTGAAAAAAACAGCGGGACTATACCCGCAGGTATTGATCGCCTCGGGAAAAAATTTGCCGACCAAACAACCGGCCGGCAAGATGGTGCATGTCCCGTACACTGACTTACTCAACGCCAATGGCACCCCCAAAGCCGCCATGGAAATCTGGAAAATATTGATCAAGGCGGGTGTTCCCCGCTACGCAGAACTGGTGAGTGTTTCGGATGACCCCGGCGAAGCGGCGGTCAACTATTACATCTTGAAGATGATGGGTTATCCAGACATCAAGATGCGCACGTTATAACAGCACGAAACACAAATTCTTCAAGCCTGTCTTTTTTGATCCAATTGGCTTACAAAGTGAAAACCAATGAAACACGATAGAAAACCCCATTTAATACAACAGGCGGAGCAAATTGAATGAGTGACACCTGGAATAACAATGCGCCCATATACCGGCAACTCAAAGAACGCGTGATCGAAATGTTGCTCGATGGTGTGCTCAAACCGGGTGATGCGCTGCCGTCAGTCCGGCAAATCGCGGCAGACTTTCAACTCAATCCAATCACCGTTTCGCGCGCCTATCAGGAGTTGGCCGACGAGGCGTTGGTCGAAAAACGCAGAGGAATCGGTATGTATGTGCTCGAGGGTGCCCGTGAAAAACTAATTTCCTCTGAACGTGAACGATTTCTTAATGAAGAATGGCCCGCCATGATTGAACGCATCCGCCGCCTCGGCTTAAATACCCAGGACCTGCTGACCCACGCCAACATCGGCGGTGCGTTATGAGCGCCGTCATTTCCGCCAAGGGGCTCACCAAGCGTTATGGCAAGGTGATTGCGGTAGACCATATAGATTTGGACATTCCCAGCGGGCGCATTGTCGGCCTGATCGGGCCGAACGGTTCAGGTAAAACCACGGCACTCAAAACAATTTTGGGTTTGGCACCATTTGAGGGCGAGCTCAGTGTGCTGGGCATGGACCCACGTCTGCATCGTGACGCGCTCATGGAGCAGGTTTGTTTTATCGCCGACGTTGCCATCCTGCCGCGATGGTTACGAGTGGGTGACGCGATCGATTTTGTTGCCGGGGTGCATCCAAAATTTGACCGCACCAAGGCCGAACAAAATCTCGCCAACACCAAGCTC
>JAYUWO010000211.1:0-3065 GCA_043753545.1 Arenimonas sp.
TGCGGGAATTTCGACATTGGAATATTTCGAAGCCGTGGGCAGGTTGATATTTGCTTTGCCATCGGGATTGACGGCAGTCACAAAATCGAAGTTGAGCGAGAGCGGCTCGGGCAATGTGCTTTTTTCTTTCTCGTTATATTGCAGAATTCCGCCCCAGGTCGAGATTCGCACAACACCATCCCGGTTCAAGCGGACGGCACTGTAGCCTGCCGCACTTCCCAGCCCCATTCGCAATGGTTGCCATTGTGAATTCCCCTGCGGGCGGTGCCACATCTCGCGTGTCGTAAATGCGTAATCGCCGAGCCCGGTTTCAGAAACGTAAAATTCGTGTGGCCTCGCTACCAGATTGTAAGGTGGGGAAACTTCCAGATTGAATTTTCTGCCGTCAAAAACATAACCATTGTCGCCAATGACCACGTGCAATTTATCGTCCAGACGATACACATGTTGTGGCTGGTCCTTTCCAAGCACCAGTCCGTCACTCTCGGTAAAGGCTTTTTTCTCGCGCATTTCAAACGTCTTGGTATCCAGGCGCCAACGCTGTGGCCCGGCATAGTTGTCGCTTAGCCAGATTTCACCCGCAGCTATTTCCGTCATGGTGTCGACACCGGCATCCCCGAGCGAATGCTTCTTGGCAATTTCCCATTTTCCGGAACGGTTGCTGAGAATCAGAACTTCCAGGTTGGACAAGGCATACACCACGTTTTTGTCAAAACGCGATGGCTCCAGCAGAGTCACGGCGTTGTTCTGATCGAAGAAAAGATTGCGCGGCGCGGCGGCATTTTTCTCGAGCACCATCAGGCCTTCGCGATGAGCTATCAACAGGCCCGAATCATTGCTGTTGAGTCCATAGGCTTCGTAATTGGCCCAGGATTTGTGCTCGTAACGGCTGCTGCCGTTTTCCTGTGGAACAATTCTGGCAATCCCGCTGCTGCTTGCCGTCCAGAGAGCATTGTCGTGCCACTCGAAATCATACGCGACACCCAGTACACCCTGGCTTGCATCCAGATAGGACCATGGAGAAGGCATTGCCAGCCTGACCAAGTCACCTTCGGTGGCAACCCATAATCCCCCTTCGTTGTCGACATTCATCGCGGCGATGGAAAAACTGCCCAATTTCAGGCGCTCGAGCACGGTAAAGTCTTTGCCGAAGCGGAATAATTCACCGAGACGGGTACCAACAACAAAACTGCCGTCGCCCAGCACAAGAACTTCGTAGGCACCGCTTTTTCTAAGTTCGGCACCGGCGTTGTTGGGCAATAATTTCATGCCCGTGTGATCGGCGCGGTAAAAACCTTCGTCTGAAACCAACAAGCGCCAGCTGCCCTTATCGATCATGCCCGGCAAGGCCTGCTTCGCGAATGCCTCGCCGCCGGGTTCAAGTACGAACTTGCCACCGATGAATTTGCAGAAGCCAACGCCGTCTAAGCGCGCATACAGCGTGTTTTGCTGTGGAAAAATGCTGCGTACGTTTTGCGACAAAGGCCAGTGCTGTTTGGTCTTCCTGTCGTAACTGATGAAATACAGGGCTTCTTCTGCGCGGAAATAAATTCCAAGATCCGTATCGAATACTTCCCAGACATTACCTACGTGTCGATCCTTTCCTTTTAGTCCCGACAGTGTCAACAATTCCTGAAAGCTGATTTTGCCGGCTTTGTCCGTCACCAGCTCGCCGAAGGTGTCGTAGCTCGCGACATAAATTTTATTGTCACGCGCCCGGGCTAAATCACGAACGATTTGCCTACCCGGCAATTCAATCAGATCCCAACTCGTTCCGTCGAATTGCAGGATGCCTTCGGAATTACCTACGTAGAGTCGGCCCGCCTTATCGGTAGCTATCGTGTTGTGTTGAGGGTTTGCGTGATAATCTTTTGCCGTGTAGCGCTGCATCAAAGGCGCGCCATACAATTTCGTTTTTTGTGCCAACACCGCGTCACTCTGCAGTAAGCAGAAAATTCCCAGCAACAAAAAGCCGAAATCGCGGAATAATCTATTCATGTTGGTTGCCTGCATCCAATCTCTTTATATCCACTACCGCACGATATTTCAATGATACTCTTTTACCCAGACGACACCGGATTATTACATGACGCTGCTGAGTGTGAACGTTAACAAGGTCGCGGTTTTGCGTAATTCGCGCGGTGGAAATTTACCCTGTGTCCTGGAAGCTGCACGCGTTGCAATTTCTGCCGGCGCCGGTGGCATCACCGTGCATCCTCGACCTGATCAAAGACATATCCGTCCTTCGGATGTACGGGATTTGGCAAAACTGGTGGCCAACAAAGTCGAGTTCAATATCGAGGGAAATCCCTTTGCACCTGCACGCGGGGATTATCCTGGTCTGCTGTCACTGGTAAAGGAAACTCGTCCAACACAGGTGACTCTCGTTCCCGATGGTGATGGTCAAATCACCTCGGATCACGGCTTCAATCTTTTGCAGGATCGCGAGCGTCTGCACGATATGATTGCTTCACTCAAACCGTATTGCGAACGCGTTAGTTTGTTCGTCGATCAGGATGTCGAAAATCTGCCTATCGCCAAAGACGTGGGTGCGGTACGCATTGAAATCTACACCGGCCCGTTTGCCGATAGCTTCAAGAGTGGCGATGGCGACATAGCGCTGGCGAAATGTTGTCGCACAGCGCAACAGGCAGAATCGCTTGGCTTGGGGATCAACGCCGGACATGATCTTGACCAGAAAAACCTGGTTTCATTTCTCGCCGCCTTGCCGATGACCCGGGAAGTATCGATTGGCCACGCACTATTCGATAATGCTTTGTACGATGGCTTGTTTACCACCGTACAAAACTACTGTCGCATCATCGCTGCTTCGCGTTAATTTTTTGCCAGACTCAGGTTTTCAACGCCGGCATTTTTTGCGATTGCCATGGCTTCGGTAAAACTTTGATAGCTCGCCTCGGGTTCGCCGAAAACCTGGACGGTATACTTTTCATCCACACGGATGGACTCGGAAAAATGTTGTTTTAGCTCGACGGAGCTGATCATTTTACCGTCCAGTACAAACGTATCTCCCGCTTGCACGATCAGTTTGTGCGTCTCCTGCA
>JAYUWO010000212.1:0-27328 GCA_043753545.1 Arenimonas sp.
GGTTTGCATATAGCTGTTGAGATACAGCTTGAAACTTTTGGATTCGATGATGTTCGGCGATGTCACTGGGACGCGAAATTCAATCAGGGCGACTTTTGGCTTGCCACGATTGTCGAGCCAGCTGAATTCGTAGGCGTTCCAGATATCGACGCCGGAAAACGGCAGCGGATTTTCAACGCCGATGCCAAGACCAATTTCGGCGCGCTTCTCTGCACGCGGAATCGGATACAGCAGGCTGGCATCGTATTGCCCGACATAGGCAACGGTTTTGCCAAGACTGGAATTATCAATCGTGTTCATGGCGTTTTATTGAGGTAATCCAGAGCGACTTGCAACAGGCCACGGGTGCCGACTTTCAAGGCCGACTCGTCGAGAAAAAATTGCGGTGAATGATTGCTGGCTGCCGTGGCGGCATCCTGTCCTTTCGGGGTGGCGCCAACAAAAAAGTAGAAACCGGGCACTTCATTGGCAAAATAGGAAAAGTCTTCCGCGCCCATCACCAGTGACATATTCACCACGTTTTCGGCACCCGTGGATTTGATCAGGCTGGGCACGCTGCGCGTGGTCAATTCCGGATTGTTCACCATCGAAGGATTGCCGATCGTATCGGGCACTTCGCTGACGACCGTCGCACCGTGGGCTTCGGCAACGTTGGCGGCAATATTTTTCAGTTCGGCAAATACTTTCTGGCGCATGCCTTCATCGAAGGTGCGGATGGTGCCGATCAATTCCACTTCATCGGGAATAATGTTGTAGCGGATGCCGCCCTTGATCGCGCCGAAACTCACCACCACCGGCAACTCGGAAATATTCATGCGGCGGCTGACGATGGTTTGCGTGGTGTTGACGATGTTCGCTGCGGCAACGATCGGATCGACGCCACCCCAGGGCCGCGAGCCATGGGTTTGACGGCCTTTGACGACGATGCGGAAGCGATCCGAAGCCGCCATTGCGGGCCCGGAACGATACCCGACCTGTCCGGCATTCAACGCACTCCAGACATGCAATCCGAAAATGGCTTCGGGTTTGTAATCCTTGAACAGGCCTTCGGCCAGCATCGCTGATGCACCACCGGTTTCACCATCGGGCGGACCTTCTTCGGCGGGTTGGAAAATAAACATTACCTCGCCTTTCAGGTCTTTTTTCATTTCGACCATGGCGGTGGCCACGCCCAATAAAATGGCGGTATGCGAATCATGTCCGCAGGCGTGCATCACACCGGTTTTTTCGCCGCGAAACTCGGTCACTTGCTTCGAAGCAAACGGCAGATCGTTTTTTTCAGTGACCGGTAGTGCATCGATATCGGCGCGCAAGGCAATTTTCGGACCGGGCTGGCCGCCTTTCAAAATAGCCACGACGCCGGTATGGGCGATACCGGTTTTGACATCGAGTCCGAGACTTTTCAAATGCGCGGCAATGATTTTCGAGGTACGGAATTCGCGATTGCCCAGTTCCGGGAACTGGTGGAAATCTCGACGCCAGGCCAGTACTTTGGCATCGATATCGGATGAATAAATGTCCGCTGCCGTGGCATCGGCCGCATTGAACGATAACAAGGCGCCGAGTATGGCCGGGAGGATCAAATGGCTGCGCATGGGGTCTCCGAGGGTTCGAAAAAGTGATGGGTGAATGATGGCACTAACGCGAATGTTAGCGGGGTTTTTCCGCTCGCCATGAAGAAAATAGGATCGCCAGCGATATCAGGCTGGCAAGCACCGGCCAGGCCAGATAACGAAACTCGGCACTGCCTGAAACCAAGGTTAAGGGTAAAGCATACGCCAGCGAAGAAACGGCGACGACGATCGAAAGATCGACCCCGGCGGGCATACGTTTGATAAACATGGCCAGACTTGTTAGCAGCGCCAGACTTAAATAGATCCATCCGGCAAACCAGGGGGTATCGATCCACGATTCCAGCGTGTTCAACACGAGCACACGGTGTTCCGACGGCGCTGCGGTGACCGGCGGGTTGTCGCCAAACGGAACCCGCACGGGCATCAGGACCTGGCCATCAGGCAGTGCTTTTTGATCAAGCCCGAGCAGCAGCTCAGTCAGGCGCAAACGATGCTGAAAATAAGCCTGCGCATGATCGCGTGGTAATGACCAAGTCAGTTCTGCCAGTGCCTGGCTTTGCGCTTGGGAATACGGGAATTCAAGACTATTGAGTAATTTTCCAGATTCATACACCGTGGCGGCGCTGTAATCGCTGAAATGGGTTTTTAAATCGTCTAGCGTGAGATTTCGCCTTGTCAGTACTGGCGGAATTATTAGTTTGTTTTCAGCCAGGGATACCGCTGAGGCGTCCCAAAGAATCACCGCCGACAAAATATCATCCGATGGTTTGACACGGGGGTCGAGATTGGGAAGTTTTGCAAGGCCGAGCACCGAGACGCCTAGCAACAAGGTGAGCACCGACTTTTGCACCAGTGGATGCGACATCGTCCGGCCGATGTTTTCCCGGTGGGCAATCCAGAATAAAAACGGCAATGCGCCAGTGATCGCGTTATGGCGAAATGCACAGGCCGCGACCAGCGCGAGCAAGGCAAGTCCGCGTAACGTGCGTGAAGGCTGCCGAAGGTCTTTCAGCAGAAATGCTACGGCCCAGGCAAACGCCAGCATGGTCCAGACGTCTTTCCAGATATGCAGCGACAGGCCAAACAGAGGTGGCCAGAATCCCAGCAATAACACCAGCAAACATTGCTGCCAGACGGGGCGCTGCAACGAGCTTGCGACGGCCGCCAGCGAAGCCCAGAGCAATCCGATCTGGAGTGCGAACATGCCGCCCGGGCCTTGCCATACCTGTTCGCAAACACGCCAGATCATCGGGATCAAGGGGGGATGGACCGAGTCGTAACTGGCGTGTCGAGCCTGCCACCATTGATAAGCCGAATCCCAGCTCATGTAGCCGGGATAAAAAAGCCAAAGCGTTACACCGATTCCTGCGAGCGATGTCAGCCACGGAAATAGAGCGGCGATACGTTTCAAGGCCGGTGTTCCAGTGCGAGGTAGGTCATGCTCTGCATTTCGATCAGGCGCGAGGAAGTGCGTTCGAATTCGCGTTCGAGTTTTTCACCGCGATATAGCGAAATCGGATCGGCCTCGGCGGACAATAATAAATTCACGTGGCGATCGTAAAATTCGTCGATCAAATGCACGAAGCGTCGGGCCGGGTCTTCGTTATGCGCTCCGAATCGCGGCACATTTGAAATCAGCACGGTATGAAAATCGCGGGCGATTTCGATGTAGTCGCTGACGGCACGCGGCCCTTCGCATAGTTCGGAAAATTCGAACCAGACAATGCCTTCGCTGAGTGCCTTGACGAGGATGTGTCTATCGTTGATCAGCAGCGGCTGACTGTCGGCGACATGGTGTAGCGACAGGCGACGATAATGTTCTGCCAGTCCATGCTCGGCATGCTCGTTACAAGGAGTCAGATAGGTAGCGCCCTGCGCCAGATGTCGCAGTCGATAATCCTGCGCGCTTTCCAGATTGATGATGTCGCAATGTTTTTCCAGCAAGGCAATCGCCGGCAGGAAACTGCTGCGTTGCAAGCCGTCGCGATAGAGTTCGCTCGGTGGAATATTCGAGGTAGTGACCAGACACACGCCGCGGGCAAATAATTGATCGAGCAAACGGCCCAGGATCATGGCATCGCCGATATCGCTGACGAAAAATTCGTCGAGAATCAGCAGGCGGGTATCTTTTGCCAAATCTTTCGCGATCACGCTCAGCGTGTCTTCGGTATTGCTCAGCATGCGCAGGCGCGCGTGGATGTCCTGCATGAAGCGATGGAAATGCCAGCGGGTTTTGTTTTCTTCCGGCAGGGATTCGAACAACAGATCGGTCAGGAATGTTTTTCCTCGACCGACGCCGCCCCACAAATACAGGCCCTGCACCGGCACGGTATCGCGAAAAGCGGCGCCGATTTTTTCGAACAGCGAAGCAGGTCTTTGTTCGAGCAGAGCTGCATGAATGCGATCAAGTGTTTGTAGTGCCGATGTCTGTGCCGGATCGTTTTGCCAATCGCCCCGGCTCAAGCCCTGCTCATAAAGTTGTGATGGCGAATGGCCGGCATTTTGGTTCATCGCCGACACTTAAGCATGGAGGAGCGGTGGGAGATTCTTGCGAACCCCGTTTTTGATGGCGCCCCGCAGATCAATCAGGCGACGATGAAAAAAATGCCCGGTCTCGGGCATGCGGACGATATGCGGCATCGGTTTCTGTGCCTCGGCCCAGCTGAACACGCCTGGTGCGCTCACCACTTCGTCTTCTTCGCCCTGAATCAGTAGCCACGGACAGGGTGGCGGCAACACGCCGGAAAAATCCCGCAGGCCAACCGGAGGCGCGATCGAAATCATTTGTTTCACCGGTAACTGCCTAGCCCCAAGCAAGGCCACCCAGCTCCCGAATGAAAACCCGGCCAGCCATAACTGGGCATCGGGATTGGCCAGGTGCGCCCATTCGGCCACTGCCATCAGGTCCAGCACTTCGCCACGCCCATTATCGAAACTGCCGTCAGATTGACCCACGCCGCGAAAGTTGAAGCGGACGGTCGTGATGCCTTGCTCGTTCAATGCCCGGGCACACATGGTGACCACTTTATTGTGCAGGGTGCCGCCATCGGGCGGGTTAGGATGGCAAATCACGGCCAGGCCGCGTCGTGCGATTGCGGCTTCCGGCAGATCGATCGCCAGTTCCAGTCGACCGGCGGGGCCGGGCAGAAACTGGCTGCCGGTAGTTTGCGGAAAAGCGATCGGGGGTTTATTCATGGCAGCATCATAAGCGGGGGCTGCTGTAAAAACCTACCCTGCGGTTTATTCGTCGCCAGTAATGGCAAGTTTCGGACAAAAAAATACCGCCCAAGGACGGTATTTTTGCGTGCAGTTAAAGCTGCTTACTTCAGATTGCCGACCATCCACTCAACCGTGGCAATGACTTGCTCATCGCTCAGCGATGGATTGCCACCGCGGGCAGGCATGACGCCGACATTGTTATAGCCTTCGATGGCGTGTTTGTTCAGTGTTTCCTTGCCCTGTGCGATACGGGCGGTCCAGTCGGCCTTGACCATTTTTGGTGCGCCACCGGCCCCGCTGGTGTGGCAGCCGGAACACAGACTGGTGTAGATCACTGAACCATCGAGTGTACCGTCGTAAGCGACCTGGCCTTTGGCGGCTTCATCGGCGGCCTTCTTGGCCGCTGCCTGTGCAGCAGCACCGGTGGCACCTGCGAAGATTGCGCCGTGTGGCTGGATAGCGGCAGTGATTTGGGCGGCCTTGGCTTCGCTGACTTCCGCAGGTTTCAAGCCGTTGATGTAAAGGCCGAGCAGAATCAGGGCGACTGTCACAGCGACCAAAAAGACGATGACTTGCGAGAAATGTTTCAAAAAGACTAAATCGTGGTTGCGCACGCTTACACCTTAAGGGCGGAGCCCGGTGGATTTGATGGCCTCCATTATATCGGTCGCGGCACTGGCACGAAAGCGGCTAAGCTTAAAAAAGCAATTTTGGGCTAAGCTTTAGCCACTATGCCACACACCATGACTCGTTCCGAAGAGGCCCGCTTAAAAAGGCTGGATAGCATGCCGAACTGGGGCTGGCCTCTGCTGGCAGTGGTTTATGCCGGAACTTGGCTGCTTTTCTTGCAGCCGTCCCAGGTACTTTGGTTTCTCCCGGCCGGGCTACGCTTGGCGGTTCTGTGGGTACTTCCGGCCAAACGCTGGCATTGGTTGCTGCTGGCAGAAGGTCTGGTGGCCGGTTATCTCGACTGGACTTCAGAGGCATCCGTACTCGAATTTCACTTTATTGCGCTGAGTTTTGCGCCTTTGCTGATCTATGCGGCCGCTTTGTATCTGATTCGCGGTCCGGTTGCAGGCGGCTCGTTGAACTCGCCCCGCAGCATGTTTCTATTACTTGCCAGCGGAGGAGTGTCGGCGCTGGCGGTTTCACCTGTGCTGAGCTTCTTTTATAGCGGCGACATTTTTGCCGAAGTCGGTGTCGATCCCGGCAGTTGGGGCAGCATTTTTTCATTTGTTTATGGTGATTTGATTGGCCAAATCAGTTTGGCGCCATTATTAATCCTGCTTTTCAACCAGTCGAAGCCGGGTTTGCGCGAGTTGGGTTTATGGCGCGCCATTTTTTTCGCGATGCTGAGCGTGGCGGCGGTATTGACCTTGCTGCATTACCGACAGGCGCTCGCGCCTTTTCTATTGTTGCTGGTATTCGCCCCGATGTTCATGGTGGCGTTTACCCGCGGCTGGAAAGGCGCGGCATTGTCAGTAATGTTGACCGGCTTCTTGTTCGAAACCTATTTGCATTTCAATCCACTGCCGCTGGAGCTGATTATTTTGCAGTTGGCATTTGCGCTAATTGCCGCCGGCAGTTTGATGCTGGGTGCTGCCATGTCGGCACTGCGCGACAGTCATTTCAGTTTGCAACGTCAGCATCAGCAGATGGCATCGGTAAATGCCGAGTTGCTTGATACCAGTGAAGAATTACGCCAGGTCAGCCAGCGTCTTGTCCGCATCGAGGAACAGGGCCAGCGGGAGCTGGCCGATGAGCTGGATGTCGAGCTTGGTCAATCCCTACATACGCTGGGAACGCATTTAAGCCTTGCCGTACGCTCGGTGAAAGAACAGGAGACACTGAAAACCTTATTCACCATCCGCGATAAAACTCGCGAAATGGACGACAGTCTGCGTCGGGTTTTGCGACAACTGCGGCCCAAGGCGCTCGACAACAAGGGCCTGAAAGAGGCGCTCGTTCACGGCCCGCTGCACGAGATTCTCGATGACGCCGGCATCTCGATGGAAACGGTTTTTCTAGGCAGCTTCAATAATCTGCAAGAAGACGAAAAAACCGCGGTCTACCGCATTTGCCAAACTATTACCCGGCAAGCCATTGGCCTGAACTGCATCAGGCAATTGAAGATTGATTTGCAAGTGAATGACAATGCGGGGTCCGATTACGAAGTGTGCCTTGATATCACGATCAATCCGATCCCCGAGGAAAGGAAGAATGATCTCAGAATACCGCTGACTGCCGTACAGGATCGCGTGCTGTCAGTTCATGGCGACTATGTCGTGCAGATTCTCGGCGAGAGTTTGACGCACCGGATTATTTTCCAGCAGAAAGCGGGCTGATTCGGCCATCGACAGCCCGAGGCAGCGTCTCACCTTTTGCGATTTGAATTAGGCATTATTCCTCCATGAACGCCGCGGACTCCGATTTTCGTCTTTATCACGGTAATGACCTATCACTGCTGGCTGGCGTGTTGTCCGAGACCTTGCGCAAGGACTTTGATGCGGACAAGCTGCTGGTACCGGAAACCATCCTGATTCCGCAGCCGGCCATGAAGCGCTGGCTGCAAATGGTGCTCGCCGAGCAACACGGCATTGCGGCAAATTTGCGATTTCTCACGCCGGGCGAATTTATCCGGCTGGCCCTGCATGCCAATGATCTGGAAGCTACCAGCCATATTTTTTCGGCCGACAGTCTTCGCTGGCGTTTGTTTTCGGTGTTGCAGGATAAAAAGCAATGGCAGCATCCGGCCATGCAATCGATTGCGCTGTATTTGCGTGGTTCGCAGGCGGAATTGAAAGCCTGGTCGCTGGCGAATGAATGCGCTGCCGCGTTTGAAAAATACCAGGCCTGGCGACGCGACTGGTGTCTGGACTGGGATCGTGGCGCATCGCCACTGGACTGGCAGGCGCATCTCTGGCGTGAAGTGACGAAGGGGAAAAGCCATCGTGGACAGGCGATAGCGCATTATCTCGAAGCGTTTGAAGCTGCCGGCAAACCGGCACCGAAAGGATTGCCGCAGCGCCTGTTCGTATTTGCCTGCTTGAATGTATCGCCCGATGTTTTGCGAGTAATCGCCACGGCGGCGAAGGCCGGCCCGCTGCATTTCTTTCTGCCCTCGCCTTCGAAAAAATACTGGGGTGATGTGTCGAGTTTTCGCGAACGAATGAAAAACCGGTCCAAGGATGTGTTCGAGCAGGAGGACAATCCGTTGCTGCAGCACTGGGGGCGCGCGGGACGTGATTTTATCGCGACGCTGTTTTCCAACAATACGGTGGAACTGCGTGGCGATATCGATATCTATGTGCCGAGTGAAAAAACCAGCTTGCTTGCATGCGTTAAAAATGATTTGCTCGAACGCCAATCGCCAAGACAATTGTCGGGTGAGTTCGATATCAAAGACACCAGCCTGCAAATTCACAGCTGCCATACCCGCTTGCGCGAAGTACAGGTGCTGCATGATCAATTGCACCGCCTGTTTCTCGAAGACGAACACCTGCAGGCGCGCGACATTGCCATCATGGCGCCCGATATCGATGCCTATGCGCCGTTTATCGAGGCGGTCTTCGGTGCCGCGAAAAATACGCCGCGCTTTATTCCCTACCGTGTAAGCGATCGCAATCTGCAACACAGTTCGGCCTTGATCGACTTGTTTATACAGCTGCTTGATTTGCCGCAACTCGAGCTGACCAGCAACGAGGTGCTGGAACTCCTGTCTGCGCCGGCATTGGCCGCGCATCTGGAGGTCGATGAAGATTGCCAGCGCTGGTGGTCATTCTGGATCGATCAAGCCGGCGCGCGCTGGGGCTTGAATGCGGCACACCGCAAGCAGCACGATGTTCCAGCCGAGCACCTGACCACGTGGGCATTTGCACTGGATCGTCTGTTGCTGGGTTATGCGAGCGGCAACGAGGCGATGATTCAGGGCGTGTCGCCGTTGCCGGAAATTGAAGGACAGGCACTCAATACGCTGGACAAACTGATTCGCGGTCTGCGTTTGCTGGCGCGCTACAACGATTATTTTCGTCAGGCCCATGCGGCCGATGACTGGGCCAACAGCGCGGCAGAATTACTGGCAATGTTTGAACCGGCGACCAAGGAAAATTCAAACGAAACCGCTGCCCTGCAACGTTGCCGCGAAGCCTGTGCCGATTTGCAGGAACAATGCCGGATAGCCGAATTGGAGGAGCTGATCGCACCGGAAATTATCCGCGATTATTTCCGGCAGGCATTGAGCGACGACAATTCGAGCCAGAATTTTTTGAGTGGCGGCGTCACCGTGTGCCGCATGGTGCCGATGCGGCAAATTCCGTTCAAGGTCATTTGTCTGCTGGGTTTGAACGAAGGTGAAATGCCGCGTACCGAGCCGCCCGGTTTTATCCAGCGGCTTTCCGAAGAAATAAAGTCGCCCACTACCCGTCGCTATGGCGATCGTTCGCTGCGCGATGACGACCGTTTTTTATTCCTGCAATTATTGTGCGCCGCCGAGTCCACGTTCTATCTGAGCTATTGTGGAAAACATCCGCGCGACGATACCGAACAGGCAGCTTCCAGCCTGATCAGCGAATTGCTCGATTGTCTGGCGGCGATGTATCCGCAACAAGATAGTTTCCGCGAAGCCTTTGTCGTGCAACATCCGTTGCAAGTGTTCTCCGTCGATGCCAAAGCGGACGCACGAAGTCCGCGATTCGATCCGGCCTGGCAGTTGTCGCCGCATGACGATGACCAGCAGGATCTGCGTTTCGTGCGCACCGCCAATGAAGAAGCTGTCGATACGCCATCGGAACACCGGGTGGCATGGCAGGATTTCAAACGCTTCTTCAAGCATCCGCCCAAATTCTTTTTGCAGAATCGACTGGGCTTGCGTCTCGAAGAAAGTGAAGAATTGCTCGACGAGCACGAACCTTTTGGCATCGCTGCAGGCCTGCATCGCTATGCCTTGCGTCATGCCGTTTTCGATGCATTGGCGGCCGATGGAAAAACACCTTCCGATCAGGAATTATTGACCCTGTTGCGTAGCCGGGCTTTATTGCCCGCCGGATATTCGGCAGAACAGTCGCTCTACAAAACCTTGCTGGAAGTAAAACAACAGGCCCTGCGTTTTAAAAAATGGCGTGTCGGCGAGGCAGCGGTATTGCCGTTCGAATTGAAGCTCGGCTCGCATGTGTTGCATGGCAGTCTCGATGGAGTTTATCCGCAGGGTGCGGTGCGTGTAGTGTTTGGTGAAATGCGGGGCCGTCATCATTGCATGCAAGGACTGGATGCCTTGGTGTTATCGGCACTCAATCAGGGTATTCCTCTGGTGGAATTTGCCGAACTGAAAAAAGGCCAGCCACAGCAACGTATTCGTCCAACGCATGAAAACGAAGACGCGATCCGGCATTTGTCCGGATTGATGGAACTATTCGTCGAGGGCCAAAAGCGGCCGTTACCGTTCAATCCCGATGCCGGTTTTATCTATGCCAAGCATGGCGCTGTCGAAACAATCGATATCAACGAAAAAGCCTGGGAAAAAGCGGCCGAAGCCATGCCGGAAAACGATCTTTGGTGGACAACGGCCATGCGCGGAAATGACCCCTTTCTCGATTACGGTGAGCAAGCCGAGAGTGTTGCCAGTCGCATGGCGTTTGCCGAAATGAGTGTGAGCGTGTTCCGTGCCTGTGCACCGGAATTCATCGGTAGCGGAGAAGATGCCGATGATTAGGCCGCTTGCGCTGGACTTGCCGCTGCAAGGCCGACAATGGATTGAAGCCAGTGCCGGTACCGGCAAGACATTTACTTTGTCCCTGCTGGTGTTGCGACTATTGCTTGAGCGCGAAATTCCGTTGCCCAATATTCTGGCGGTGACCTTTACCAAGGCGGCCACGCAGGAACTCAAGATCAAAATCCGTGTCCGGATAAAATCGGCACAAGACATACTGAAGTCGGGCGTGAATGACGGCTCGGCAACCTCGATGCTATTGCAAAGCCTGAAACAGCAAAAGCCGGAAAAACATTTGCTGTCGTTGCTGGAGGCAGCATTGCAGGATTGCGATCGCGCCAGTATTTTCACCATTCACGGATTTTGTTCTCGCATACTCGCCGATCATGCCCTGGGGGCCGGCCAGGTATTGCAGGCGCCGAGTTTGTTGACGAATACCCTTGAATTCAATAAAAAAATCGCACTCGATATCTGGCGTGAATTCAGTAGCGATCGCGAATGGATGCGGTCGCTGATCAAGTTGTGGCCAACGCCTGAGTGTTTGGCCAGACAATCCGATGCCCTGTTGCAGGCGGAGAATTTTTTACCCGCATTGCCGGAAAATAAGCCCGTCGACTTCGATATGGCGCCATTAAATCTGCATTTGCGACAGGCTTTCGAGCACCATCTGGAGGAGGCAAAAATCCTGATGCAAAATGCAGTGCTTGCCGGCATTCTGCATAAAAGCCATATGAGCCAGAGCATTATCGATTCGACCTTCGACCGACTCGAAACCTGGTATTTACTCGATGATGCCAGGCCATTGGAAGAACCCGATTTTTCTCGTCTATCCGCTTCGCATATTGCTGCCAAAGTGGGAAAGGCCAACAAAGACAAGGCGCCGACATCACCTTTGTTCGAAGCCATTACGTGTTGGTACGAAGGCTACGAACAAATGCGGGCCTCCGATGTCGCCCGAGATATCGAATGCCTGCATCGTGTTCGCAATCAAATCAAGACGCGACGCGAAATGCTCACGCAAAAACTCAGGCAGTACAGCTACGACGATTTAATCAGCCAGGTTGTGCTTGGCCTGGAGAGTGACTCCGGTCCCGCCCTGTGCGAAGCCTTGCGAAAGGATTATCCGGTTGCATTGGTCGATGAATTCCAGGATACCGATCGTCAGCAATGGAAAATATTTTCCACCCTGTATCCCGAATGTTTGCCGCAAAATCCACTGTATCTAATTGGTGATCCGAAGCAGGCGATTTACGGATTTCGCGGCGGTGATGTGCACGCTTATCTGGCCGCCAAGCGGGAAACGACAGCGCATTGGAATCTGCCGGAAAATTTCCGTTCGCGTCCGAGCCTGCTGAGCAGTGTCGAGACACTGTTCAATG
The DNA here is from genome assembly GCA_043753545.1 of Arenimonas sp. Taxonomy (GTDB): domain Bacteria; phylum Pseudomonadota; class Gammaproteobacteria; order Xanthomonadales; family Xanthomonadaceae; genus Arenimonas. The sequence continues at coordinate 11,877 of JAYUWO010000212.1, forward strand.
AAGGCGGAGAAAACGCTTTTCGCGAACAGGATATCCATTTTTATCCGGTACAGGCCGGTGCTGCCGTGCAGGAAAGCGATTTTCTCTGGAATGAAACACCCGCACCTGCGATGCAGCTGGCCTTGTTGCCGGAATATATCGATCCGCGAAAAAATACCGCTGCCGTATTGCCTGCAAGCAAGACACGTGAACTTGCCACGCAGGCCTGTGTCGAAAAAATCCATGAAGTATTACTGGCAGGCCAGAAAAACATTGCCCGCCTGAAAGACAAAGAGACCGGCGACATGCGCGGCGTGCAGGCGCGTGATATCGCCGTGCTGGTCAACAAAAATGCAGAAGCCCTGCAGATACAAACGGCATTGTCGGCCTGCGGAATTGCCAGCGTCATCAGCAGCCAGGAAAGTTTGTTCGCTACGAATGAAGCGCGCGAAATATTCGTGTTGCTCGATGCCCTGATCAAGCATCAGGATACATCGCGTTGGCGTGGTGCCCTGTCGACCGTGTTGCTGGGGTATCAGGCCGAACAAATTCTGCAACTCGATGCCGATGTGGTGGCGGCAACGCAAAGCGCCGATCTCGCCGTGCAATATCGCGAGCTGTGGTCTAGACAGGGCGTGTTAAGTCTGCTCACGCAAGTCTGTGCGACAGCTGCCCCCAAAATTCTGTCGCTCGATGATGGCGAGCGTCGCCTGAGCAATTATCTGCAACTGGCCGAAACGCTACAGCAAGCGAGTACCTTGAATCTCGGCCCCGAGCAATGCCTGCGTTGGCTAGGCCGGGCGCTGCAGGAGGCAAGTGTCGATGAAGAAAACATGTTGCGACTGGATTCCGACCAGAAGCGGGCAAAAATTCTCACGCTGCATAAAAGCAAAGGTCTGGAATTTCCGCTGGTGTTCATGCCGTTTGCCAATGTCGGCAAAACCATAAAAACCGGAGCGGGCCTGAGTCTGCTGAATTACCACGAACAGCATCGGCGTATCTCGCATGCGATGGTATATGGCGGAAGCAACAAGGAACTGGTTGAAACGATCAAGGCAAAGGCGGCGGAAGAACATATCGCCGAGCAGATTCGTCTGCTGTATGTCGGTCTGACCCGGGCACAATATTATTGCTGGGTAGCTTGTGGGCTGGTGAGTCAGGCCAATACCAGCGGACTGTCTTCGCTACTTTTCAGAAATGCAAAAGACGAAATAAAAACACCCCCCCATGCGGATTATCGCTTGCGTCTGGAAAAAATCAGTCAAAGCAATCCGCATATCCTGATCGATGAACTGGCGGGTCAAAAAAAGCCGCTTTCACGATTCCGTGACAACACCGTCGCGGCTATTGTTCCGCTCGCTACGCCATCAAGGCATCTGCAACAAGATTGGCGCGTACTGAGTTTTTCCCAACTTACCTATGGCAGCCACTATCACGGCCCCAGTGTCAGTGCCGCAGCCGACGAAACCGAATTGGCGAACCACTTGGTCACCGTTTCCGAAGAGATTTTCGACAAGCGTTTTGCCGGCGTGGCGTTTGGTAATGCCCTGCATCAGGTGCTGGAAAATGTCGACGTGGATGCCTGGCGTGAACATACGGATCCATCGAATCCGCCGGAATCTCAATCGCCCATCGTGCAGCAGGCATTACAACGACATGGTTATCGACAGGAGGAATTACCAGCCGGCAGCGCGCAACTGAGCCCGCTGGTGTTCAACACCTTGCACGCCGTCTTGCCAGAAGCTGTGCGGCTATGCGATTTGCCGGAGCACGCACGCTTGAATGAAATGGAATTTCATTTTTCCCTGCGTGCCTGCGATAGTCAGGACTTGCTGGCCTTGCTGAAAGCGCACGGTATTTTGTCGGAGCGAAGGGAGTTTGCGTTTTTGCGCCAGCTCAGTGGCCTGATGACCGGCAAGATTGACTTGATCTATCAACATGGCAGCCGCTTCTATATTTGTGATTACAAATCCAATCGTCTGCCTGCCTATGATGTCGAAGAATGCCGGCAAGCGATGCGCGACAGCGAATATGATTTTCAGGCACTGATCTACACCCTGGCCTTGCATCGCTGGTGCAAATTCCGTTTGCAATCCGCCTACGATTACGAAAAGCATATCGGCGGCATTCGTTATTTATTTTGCCGCGGATTGAAGGCCGATATCGCGAGCGACGAAGGGGTGGTTGCCCTGCGCTTTGATCGCGGCTTGATCGAAGCACTGGAAACTCTGCTGCACCCGCTTGAGGAGCTTGCCTTATGAGCTTGTCGAGATTGTTCTCGCTGATGAAATCCCAACATATCCGCGATGTGGATCATGCTCTTGCGATGAGTTTGCAAAGGCTTGTGCCGGACACCCCGGAGTTGGTCTGTATCGCGGCGGCGCTGGCATCAAAGGCCCATAGCCTTGGGCATAGTTGTCTGCCACTGGATAAGTTCAAGGAACTGCTCGCCGAAGCCAGCACAAATCCGGCAATCGACCTGCCGGACGCGGATGAATTTTTTGCCGTGTTGTCTGATTCCGACTGGGCGGGAAAAGCGCAGTCGGGAAACACGGTTCTCGTGCTCGACGATAGGTCGATTGCCCTGCAACGGTACTGGGATTACGAAACTCGTGTGGCCGAGGCGTTACGGCAACGACTCGCGATCGATGCCACGCCGCTGTCTGCCAATGTGTTGCAATTTTGGACGACCTTATTTTCCGACGACAACAGCTCGGCACAGGCGATGGCGGCAAAGCGTGCCTGCGAATCGGTATTTTTCCTGTTGACCGGCGGTCCGGGCACTGGAAAAACCGCGACCATCAGTCGCTTGCTGCAGTTGCTGCACTATCAAACCAATCAAAACCAGGTCAATGGAAATGCCAGAACATTACGAATCGGATTGGCAGCGCCGACCGGCAAGGCCGCCACGCGTCTGGGCGAATCGCTGCGTATCGCAATGGCATCGCCAGAGCTTGCGCTCGCCGAACCGATCGAGGCGAAAACATTGCATCGCTTATTGGGCAGTAAACCAAACTCGGTGCAGTTTCAGCACAATGCAAAAAATCCGCTGCCGCTGGATGTCCTGATCGTCGATGAAGCCTCGATGATCGACTTGCCGCTGATGTGCAAATTGCTGGAAGCCCTGCCCGTGCAAGCCCGCTTGATTCTGGTCGGCGATCCGGATCAATTGCCTTCGGTGGAAACCGGCAATGTATTGCGTGCCTGTTGCGAAGCCATCGCGAAGCGGCCGGATCACGAACAGCATCGCGTGCATCTGGACCGGGTTTACCGACAGGCGGGCAACACCGATATCGGTATCGCCGCGCAGACGGTGTTATCGGGCAATAGCGCGCAATTTATCCAGGGGCTGCAAGCGTCCAGCTATCGTGGTCTGCATTGGCAAAGCGTCAGTGTTGGCGGGCTTGAGGATATCCTCCGGCGCCAGGCGGTCTCGCATTACCGAAAAGTCCAGCAAGCCCCTTCGCTGGAACACGCGCTGGCAACGAGCAAGGAATTTCGGGTGCTGTGTGCGGCGCGCGAAACCGGAGCGGGCAGTATCGCCATCAACCGTTTTATTGCCGATAGCCTGATGAAAAAAACCGACACCGATTTTTACCAAGGTCGCCTGTGTCTGGTCACCGGCAATACGCCGCGCGAGCAATTGTTCAATGGCGACATCGGCCTTTGCTGGCCTGACGAAGGCGGCGCTCTGCGGATATGGGTTGAGACGATAACCGGCCTGAAAGCCTGGCATCCCGCTAATTTCCCCGCCCATGAAGATGCGTTCGCCATCACCATCCACAAGGCGCAGGGCTCCGAATTCGACCGGGTATTGCTGGTACTTCCCGATGCCAGCCACCGCGTGCTGTCGCGCGAACTGCTCTATACCGGCTTGACCCGAGCGCGAAACGAGATCGAGCTTTGCGCCAGCCAGGCCAGTCTAAGTGCCGCTATTTCAAGGCAAAACCAGCGCTGGGGTCGTCTTGCGGCTTGCCTGTGACACAATGACTCTGGTCATCGACACCGAGTCTGCCTAACATTCGCTTATGAAAGAAATTCGCACCTTGCTGATTGATTGCCGGATTGAGTTGCGAAAGCACATCAAGGATTTTCACAAAACCGAGATGTGTGACCTGCTCGATGCCGCCATTGCGAAAATAGCCAGTGCCAACGCCAATCCCGAATCATTGCCAACCGAACCGGCGATTGGTGCAAACAAAAGTTCGACGACGAATCAGGTCGGCCTTGCCTGGCAACGTGCGGCTCGCGATTTGAAATTCTCGCATCCGGATCTTTACGAAAAAATGGGCAAGGACGTGATGCGTTTTCTCGACACCAAGACCATGGTCGATCCGACAGCCGAACTTCTTCAGCTGGGTAGCGAAGTTCAAAGCCTGAAAGAAGCCCAGGCCACACTGAAAAAACAACAGGACGCGGTCCAGGCCGAACGCGATGCCTTGTTGGGCGCATTGGCGTCGGCGGTTCCGCAACTCGACGACACCTCAGACAGATTTGCCACGGCTTTGGCGCGTATTCAATGGTTACAGGCAGCCGTGGCTGCACCAAAACCGGCAATGTCGGGCGGCAAGACTGCTTCCAATGAGCCACCTCAGGAAGGCCCCGTGCCGAGCGATCAGGCTCTAGTCGGCATCATTGCGGGCGCACGCAAGTTTACCAAGGACCAACTCGACTGGGCCGTGGGAGAAGCGATGGTGTTATGCGGATTTCAATTCACCCCGCATGAATTAATCGAGCAGGGCGAAGCGCATATCGCGAAAATCATCCAGGATGCCCGCAGCAAATAAAGGAAAAACGATGTCCAAGTTTCGTCTGGCGGCAGTGGCAATCCTGTTGTCCCTGCTTGCCGCTTGCAGTGTGATGCGTCCGAGTGAAAGCGCGATGCAAAAGGCGATTGCCGGCTACATGCTGCAGGAAAAAGAGTATCCACAGGAATTCATCCAGCCGGAAAATTTCGTATTCAGCAATCTGGTGAAAGTGGTCGATAGCGAGCCGGAACAATATCGGGTCGATGCCGAATTCGATTTCACCTATACCGCCGATGGCGATGTCATCGTGCAGGCGCTGGATTTGAAACGCGAACAAGAGCGTGATCAGGAAAAACGTAGAAGCAATAATCCGCTGAAGGAACTGAAAGGCGCAGTGGAAGGTGCACTCGATAATTTCCGTTACGAAAGCCGCTTCAAGAATGTCCGTACCGGTGATCAGGATCATTTCAAGGGCATCTTCACGCTCAGCCGCAATGCCGATAATAGTTGGCGCGTGAGTAGTGCAAGTTACGAGTAACCCAAATCTAGCGCGGATACGACCCATCAAGCCCTGAGCGGATAGTTTGAATACCGCTTCAACATCCATCAGGTAAAATGCCAACAACAACCCCACATTAATAAAACAGTATTCATCATGGCCGGATCCAGCTTGCTTGCCCTAATTGACGATATCGCCACGTTGCTGGACGACGTATCGGTCATGACGAAAGTCGCCACGCAAAAAACCGCCGGCGTATTGGGCGATGATCTCGCGTTGAATGCCCAGCAAGTGGCTGGTGTAGCCGCCGATCGCGAACTGCCCGTGGTATGGGCGGTAGCAAAAGGCTCGGCGATCAACAAGTTGATTCTGGTACCGGCCGCGTTGGCGATTAGTGCGCTCGAATTTTGGCTGCATTCGAAAGGCATCAATATCCCGCTGATTACGCCGCTGATGATGGTCGGCGGTGCGTTTCTGTGTTTCGAGGGCGTCGAAAAAATCGCCCACAAATTCCTGCATGACGATGCCGAAGACGAGAAGCATCACAAAGACATGCTGAAAGCGCTGGTCAATGATGCCGATCTGGTCGCTTTTGAAAAAGACAAAATCAAGGGTGCGATTCGAACCGATTTCATCCTGTCGGCGGAAATCATCGTGATTACTTTGGGCACCGTGGCAGGCGAAGCCTTCAGTCGACAAATCACTGTTCTCACGCTGATTTCCATCATCATGACCATCGGCGTTTACGGCCTGGTGGCCGGCATCGTCAAACTCGATGATGGCGGCGTCTATCTGCTCGAACAAAAAGGCGTGAATGCCTGGGCACGTTTTAAACGGTCGCTCGGCAGACTAATACTGTGGTTTGCGCCATTCCTGATGAAAACACTCTCGATCGCCGGGACAGCCGCCATGTTTCTGGTCGGCGGCAGCATTCTCGTGCACAGCATTCCTGCCGTGCAGAATGTGGTTCAGGACATCGCCGCAAAAACCGGCGGTATGGCTACATTGATGACGTGGGTCGGCGATGCCGTTGTTGGCATTCTCGCCGGCATTGTCGTGTTGCTGGCAGTGCAGCTGTTCAAGAAAATATTCGTACGCAAGAAACCGGTAGTCGCGCCGCAATAATCAGGGCCTGTTTTGCGGGCTGCTGGCTTTCAATTGATTGTCGCGAAGTGCCAGATCTTTCCCGACGCTGTAGCCGAACCACATCATCATGAAAAGCACGGAAACGGCGGCCATAAGGATTCTTTGATTGCTTGTCGGCATGGCGAGTGTCAGGCAAATCAGGGACGCGATAAAAAATGCCGGGTGCAGCATCATGCCGGCCAATGCAAAGATAAAAGCCGGCGCGAAAAACTTCTGTGATGTAAGTGAGCTCCTGCCCTGATCCGACATGAATACTCCTGCGTGGTCTTGTTTTGAGGTGCCGAGTCTACAGCAAGTCTTGTAGCGGCAAAAAACTGCGTATTGAAAAATCAGCTTTCAGTTTCGATACGCCATTGGCCGGGAGCAAGACCATTGAGATTGTGTGGGCCTACGGATATGCGTACTAAACGTAGTGTCGGCAAACCCACGGCGGCGGTCATGCGTCGCACCTGACGATTGCGACCTTCGCGAATAGTGAGCTCGATAAAACTATCGGGCACCGTTTTGCGATGACGTACCGGTGGATCGCGAGGCCATAGCCAATCGGGTGCCTTTTCCAGTGCGCGTGCCTGTCCCGGCAAGGTCATGCCGTCATTCAATTTGACGCCTTTGGCCAATGCCTTGATTTGTTCGTCGGTCGGCACGCCTTCGACTTGCACCAAATAGGTTTTCGGCCATTTGAATTTCGGCGAACTGATCTGGGCAATACGGGCGCCATCATCGGACAGCAGCAACATGCCCTCCGAATCAAAATCCAGACGACCGGCAGCATACACATCCGAAGGAATATTGAAATTGGCCAGCGTGGTACGTGCAGGCGTTTCGGTGTCAGTGAACTGGCACAGCACGTCGTAGGGCTTATTGAAAGCAATCAGCATTCACCCAGTGTAACGGCGTGAGACAATACTTGCAGTTCTTTTTTGGTTAATTCGATGAATAACGCCCAACCGAGCGCTCATCCGCTGCGTCGTTTGCTCCATTTCGCCAAACCGTATCGCAGAAATATCCTTCTTGGCAGCCTATTTTCCGTCTGCAACAAAGTATTCGATGTGTTGCCGGAAATCCTGATCGGCGTTTCAGTCGATGTCGTGGTCAACCAGAAAGATTCTTTCATTGCCAAACTGGGCGTGATGGATCCAATGGATCAACTTTGGGCATTGGCGGCGTTAACGGTTCTGGTATGGGTGTTTGAATCTCTGTTTGAATATTTGTATGCGTTGCGTTGGCGTGGCCTCGCGCAGGATATGCAACACGAGTTGCGACAAGCGGCGTATGCCCACCTGCAGAAAATGCCGCCGGACTTTATCCATCGTGAACGCAGCGGCCGCTTGATGGCCTTGATGAACGAGGACGTCAATCAAATCGAACGTTTTCTCAACACCGGTGCGAATGATTTGATTCAGGTGTTCGTTTCTTCCCTGCTGGTCGGCGCGGTATTTTTTGTTCTGACCGCCGATCTGGCCGTACTCGCACTGCTGCCGATTCCGATGATTCTATTCGGCGCGTTCTGGTTTCAACGACGTTTATATCCGCGTTATGCTGCTGCGCGCGAAGCGGCTGCCACGGTATCCAATCGTCTGAATAATAATCTTGCCGGCATGGCGACCATCCAGGCCTACACCGCCGAGGCTTTTGAAGCCGAACATGTGCGTGTGGCATCGAATGAATTCCGCAAGCGCAATGCCGATGCAATTCGCTTTTCTGCCGCGATTACCCCGGTGATCCGGATGGCGGTGATGGCGGGTTTCGTCGTGACCTTGTTGTATGGTGGGTATCTTTGTCTGCAGGGAAAACTGGGTGTCGGCAGTTACACCGTACTGGTCTATTTGACCCAGCGTTTGTTATGGCCAATGACGCGCTTGGCCGATATGACCGATCTGTATCAGCGGGCGATGGCGTCGGTAAATCGGGTAATGGATCTACTGCAAACCGAACTCCCGAAACAAGGCAGCCAACAATTTTCACTTGCCATAAAAGGCGCGCTGAAATTCGAGAATATTTCTTTCGCCTATGCCGATACGCCGACACTTCGCGATATCAATATCGATATTCCTGCCGGTAGTACCGTTGCGTTTGTTGGTGGCACCGGAAGCGGAAAAAGTACGCTGCTCAAATTATTGCTGCGTTTCATTTCACCCGATCAAGGCCGCATTCTGTTTGATGGCCAGAATATTGCCGATATCGATGCTTCCCTGTTGCGCAAGCAACTCGGTTATGTGGCGCAGGATCTGTTTCTGACCGACGGCAGCATTGCCGACAATATCGCCTACGGCGAACGGGACGCGGACCATCGCGCCATTGAAAATGCTGCGGATGCCGCCGAAGCGAGTGAATTCATTGCCAGTTTGCCAAAAGGACTGGAAAGTGAAGTGGGCGAACGCGGCTCGCAACTATCAGGCGGACAGCGACAACGGATTGCCCTGGCGCGAGCTCTTTATCGCAATCCTGCGGTATTGATTCTCGATGAAGCCACCTCGGCAGTCGATAACGAAACCGAAGCGGCGATTCAGCGGTCACTAGCTCGCGTATCGAAAGACCGCACCACTATTATCGTGGCGCATCGCCTGTCTACCGTACGCAACGCTGATCATATTTTCGTGATCGATAATGGGCAGATGGTCGAGCAAGGGCGCCATGAAGATTTGCTGGCGCAGGATAAAATTTATGCGTCCTTGTGGAAATTGCAAACCGGCGAAGTCGTTTAGTCGAGGATGGTTCCCATGAAAGCCCTGTCGCGAATATTGATAATCAAGATTGTGCTGACGACATTGATCTGGTGTATTCCGCTTTTGTTGTTTCCGGCAGCATGGTTGAAATTACTCGGCTTCCCGGTGCCGGAGCCGCAGCTGTTTCTTCGCTTGCTTGGCATGGCTTATGCGGCGTTGGTGCTGGCTTACATTTTTGGTTTATGTGACACGTTGCGAAATCAATATCCGCAAACGATTATTTGGGTCGGTGTAATCAGCAATGGCGGCGCATGCATCTTGCTCGCGATGGCGGCGTTAAAACAGACATGGAATGGTTGGGGAGTGACCGCTCAAGCCATTATGTGGGGTTCGCTATTGGGTACAGGCGCGATTACATGGGGGCTTGTCTGGTTTGGCGTGTTGAATCGCCGCAAGACATTGTAGGACCGACGGAAGTCGGGACCGGAAGTCGGGACAACCACCATGCCCCGACTTCCGTCCGTCCTACAATCAAGATTACAAAGGTTTTTTAAAACGCAGTGTCATGCGATCGCTTTCACCGATGGCCACAAACTTTTCGCGGTCTTTTTCCTTTTGCGAGAGGGTAGGCGGCAAGTTCCAGACGCCGCCTGGATGATCCTTGGTATCTTTTGGATTGGCATTGATTTCACTGCGTGCATCCAGAACGAAGCCTGCCTTCAATGCCAGATTGATGACATATTCTTCCGGCAGGTAGCCGCTCTTCTTGATTTTTTCAAACTCGGCATCGGCCTGTGCACGATGCTCGACAACGCCAAGTACGCCACCTGGTTTCAGCACTTCAAAGAATGCTTCGAACATGGCCGCTTCCTGATCAGCCATGACCCAGTTATGGACGTTTCGGAAAGTCAGTACGATGTCGGCCGAGCCGGTTTCGCCGAATACAGGAGCGGCGGGATCGATTTCAACAAAAGCAGGGGTGCCGAATACGTCCGCATTGTCGGCGATTCTGGTTTTCAGAGTGCTATTCATCTTGCCGTAAAACGCCTGACTGCGTTCGTTCGGCATTTTGCTTGCGTCGTTGAGAACGGCAACGTAGCGGCCCTTTTCTTTCAGCATCGGTGCCAGCACTTCGGTGTACCAGCCGGCACCGGGAGTAATTTCAATCACGGTTTTGTCGGGACCTACACCAAAAAACTGCAGGGTCTGCCGGGGATGCCGGTATTGGTCTCTTGCCTTGTTTTCCGGCGAACGCCACTCGCCTGCCAATGCGGTGGTGATAGCGGAATCAAACTGTACCGCGTCCTGCTTAACGTCGGCTTTGCTGTCGCTATTGGACTGACAGGCGGTAATGATGCTGGCGCAAGCCAGAGCGAGTAAGAGCTTTTTCATTGCGATTTCCCCGAGAGAGTTCATGACTTAACGATAACGCATAAAAACATAAGAAGATGTGAACTTGATGTGCCATCCGGCCTACACGGCCAGCCGAAGCCGGTCTGGATACGGCGGAACGTCGGTGAATATGCCGGCACGGATATCGCTCTGGATTTTCTGCCACCAGGCCGCATCGAATATTTCACCATGCGTTGCCAGCAAGGCTTCGCGCTGCTCCGGACTTAGGCCAAGGAAGCGCGGAAACTGTTCCGGAAAGACATCGTTATCGGCCACGTAATACCAGGCGCCGTGATGCATTTCTTCCTCGTCGTTTTTTGCTTCCGGCAATTTGCGGAAGCGGCATTCGGTGACCAGGCAAAGTTCGTCGTAATCATAAAAAATCGCGCGGCCGTGCCGGGTGACACCGAAATTTTTCAGCAATAGATCGCCCGGGAAAATATTGCTGCGCGCCAGGTCTTTGATCGCTTGTCCATAATCGAGAATCGCGGCCAGCGCGAGTTCATCCGACATTTCTCGCACGTATAAATTCAGTGGCCGCAAACGGCGTTCGACATAGCAGTGATGAATAACAACGTGCTGCCCACTCTCGCTGACCGACTCGCTGCATTCCTTCAGTAATTCATCCCGCATCGCTTCGGTAAACTGGTCGCGTGGAAATCGCAAGAAGCGGTACTCCTGCGCATCGATCAACCGCCCGACGCGGTCGTGCTTGAATACCAGATGATATTTTTCCAGCACCTGCTCGCGGGCAATATTTTTCGGATAGGCGAATTTGTCTCGAATCAGCTTGAAGACCAAGGGATAGCCCGGAAGCGTAAACACCGCCATCACCATGCCACGCTCACCGTCGGCATGAGTGCAGTTTTGTTCTGGATGGTCGCCAAGATAACGAAAGAAGTGACGATAACGCTCGGTCTTGCCTTGCTTGGCGCGGCCAAGCACGGTATAGATTTCATCGATCGGTTTTCCGGGCAGCAAGGTACGCAGAAAAACCACGGCATCGCCGACGGTCGGCAAATCGGCATGGAAATAGCTGTGGGTATAGCCGAATAGAACCGCGGCATGTTGTCGTGTCGTAATGACGGCATCAACCCGTATGCCGCCTTCTTCGTTGACTAAAGCGATGATGCAGGGAGCATAATTTTCGCGACCTAAAACACGGCCAACTAGATAAGCACGACGTTCGCGATAAAAAACCGTGTCCAGCAATTCCACCGCCAGCACGGCAGGCTCCGGCCATTGTTTGAATCGAGCCTGCAGGGTGTCGGCAATTTTTTTCGCGCAGGTCTGGGCATTTTGATAGCGAGCCGAGAAGGGATAATCGGCGAGTACGCGCTCAAACAGCGAGGCCAAACTTTCTGACAATACATAATTATGTCGCGCGACCGGATGCGTGATGCTGTCAGTCGGTTCGATCGCCAGCGCAATAAATTCGATGTCGGCATTGACGCCACGGGTTTTGAAAAATCGCCGAGTCAGCGTATTGAAAAATGTCTTGAACAGTTCGCGATCCAGCAAGGGCGAAATCAGTTGCTCATAAGCCTGGCGAATACCCTGCCACAAAATGGCATTGTTGGATTGGTCCGCCATCCGGTCGCTGAGTTTGTCGCTGATGGTCGCGATGCATTGGTCATAGAGTTCGATGCGGGCAATGGCATCCTCGCGCGAGCCGGCCCAGTCGCGTTGTTCAAACCGCTGTTTGGATTTTTTGGTAATGGTGGAAAACTGCAGGTTGTAATCAAGAAATGCATCGCGAATCGCTACCGCGCTCGGTAGTGCCAATGGGTCAATTTCGGAGTACGGCGATTGGGCGATAGTCATTTTTTATGGATCGATTCCTGCGCGTTGGGCGTCACCTGGGTTTCCAGCCACTGCCTGAAATGCGCCAGGCCGCGATGGTTCTCAGAGCGTTTCGGGTACACAAGATAATACGCATATTCCGATGGCAGTTTTTGCTTGCCGATATAACGCAAACGCCCGGACTGGATAAAAGGTGCTGCGAGAGTATGCCTTGCCAGCACGATGCCCACGCCCTCGGCCGCCGCACGATGCGCACTTTCAGCCTCGCTGAACTTGGCAACATAGCGCTTGGGTTGCGGCAGCCCGAAATGCTTGAACCAACGTTGCCAGCGACCGGCAGGATCATCGATCAACGGACATTTATGCAGCTCGCTTAGAGCGGGCCTGCCCAATTGTTTGAGCAGCGCCGGACTCGCTGCCGGGCTGATCCATTCATCGAGCAGAAAATGCGATTCCAAATTCGCCCAGCTGCCCATGCCGAAACGCAGGCCGGCATCGATATGCAATTCCTTGTCGAAATCGACCATGCGCACAGATGAGTCCAGATTAATCTGAATATCCGGATGCTGGCGGACGAAATCACCCAGCCGCGGCAATAGCCAAGCATTGACGAGTGAGCCGAGAGAACTGATCGTCAGGCTATTGCCTTGCTCCTGTGTATGCGGACTCAGCAATTCTTCAATGGCTTGATAATGCGGTTCGAGCTTTTGATAAAGCGCCTGTCCATCAGCGGTAAGCTGAATGCCGCGGGCGCCGCGTTCCATCAATCGCCGGCCCATGCGCTCTTCCAAACGGCGCATTTGGTGGCTGAGTGCACTGACCGTAACGTTCAACTGTTCAGCAGCTCGCGTCATATTGCCGCTGCGGGCGGTGTGCATAAAGCCGGGAATCCATTGCAGTGCGGGTTTGCTCATCTTGAATTCTGCTCAAGGCTTGATTGAGAACAATGCGATTTTCAAGGGGCAACTCTGGGCGTATCTTGCCAACTCGTCAAGTAAGTACATGGGAATTCCCTGTACTTGATATGCCCCCGCGATTATCAAAGTGGAGGTTCCGGATATCTATTCGGTTTTCCATCACACACTATTTCGTAACATTGCGCTGCATTAAAGGTCTGTCATGAACTTCGCTTCCACACTTCGTTTGATTCTTTTGGCCATGATCTGGGGCAGTTCTTTCCTGTTCCAGCGCGTCGCCGTGCCGGAACTTGGCCCCAACTGGGTTGCGGCAGGCCGCCTGACGCTGGGCGCACTGGTATTGGTGATCGTCATGTTGGCGATTCGCAAGCCTTTGCATCTTCGGCAACATGCCGGTGCCTATATCTGGATCGGGTTTATCAATTCGGCTTTGCCGTTCTGGTTGTTTGCCTACGCCAGTATCAGCTTGCCGGCCGGCGTGACGGCGGTATTGAATTCGATGGTGCCGCTATTCAGCGTGTTGCTGTTTTGGGTGATGGGCGAACGACCGAGCTTCGGCAAATTTGCCGGCGTCTCGCTGGGAATTGTGGGTGTTGCGATGATTGTCGGTTTTGGCGGTCTGCCAATGACCTTGGCAACGGCACTCGGCGTCCTCGCCGGCATGGCTGCGGCCGCACTCTATGCATTTAGTGCGATGGAAATACGCAAACGCTTTTCCAATGTCGATCCCATGGCCGTGGCGACCGGTAGTTTGCTGGGCGCGACGCTGGCCTTGCTGCCCGTATTGATTATCGGTGGTCCGGTACCTTCGACGGTTGAGATGACGCCGTGGCTAATGTTGATACCGTTAGGCGTACTCTGCACCGGCGTGGCCTACTTCCTCTACTTCAAACTGTTGCACGATGTCGGCAGTACCCGCGCCGTGACGGTCACTTTGCTGGTGCCGGTATTTGCCTTGATCTGGGGTGTGCTGTTTCTGCAGGAACATCCGACGCTGCTGAGTCTGGTCGGCATGGGTCTGGTGATTGTATCGATGATGCTGATTCTGGAAAAAATAAAGTTGCCGCAGTTTTTTGGAACTACCGTTAAAGAAATCTAGCTTCCCTGGCAGGAGCGTCCTTTAGGCGCGATAGATCTGGCGGGGTTTTTCGCGCCTAAAGGACACTCCTACGGCAAGGTGAAATGTTCGCCAGAAAACCATTCATCCATAAGCGACCAGTAGGGATAATCGCCAATGTTCACGGCAAGTCCTGCACGGATTGGATTGTTGACGATATATTTTGCCGCCTTAAGCACATCTTCATCGGTTCTGATCGCGTGATCGTAATATCCACGCTGCCACACAGGCTGCCTTTTGTTTCTTTCTTGATTAATTGCCACCGCAAGCAATGATTTGATTCGTTGTACGACCAGAGACAGAGGCTCTTTATCTCCAAGCTCAATCAACATGTGTATGTGATCAGGCATTACAGCCCAAGCCAGACATTTGGCATCGGGCCAGAGTTTTTTGCTGTTTAAGACGTACGCGGCAAGCCGGGCATTCTGATAATTGGCGAATACTTTCTCGCGAGCCATACAAACGCTTGTAATGGAATAAATCTGTCTTGGATTTGACCATCGCGCTTTTCTCAGTGCGTTTGTGCCGGACGATTTGTCTTCAATGTTTTCCATTTGATCAGCTTACTCAAGCAGCGATTAACAGACATCGGAAAACAAAAGAATTACTTGTAGGGAAATCCTGCTCTGCCCGTAGGAGCGTCCTTTAGGCGCGATAGATCTGGCGAGGTTTGTCGCGCCTAAAGGACGCTCCTACGACGGAAAAGAGCCGCTTTCGCGGCTCTTTTCTTATATCAATCATGCAGCAATAGTTACATCTGCTTGATCATTTCATCGGCGAATTCCGAGCATTTCACTTCAGTCGCGCCTTCCATCAGGCGGGCGAAATCGTAAGTGACGCGCTTGTTGGCAATCGCCTTGTCCATCGATGCGATGATGGCATCGGCAGCTTCGGTCCAGCCCATGTAACGCAGCATCATTTCACCGGACAAAATCACCGATCCCGGATTCACTTTATCCAGACCGGCATATTTCGGCGCGGTCCCGTGGGTAGCTTCGAACACGGCATGGCCGGTTACGTAGTTGATGTTGGCACCCGGTGCGATACCGATACCACCCACTTGTGCGGCGAGCGCGTCGCTCAAATAATCGCCGTTCAAGTTCAGTGTGGCGCAGACATCGTATTCTGCCGGACGCAACAAAATTTGCTGCAGGAACGCATCGGCAATCGCGTCCTTGATGATCA
>JAYUWO010000213.1:0-2971 GCA_043753545.1 Arenimonas sp.
GCCATAGGCGGCACCCTACACCCACAACTTCTTCCAGCCTTCCGCGCCTAATTCTTTGAGCGTATCGATATTTTTCTGGTAGATTTTTTCCGCCTCGGGAAATGCCGCAACGGCTCTTTCTACGCTGTTTTCCCGTAATAAATGCAAACAGGGATACGGCGCGCGATTGCTGTAGTTCTCGACATCTTCATATCGTGTTTCGGCAAACTGGTAATCCGGATGAAAACTGGCGACCTGAATTTCTCCGTCAAGCGAAAGTTCCGAGACGGCCGCATCGGCCACTTCGAGAAAATCGTTGTAGTCTAGAAAATCGGTCAACACGTAGGGATGAATCAGCAAAGTGGTTTCGAGCTTGTCGGCATCGGCATCGTATAACTGCTGCAATTCATCCAGCAGATCGGCCAGTAATTCTTCCTCATTCTGTGCATTCGACACCACGTAGCGAATCTGCTCCTTCACATGCACCGCCTTGGCAAACGGACAAAGATTCAAGCCGATAACGGCCTTCTCGAGCCAGTTTTTCATCTCGGCGATCATGACCTCGGGATTTTTTTCGCTATTCATGGCGGTTCTGACTCTTGGCTTTGCCCTGCTTGACGCTTAGAGTACCGCATCACGCCTTATCGGCGCATTTCAGGAAGCATTATGCATCTGCAAGCCGCTTTGATTACCGCTTTAACCGTCGTCGTAATTACGATAGCCATGTATTTCGTCGGTCGGGCGCGCGGCAAATATCAGATCCATGCGCCCGCCATCACTGGTCATCCCGATTTCGAGCGTGCATTTCGCGCACATCAAAATACGCTGGAACAGACCGTCATGTTTCTGCCGCTGTTATGGCTCGCGACGATATATTCCAACGAACAATATGCTGCCTATCTTGGCTATGCTTGGCTGATTGGCCGTCTTTGGTATGTGTTTGGCTATATCGCCGATGCGAAAAAACGCGGCATGGGATTCATGGTCGGGGCTCTGGCGCTAATAGCACTGCTAGTCATGAGCTTCTGGGGCATTATCAGCCAGATGATGTGAGTACTTCGTAGGAGCCCGCTCAGTATTGAGCAAAGCGAAATGCATTGAGCTGGCGATCGTCGCGCAAACATCGCCAGCTCTGTGTGTACTTCGCTGCGCTTAGTACACAGAGCGGGCTCCTACGGGTAAATCACAATGCCTTTTCGTGTACGCCTTTCACCGCACGGCCCGATGGATCAGCGGCGTTGGCAAAGCTGGCATCCCAGGCAATCGCCGCTGGCGACGAACACGCAATCGATTTTCCACCCTGCACCGTTTTCGCACAGGCCGGATTCGGAAATTGTGCATCGAAAATTCGACGATACATCAAGGCTTCCTTACTTTGCGGCGGATTGATTTCGTAACTCGACTTTGCCAATTCCAGCTCGGTATCGGTGATGGTCGATTCCGCCAAAGCCTTCAGCGAATCAATCCAGCCATAGCCGACGCCGTCGCTGAACTGTTCTTTCTGGCGCCACAGAATCGAATCCGGCAATGCACCATCGAAGGCTTCACGCAGAATTCTTTTTTCCATGCCGCCGGGCTTCACCATTTTATCGGCGGCATCGAATGACATCGCAGTATCGATAAATTTCAGATCCAGAAACGGCACGCGGGCTTCCACGCCCCAGGCGGCCATGGCTTTGTTGGCGCGGGCGCAATCGAATAAATGCAGTGCGTCAATTTTGCGAACGGTTTCCTGATGGAATTCAAATGCCGACGGCGCTTTATGGAAATACAGATAACCACCGAAAATTTCGTCGGAACCTTCGCCCGACAAGACCATCTTCACGCCCATCGCCTTGATGCGGCGCGCCAGTAAATACATCGGTGTCGAGGCACGGATCGTGGTGACGTCATAGGTTTCGACATGACGTATAACCTCGGGAACCGCGTCCAGTCCCTCTTGAATCGTGTATTTAAAACCGTGATGAATCGTGCCGAGCGCGTCAGCAGCAATTTGTGCTGCCGCCAAGTCAGGCGAACCTTCCAGACCGATCGCGAATGAATGCAGACGCGGCCACCAGGCTTCGGTCTTATCGTCTTCTTCCACCCGTTGGCGGGCAAAGCGCATCGCACAGGCGGCGACCAGCGATGAATCCAGACCGCCCGACAGCAACACGCCATACGGCACGTCGGTCATCATCTGCCGATGTACGGCTTGCTCGAAACTGCTTCGCAAAGTTTCCAGCGACATTTTCACGCCTTTGGTTTTTTCATAGTCACGCCATTGCGGTTGCCAGAACGGTTTAATTTCACCTTCGCGACTATCGAGATAGTGACCAGGAGGAAAGACTTCGATTTGTTCGCAAACATCGACCAGTGCTTTCATTTCCGAGGCAACCCACAAACGGCCTTGCGAATCACGACCTTGATACAGGGGACACACACCCAGCGGATCACGGGCAATCAGATAGCTTTGCTGCTCGGAATCCCACAGGCAAAAAGCATAGATGCCATTTAGTTTAGGCAAAAATGCTGCACCTTCCTGCAAGTACAGCGCATTGATGACTTCGCAATCGGAGCCGGTTTGAAATTCATAAGGCGCCTTCAAATCACGTTCCAGTTCTCGATGGTTGTATATCTCGCCATTGACCGCGAGGGCCAGACGACCATCGGCCGAACGCAAGGGTTGTGCGCCGCCGGCCGGGTCCACGATGGCCAAACGTTCATGCACTAGAACCGCGCCAGGATCGGTATAAACACCGCTCCAGTCCGGTCCGCGATGCCTTTGTTTGGCCGACTGCGCCAGCGCCAGACTCCGCAAAGCCGGCAGATCAATGCCGGCTGATAACTCGAAAATTCCTAGAATTGAACACATGGGGTTTTCTCTCTTTTGAACGTAATTTTAAAATTGGCGCAATAAAAACGGCCCGCTTTGTGGGCGGGCCGTCGTATGAAAACTAGGAACAAAATGCAGCTAGTCGCCGACCCGCAATGTGGGCAGTCGATTATTATT
>JAYUWO010000214.1:0-2955 GCA_043753545.1 Arenimonas sp.
TGGATAAATATTGGCATGAAGAGCATGTCAAAATAGGCGGAACCGAAGTATGGCGAGCGGCGCAATGAAAAGTGTAAGCAGAACGTTAATTTCCGTCACAGAGTTGCCAAATCGCCAGATCATCGTCTTTAATGCCGATATTGACGGCGAAAATGAAGCCATCTTGCTTTATCGTGACAATGAAGAAATTCAGGCCTATTTGAATATTTGCCCACATGCCGGACGCAGGCTGGACTACGCGCCAGGTAAATTTCTGATGCAAGACGGCGACTTGGTCTGTGCGGCACACGGTGCAACGTTTCGCTTGGACAATGGTGAATGTGTTGCGGGGCCATGCCGCGGCGCCAGCCTAAAAGCCGTGTCGGTCGAGATCATCGACGGACAGGTGTGTCTGACGAATTAAAAAACCAGATTCACGCTGATCAGGGTGATGGCGAGATACATGGCAGTCAAAGGTGCACCGGTTCGCAGAAATTCACGGGATTGATAACCGGCGGGGCCGGAAATCATGGCCAGGACCGGATTGGATTGGCTCATGAAGTTATTGGTGGCCGACAAGGCGACCAGCAAGGCAAAAGCGGTGGGATTGCCACCCGCCGCCAGTGCCACGTTGATCCCGATGGGCACCATGATGATGGTGGCCCCGACATTGCCGATGATCAGGCCGAACAGCGTGGTGAGAAGACAGACGGCAATTTGAAATACCCAGATGGGCGTGCGGTTGCCGAAAATATCCAGCGTATGTTGGGCCAGCCAGTTCGCCGCGCCGGTGGAGTCCATCGCCCAGCCCAAAGGAATCAGGCAAGCCATCAGGAACACGGTTTTCCAGCTGATCGAAGCGTAGGCTTCGTCCATATTCAGTACGCCGCTCAATACCATCGTGGCCGCGCCCGCCATCAGCGTGATGGGCAGTGGGGCGATAGCGGTCAGCGCAAGCAACATGCTGACGGCGAAAATACCGATGGCCCAATTTATTTTATGTGGGCGATGTTCGTCTTTCGGATAGTCGGTCACGACGATGAAGTCGCGGGTGCCGCTGGCCTGCGCCAGATCTTTCCAGATGCTGTGAAAAACCAGCATATCGCCGGCACGGATCTGCAGTTGGCGGATGTCGTCGCGGAAAACTTCCTTGCCGCGTTGAATCGCCAGCAGGCTGATGCCGAAACGTTTGCGTAATCTCAGTTCGGCCTGGGTGCGGCCTATGAAATGCGAAGTCGGTGGAATAACGGCTTCGGAAATACCGGCATGCGAGGGGTTGAACAGATCGCCCAGCACACGCAGTCGCGCCGAGAATTTCATCTGGTTTTCTTTGGCATAGCTCTGAACCTTTTCGCGCTCGCCCATCACGCCCAACACGGTGCCGACCCACAGTACGGTGTCGGCCGGTGGCGCGAGTCGCGATTCATTGCCGGTTTGCAAGGCCAGTAACAGCGGCGCGCCTGCCTGTGCTTCCGCTTCGCCTACCGGCATGCCGACCAGCGGGCTTTCAGCGGTAATCGTCAATTCGAAGACATCGCCTTCGATGCCGTAAGATTTTGCGAAATAACTTTCCGGTGTGCTCGGCATCACGCCCTTGGTCTCGTCGTCGCGCAGCCATTTTTTGCCGCGCGTGTAGAAATAAATCAGGCCGGCGCCAAGTAACACGATGCCGATTGGCAGTGGCGCGAACATAGGTAACGGTGTCAGCAAAGCGACACCGGAGGGCAGGTTGCCGTTGGCCGACAACAGCAAGTCGTTCAACATGATTAGTGGCGAACTGCCGATCATGGTGAGGCCGCTGCCCAAAATAATCGCCGATGCCATCGGAATCAGCAGACGCGAAAGCACGATGCCGGTGCGTGCCGACAAGCGCGATGCCACGGGTAGAAAAAGCGCCGTGACGGAAGGGTTTTGCATGAAACCGGAGATCAATCCGGCGGCAGCAGAATTAAAGAGAATCAAACGTTCTTCCAGTCCGTCCGAACGCCGCAATAACCAGCCCGCCAATCGATTCAATGCGCCTGTTCTTTCCAGCCCCGAACTCAGGATCATCGAAGCAATAATGCTGATGACGGCATTACCGGAAAAGCCCTGAAACAATTGGGTGGAAGGCACCAGGTCGCTTGCACCAAGAATTACCAGCACCACCAGCGCGGTGGCGTCACCGCGAATTCGCTCGAACACGAACATCGTCATCACGAAGGCCGACAAGCCCAGTACCAGAATCATGTCGCCGGTCAGTGGTGTGATGCTGCTATCCATTCGGGTGCAAAAACTCCTAACGTCGTGTGTAAAGCAAATCCCAGACACCGTGGCCCAATTTCAGTCCGCGGGTTTCAAAATGGGTTTGTCGCCGCCATTCCGGGCGGGCACAAAAACCGCGCGGGCCATTTTGATTTTCAAGCAAGGGTTCGGCATCGCAAACATCCCACATATGCTCGGCATAGTTTTCCCAATCGGTCGCCATGTGCAGCAGGCCGCCCGGTTTGATTTTCCTGCACAGCAGCTGCACGAAGTCTGGCTGGATCATGCGGCGTTTGTGATGTCTTTTCTTGTGCCAGGGGTCGGGAAAATAAATCCGGACCTGCGACAGTGAGGCATCGGCAATTTCGTTGTTCAGCACTTCGACCGCATCGTGTTGATAGATGCGGGCATTTTTCAATTGATCGTCGGCAAGATAATTCAACAAACGGCCGACGCCGGGCCCATGCACTTCCACGCCGATAAAGTCGCGATCGGGTTCGTTGGTGGCAGCGAAATGCATTTGTTCACCGTTGCCGAAACCGATTTCAAACACCTGTTCGGCATGACGGGAAAAAATCGCGTTGAAATCCTTCGGCTCGCCGGAATATTCAATCCCGTAATACGGCCAGTGATCGGTAAATGCACGCTTCTGCGCCAGCGTGACGCGGCCTTGGCGCAAGACATAGCTTCGAACGATGCGATGTGATCTCAATGCCTGCTTGTCGGAGTTTT
>JAYUWO010000215.1:0-2946 GCA_043753545.1 Arenimonas sp.
CTCCGCTCTACAGACGCCCGCACAAATTTCCTGCGCACACTGTCAAAGATCTTATTGCGTGGATTCCGTAGAACCCGTCCCGAGGCGTTTCGCTCAAGGTAGCCGCATATTATAGGGCATAAAACTGGGTCGTCAATAGTGAAAACCGATTTTTTTGCCGCACCGCGTCACAACAACAGCCGAAAAACAGCTGTTTGCTGCAAAGGGGTTCTCATACTAACTGATATTGGATGTTTTTGGAAAGCCTTAATTACGAAACGATCATGCTTTTACGAGATTCACTTTCGCAAATCCACGCTTTCCAAGCTGTAACAACAAGCTTTGGCCAACATGGAAACTCGATTCGCGATCTTCAACAATGACGCCGTCAATACGCACGGCCCGCTCGATAATTTTGCGATTCGCTTCGGCGCCAGACGGCGCCAAACCTGCAGCGCGCAGCATTGCACCGAGTCGAATACCTTCTTCGGTCACGGCAATATCCTGCGTAACCAAATCGGTCGGCACTGCGCCGCCTTTGATCACTTCATCCCAGTGATTGATCGCGGCATCGCCGGAACCTGCGCCATGAAAGCGATCTACCAACTCTTTTGCCAGCTGCACTTTAAAATCACGTGGGTTTTGTCCGGCTGCAACATCACGCTTCATCTGCTCTATATCGGCAAGTGATTTTGCGAACGAAAGCAGCGTAAACCAGCGCCACATCAACTCGTCAGAGATCGACATGGTCTTGCCGAAAATATCATTTGCCGGCTCGTTGATGCCGATGTAATTCCCCAGTGACTTGCCCATTTTGTTGACGCCGTCCAGACCTTCGAGCAGTGGCATGGTCAGTACGATTTGTGGCGGCATGCCGGCGTTTTCCTGCAATGCACGACCCATCAATAAATTGAATTTCTGATCGGTACCTCCCAACTCGACATCAGCTTTCAACGCCACCGAATCGTAGCCTTGTACTAGCGGGTACAAAAATTCATGAATGGCTATCGGCTGCTGACCGCTAAAACGCTTGTTGAAATCATCGCGCTCCAGCATGCGAGCAACCGTGTGTTGCGCAGCGAGTTTGATCATGTCGGCAGCCGTCATAACGCCGAACCATTCCGAATTAAAGCGCACTTCGGTCTTTTCCCGGTCCAAAACCTTGAACACTTGATCGGCATAAGTCTGTGCGTTAGCCAACACATCTTCCCGCGTTAAAGGTTTACGTGTGACGTTCTTGCCGGTCGGATCACCGATCATGCCGGTGAAGTCGCCAATCAGGAAAATGACGGTATGCCCCAAGTCCTGGAATTGGCGCATTTTGTTCAAAAGCACCGTATGGCCGATGTGCAAATCAGGCGCAGTTGGGTCGAAACCCGCCTTGATCCTGAGTGGGCGGCCCAATTTCAAGCGGGCCTCAAGTTCCTCAATTTTGAGTATTTCTTCTGCGCCTCGTCCGATCAGGGCAAGACTTTCTGCAATATTGGTCATGATTTCTTGGCCCTGGGCCATTAAAAAGTGGCTATTGGATCACGAACTAAAGTTAAGCCGTGAAGTTAAGTTAAAGTTAAACCTTTATGAACAAAAAATCCAGTAATTACAAGGGTTTGACTCAGGGTTTTCATCTTGGTTATCTTTAGCCTTCATTAAGCCTTGACTGGCTTTGCCGATGGAGTTCGTTTTGCCACATCAGAAAATTCGCAGTGCGCTTTCGCGCTGGACTCATGAGCATTGGTTCCTTGCCGGCGTTTTCAGTGTCGTCGGTACCATGGTCATCGCCATCGCTCCTGGAATGGCGAACGCCATGCGCGAACCCGTCGTCATCGAGCAAAGCGAGAATCTGTCATTGACCTTGCCTGAAGCTGAAGCTTCGCAAAATCCCGATGCGGGTAGCGGCTGGCATTACGTTCTGGTCGAGAGAGGCCAAACATTGACTCATGTATTCAAAGAACTCGGCCTCCCGCTAAAGTCGATGCGTCAATTGATGGTGGTTCCGGGCGCACGCAAGGACATGTCCAGAATCGGCCCCGGCAAGGAATTGGCATTCGAACTCAATGCGAAGGGCGAATTGAAAACCCTGCGTTTTGATCGTGACGAAGGCACCCGCATTGAATTGACACTGGAAGACGGCAAGGCAAGCGAAAAAATTATCCAGCGCGAAGTGGCGCAGGAAGTTGCCATTGCTTCGGGCCTCATCGAAAAATCGTTTTCGCACGATGCCAAGCGTGCCGGTTTGACGACCTCATCGATCAACAAGCTTGCCGATGTATTCAAATACGATATCGATTTCGTGGAAGACCTGAATGACGGCGATACCTTCCACGTTGTGTACGAAGATCAGTGGCGCGAAGGGCAACGCATGCGTAATGGCGCCGTGCTGGCCGCCCGCATCGTGACACGCGGAAAAACCTATACCGCCTATCGCTTTACCAAAAACGGCCAAGCCGAATACTTCGACCAAAATGGCCAGCCACTGAAAAAAGTATTGATGCGGATTCCAATTGAATACGGCCGCTTATCGTCTTCGTTTGGTATGCGTAACCACCCGGTGCTCGGTCGCATGCGTATGCACAAAGGCGTCGACTACGCTGCACGCACCGGTACGCCGATCATGGCGGCTGGCGATGGCCGCGTAAGCTTCGTTGGCTGGAAAAATGGTTATGGCCGCGCAGTCGTACTTGATCACGGACAAGGCCGCAGCACTTTGTACGGCCACATGTCGGCCTTCGGAAAATATAAAATGGGCGCACGCGTGAACCAGGGCGTCACCATTGGTTATGTCGGCGCTTCCGGTTTGGCAACGGGCCCGCATCTGCACTACGAATTTCACGTGAATAAAGTGCAAGTGAATCCGCTGAAAGTCACCATGCCAAAGCCGCAGCCATTGGCAGGGGCACAGATGGCTTCGTTCAAGGCCACCATTGCACCTTCCATTGCAAAAATGGACGGCATGGAACGTGGATTACA
>JAYUWO010000216.1:0-8998 GCA_043753545.1 Arenimonas sp.
GACCCTCCACCCTCTCCCTGGTGAACATAGCGTTGTGGTACCACCCGTTCCCATCCCGAACACGGAAGTGAAACGCAACCGCGCCGATGGTAGTGTGGCTTAAGCCATGCAAGAGTAGGTCATCGCCAGGGTTTTATTTAAAACAAATCCCCGTCTCCAAAGAGGCGGGGATTTTGTTTTGGCACCGTAGGTGCGCCCAAATACTGGGCAACGCCAGGGTTTTATTTAAGAAAAGCCCCAGATCGTAAGGTCTGGGGTTTTTTTTGGGCCGGAAAAGCCGCGACTCAATCATAAACAAGCAAAACAGCTCTTTGCTTACTTACCCATCGGAATAAGCGTTGGGCAACGCCAGAGTTTTACTTAAAGCAAATCCCCGTCTCGAAAGAGGCGGGGATTTTGTTTTGCGTGGCTTTTGATCCAGTGCAAGACTGTGGTGGGCACACCTCGAACAAAGCGACATTTTATGGCCTTGTTGGTGTTTTCCAAAGCTCAAGCTGGCGGAATTATGTTATGTTTTCGTGACGAATAGTAAGCTTGGTATCAACGAATGAGCGCCTCCCCAGAGACGGTTTCAAATTTGGAAATGGCGCTGGCTCATGCATCTCGATTGTTATCGATAGATCCTGTCTTGGCTGCCGAGCAGGCGACAGAAATATTGAAGGTTATTCCGGATCAGCCCAATGCACTCATGCTGTTGGCTTTGTCGCTGAATAACACTGGTCATACGGAAAACGCTCAGGTAACTCTGTCGAGGCTCTTGGAAATCCAGCCTAATTGGGCTGCCGCGCATTTTGAGATGGGCCAGATATTGGCAAGGTCTGGAAACTACACAGCTGCTATCGCATCCTTACTTAAAGCATTGAGCATCAAGCCGGAATTTCCCAAGGCGTGGCTATCTCTGGGCGATTATTTTTCTGCCAATGAAGATCAAACTAAAGCGCAATTGGCTTATGCGAATCACGTTCGCTATTCGGCTAGCGATCCGGAATTGCTCTCCGCGGCCGTCTGTTTGGCAGACAGCAAAATCCCTGAAGCCGAACATTCTCTGAAATCGTATCTGAAGCAATATCCAACCGATGTTGCGGCCATTCGTATGTTGGCCGAAGTTGCAGCGCGTCTCGGGCGCGACATCGATGCCGAAAATCTGTTGGAGCGTTGTATCGAATTGGCGCCAGACTTTCATTTCGCACGGCAAAATTACGCACTGATATTGAATCGCCTGAATAAGGCCGAACAAGCGCTTGACCAAGCTGAAGTATTGCTTCGTATAGAGCCGGAGAACCTGAGTTATCTCAATATCAAGGCAGTAGCCTTGAACAAGTTGGGCGACTGCGACACTGCGATCAAGTTGTACGATTCCATTATCTCAAAGCACCCAGGCTACTCGAAAATATGGCATAGCTTTGGCCATACCTTGAAGACTGCCGGCTTACAGGAGAGAGCGGTACAGGCATATCGCAAAAGCATTGAGTTAGAGCCCTCCTATGGCGAAGCCTATTGGAGTCTGGCCAATCTGAAAACGTTCCGGTTTAACGCGGGCGACGTTGATGAAATGCAATCGCAATTGCAGGGCGAAAGCTTAAGCGATGGCGATCGTTTCCATTTTGATTTTGCCTTGGGCAAGGCGCTAGAAGACAAACACGCCTATGGCCACTCGTTTAGACATTACGAGAAGGGCAACGCACTGCGTAAAACTTTGATTCGCTATTCGCCGGAACGAAACCGAATAAAAGTCGATGAATGTGAATCTTTGTTCGATGCGGACTTCTTTCGTGACAGAGAAGGATACGGCATTGAAAGTGCCGAGCCCATTTTCATTCTCGGAATGCCAAGGTCCGGTTCAACCTTGCTTGAACAAATCCTGTCGAGTCATTCACAAGTCGAAGGGACAATGGAGTTGCCCGATATTATTTCGATCACCAAGGCTTTGTATCGCCAGTTGAAAGGCGCCAGTGCCAAAACCTACTACCCCTTGCTGTCCGAAATGACGAAGGAAGAGTCCGTTGCTTTTGGCGAGAGATACATTAAGAACACGATGATTCATCGCCAACAGGGCTTGCCGTTTTTTATCGACAAAATGCCTAATAATTTCGCGCACATTGCATTGATTCAATTGATCTTGCCGAATGCCAAAATTATCGACGCGCGTCGCCATCCATTGGCATGCTGCTTCTCCAACTATAAACAGCATTTCGCCCGTGGCCAGAATTTCAGCTACAGTTTGGAAGACATGGGGCTTTATTATTCGGATTACGTGAGGCTGATGGCGCATTTCGATACTGTGCTGCCGGGTCGAATTCATCGCGTGCACTACGAGAACATGGTCGAAAATACCGAAGGCGAAATTTCCGATGTACTTCGTTATTGTGACTTGCCGTTTGAAGCGGAATGTCTGCGGTTTTTCGAGAATAGCAGGCCGGTTCGTACCGCCAGTTCGGAGCAAGTGCGGCAACCGATTTATAAAGAGGGCGTCGATCAATGGCGCCATTACGAAGAGTGGTTGGGTCCATTGAAGAATGTATTGGGCCCTGTTTTAAATTTGTATCCAAGGGTGCCGTTATTTAATGAGTGATCAAAACAAGGGGATGGTGATGACAAAAATGTCAGATGAAAGCAGGAGTGGGCGTCGAACGGGGATGGCGAGAATGCCTTTGACGGCCGCTATTTATATCGCGTTGTCGACGGTATCGTTTGCCAATGCACAAGAACAGGCCAAGGAAACAGACGAGCCTGCGGCAACTGCCGGGGATAAAACTGCGACGCTCGATGCTGTGCAGGTGACGGCACAAAAGCGGAAAGAAAATCTGCAGAAAGTGCCGATCAGCATCCAGGTGCTCGGCAGCAAGAAGCTTGAGGAAATGAATGTCAGTAATTTCGACGATTACGCCAAATTACTGCCCAGTCTGTCGTATTCCCAGGGTGAGGGTGGCAGTTCGACGCCTTATTTCCGTGGCGTAGTCAGTGGCAATGATGGCAATCACTCAGGCTCATCGCCCAGTGTGGGTGTGTATCTGGATGAGCAACCTGTCACCACCATTGGTGGCGCACTTGATGTGCATATCTACGATATTGAACGCGTTGAAGCATTGGCGGGTCCGCAGGGCACCTTATACGGCGCCAGTTCGCAATCGGGCACCTTGAAATTCATTACGAACAAGCCAGACCCCAGCGGTTTTTCCGCAGGTTATGCGCTCGAAATGAACTCGGTCAGCGAGGGCGGCACCGGGCATGTGGCCGAAGGCTTTGTCAATTTGCCGATTTCAGATAAAGCCGCCATCCGGCTTGTGGCATGGGATCAGTACGAAGCCGGGTATATCGACAACGTGTATGGCGAACGTACGTTTCCATCGTCCGGAATCACGATCGACAATTCAAACCTAGTGGAGGATGACTACAACGATATTACGACGCGCGGACTCCGTGCTGCGCTGAAGTTGGACTTGAATGATACCTGGTCGATTGCTCCGAGCATCATGACCCAAACCAAAAAAAGCAACGGCAGTTTCGGCTTTGATCCGGTAGTGGGCGAACTTGAAATCTCGCATTTTTATCCCGAGAAGAAAGATGATCGCTGGACACAGGCGGCATTGACGGTTACCGGTAAAATCGGGAATTTCGATCTGGTGTATGCGTTCTCGAATTTGAATCGCAATATCGATGTCGAATCCGACTATAACGACTACGGTTTCTGGTATGACGTGGTTGCCGCGTACGGTGGTTCGGCGGTGGACAACGGCGGCAATATGGTCAACCCGTCGCAATACATCCAGGCGAAAGACGCCTACAGAAAGCGCAGCCACGAAATTCGCATTTCTTCGCCGCAGGATCAGCGCTTCCGCTTCCTGGCGGGTTTCTTCATGCAGGATCAATCCCATGATATCGAGCAACGATACCGGCTGGATGATTTCGCCGATGCCTACGATATTCCGGGTTGGTCCGATACGATCTGGCTCACGATGCAGGATCGCTTTGATAACAGCAAGGCGATTTTCGGTGAAGCTTCTTTCGACATCACCGACAAGCTGACGGCCACCGGTGGTTTCCGCCACTTCAGACAGGAAAGCGCACTAAAGGGATTCTTCGGTTTCAGCGCGGGTTATTCATCGACTTCCGAATACGGCGAAGCTTCCTGTATCGCCGCCGGTAATACCGATCCTTATGAAGGTGCTCCATGTAAGGTCTTTGATAAAGTCATCAAGGAAAGCGGAACACTCGGAAAATTCAACCTGACCTATGACATCAGCGACAACAAGCTGATTTACGGTACATGGTCGGAAGGCTATCGTCCCGGCGGTATTAATCGTCGTGGCACCTTGCCGCCGTATTTGTCCGATTATCTGACCAACTTCGAGTTTGGCTGGAAAACCACCTGGCTCGACAATCGCCTGTTGTTTAATGGTGCGGTGTTTCGTCAGAAGTGGGAAGACTTCCAGTTTTCGATCATCGGTGCAAACGGGTTGACTGAAATCAAGAACGCCAACCAGGCGCAAATCGATGGACTGGAAATGGATGTTAAATTTGCAGCGACTTACAACCTGCAATTAAACGCGAGCGTTGCTTTTTATGATGCCAAATTGACGGAAAATTTTTGCGGACAAACGCTTAATTCGCAGCCGATAACATTTTGCCCTGTAGGCTCGGTTATCGTTACGGATAACGGGCTGGTTCCATTCCCCAATGGACCACAAGCACCTTCGGGTACTCGTTTGCCGGTCACCGCGGATTTCAAGGCCAGCATGGGCGCCCGTTATACATTTGATTGGGGCGATTATGAACCCTTCATTCAAGGTTCGTTCGTGCACGAAGGTAGCCGCACCGCCGATTTGCGTACTTTCGAGGGCGGTATTCTTGGCACCATGCCGAGCTACACGGTTTTTGATTTATCGGCCGGTATACGCAAGAACAACTGGACTCTGAATCTGTACGTCAAAAACTTGTTCGACAAGCGTACCGAGTTTGGACGTTATACCTTGTGCGCCACCGCAGTTTGCGGCAACGGCGATCCGGCGAATAATACGTATCCAGCACCACCGGAATACGCGAATGGTCAGGTCTATACCGTTGCCGGGCAGCCAAGAACCATCGGCATCCGGTTCACTCAGGAATTCTGATCTGGATCCGTCGAGTAATAAAAACCCCGGTTAGCCGGGGTTTTTTTTGCCTATCTTTTTGGCGAACGAATCAGGACTCCCACCACATCCAGAACTCATCCCATAAGCGACCAAAGAAACCGGCTTCTTCGACGGCAACCAAGGCGACTAACGGACGCTCGGCAATCACCTTGCCGTCCAGGCTCACGCGAACGGTGCCAACTTTCTGGCCCTTCTTCAACGGTGCGATCACGAATTTCGGCAAATCCATGCTGGGTTTCAGATCGTTGTAGCGACCACGTGGAACGATGATCTGCATCGGTGCTGCCAAGCCCAGGCTGACCAATTCTTCCTGGCCTTTCCAGACTTTAGGTTCGGCAATTTTTGCGCCGCTTGCATACAGCGTGTGCGATTCAAAGAAGCGAAAACCCCAGTTAAGTAAATTCAGATTGCCCATTTCACGAAAGCGAAAACCTTCGGCTTGTGACTTGCTGTCAATGCCCATGACGATGGAAACCAGACGTTGCTTATCGCGTTGTGCCGAAGCCAGCAGACAATAACCCGCGCCGGACGTGTGACCGGTTTTGATGCCATCCACGCTTGGGTCTTTCCACAGCAAACCATTGCGATTGTGCTGGGTGATTCCGTTGACGGTGAACTCTTTCATTTTGTTATAGGCGTAGGCTTCGGGATAATCGCGTGCCATGGCGCGCCCCATCAGTGCCAAATCATGCGCCGTAGAGATGTGTCCTTCAGCGCTGAGGCCATGCGGATTCATAAAGCGGGTTTTCTTCATGCCGATGCGCTGGGCGTAACTGTTCATCAATGAAACGAAGGCTTCTTCGCTTCCGGCTACGTGTTCGGCAAGTGCGATCGCGGCATCATTTCCGGATTGAATCACCATGCCTTTTTCCAGTTCATCCAGTTTTACCTGGCCGTTCAATGGCAGGAAGCTGGTCGAACCATCGGTGCCGCCTCCGCCGCTGCGCCAGGCATTTTCGGAAATGGTGACCAGGTCGGTCGGCTTGATTTTGCCGCTCTTCATTTCTGCGGCAACGACATAGCTGGTCATCACTTTGGTAATGCTGGCGGGTTCGACTGGAGTATCGATATTTTCACCGGCAAGTACCTGGCCCGTTGCGGCATCGAGCAACAACCAGGCTTTTGCCCCCTGAGGAACTGGGGCTGGTGGCGTGGGTGCCGGTGTTGCCGTCGGGCTTGGCAAGGGATTCGAGGTCGGTGTTTGAGCAATGGCAAAGCCGATGGTAGCGGTGCAAAACGCCGCTAAAAAGAGGTGTGACAGACGCATAGGGACTCCAACAGACGCTATTAATTTCAAGAGATGAATTCTAAAGCTTTTGAGTGATAACTTTCGGCTTTGCGAGCCCTAATTGCCGAATTTTCTCGAAAATATCGGCCAACTGTTCATTTTTCAAAGCGCGTAATTGAACGCGCCAAACCGATTGACCCTGAACTTCGGCTTTGTCGAGTTCGACGTTTTCGATATTGGCGTTCTGCAATCTATCCTGCAGTCGCTTGGCATTATCCTTGTCGGTGAAACTGCCGAACTGCAGGGATACTTCGGCATCGCTGTTTTCGCTGAAAAATGCTTCGCGGCGCGCCAACGCAGTCTTATCAGATGCGTTGTTGTCGCCCGGCTGGAGTAGTTCAACCTGCACCGGCGCTGTTCCGGTTTTATCCAGTCCAATTCGAATGGCGGCCACATAGCTTAGGTCAATAATGCGGCCTTCATGAAATGGTCCGCGATCATTGACCCGAACAATGACACTCTTTCCGTTGCGGGTATTGGTGACTCGAACATAACTCGGCAACGGCAGGGTTTTATGGGCTGCGGTGAAGTCACAGATCGAATAGATTTCTCCGCTGGAGGTTTTCCGCCCATTGAATTTCTGGCCATACCAGGAAGCGATGCCGCGTTGTTCGTAATCTCTCGATTTATCGAGCACGTAATAGGTTTTACCCAATACCGTGTAAGGCGATTTGTTTCCGTAGCGCGCCAGGGGTTCCGACTTTGGTGTCGGTTCGATCAGTTTGTCGACATGGATGGCACTGGCCGGTGCACTATCGGATAAATGTGGAGCGTAAAGTCCGCCGGCGGTGTAATGCTTTTCGTCATGCTCGTAAATCGGTGCGCAGGGATCTGCTTTCACTTCGCTTCTGTTGCTATCGGACAGTTCCCTGCGGTCATTGTGTTCATTTGATCGTGCAACTTCCCGAGGTGTTTGCTGGCGCGTTTCGCTTGCTTTCTTTTCAGGCTTGCTCGCGCAGGCGCTTAATGACAGGAAAAATAGTGTGACAAGGGCGGTACGTATCATTGCGCAGACGAGATTATTTGGTCCGGTGCCGCAATGGCTTGAGCCAGTTGATAAACCGACATCGCGTAAAGCGGCGAACGGTTATATCGGGTGATCACATAGAAATTCTTGAAGCCAATCCAGTGTTCGACACCGTCTGCACCATCGAGTGTCAGCAACGTGGCCGGCAAGTCGGGAACATTGCCGACAGGGCGGTATCCTTTTTGTGCCAATTCTGCGAGCGAATATTTTGCTTCGAGATTGTCCGGCACGAACGGCATTGCCGTGGCATCCATGCTGGCGCGCACAAACACGGGTTCGTCTTTGCGCCAGCCATGACCGATAAAATAATTGGCTACCGATGAAAATACGTCGTCGAGATTATTGAATAAATTGCGGCGGCCATCATTGTCGCCATCTTTTGCGTAGTTGATATAGCTCGAGGGCATGAATTGACCATAACCCATCGCGCCGGCATAGCTGCCCTTGAGTTGGGTGATATCGAAATTCTCGACTCTTCCCAGTTTAAATAAATGGGCCAACTCACTCGAGAAAAAAGCTTCGCGTTTGGGATAGAAGAAGCCGAGCGTGTAAAGCGCGTCGAGCACCCTGAAGCTACCCATGTTGCCGCCATAGCTGGTTTCAACGCCGATGATGGCAACGATGATTTCCGCAGGAACACCGGTGCGGTCTTCAACGCGTTGCAATTCCTGGCGATGTTCGGCCATGAACTTGCGGCCACCATCGATGCGGGCATCGGTAATGAAGATCGGACGATAGCTTTTCCAGGGTTTGGCTTCGGCAGGACGCGTGATGGCATCGATAATGTTCTGACGATATTGCGCCTGCGCCAGTGTGGCGCGGATTTCACTTTCCGGGATGCCGAATTTTTTCGATGTGTCTGTCACGAACAAGGCCATTTTTTCTGCCGGCAACAAAGGCATTGCCGCAACACCGGGTGCAGGTGCAATCGAGGTGGGTGACATGACGGGGGATTGAATCAGTGCAGGTGGCGTCGGCGACTGCGCTGCGGCAGGCGTTGGAACTTCATTCTTTTTAGGAGTGGCTGTGCAGGCGGGCAGAAGACAGAGTGAAGCTGCAATTAACACATTACGCATGATGTGATATCCGAGATTTTGGATAATTTAACACGATAGATATAAAGATTTTGTTCAACTCAAGCGCCCATGAATTTTCGATGGGCTTTGGCAGACATAACGATGCCGAAACCAGCTAGAAGCGATACCGCCGATGTACCGCCATAACTCAGCAATGGCATGGGTACTCCGACTACCGGAAGCAGACCGACCACCATGCCTCCGTTGACAAGCACATATACCGAGAAGGTCATCGCCAATGCGCCGACTAGAATGCGTGAATAGCCATCGCGTGCATTCGCAGCGATCCACATGCAGCGAGCGATGACGAAAATATACAGGCTGAAAACAAAAATTACGCCGATCCAACCCCATTCTTCAGACAGTACGGAAAATAGGAAGTCGGTAGTGTGCTCGGGAAGATAATCGAGTTTTGCCTGCGTGCTATTACCCCAACCTTTGCCGAACCAGCCACCCGAACCAATCGCGATTTTCG
>JAYUWO010000217.1:0-2931 GCA_043753545.1 Arenimonas sp.
CGGCCGCCCGGTCGCGATGCATGCGATGCGCGGTATCTCGGCGCATAGCAATGGTTTCCATACCTGCCGCGCGCTGCATGTTCTTCAAATGTTATTGGGTGCGGTCGATACGCCGGGCTCGTTCCGTTATCAGCCGCCGTTTCCGCGCCCGATTCCGCCGGCGAATCGTCCGGGGAAAAACATTGGTGCTGATGGCAAACTCGATGCTCCACCTTTGGGTTTCGTGCATGGGCCGGAAGATTTGGTAGTCGATGCAGACGGTAATCCGCGTCGAATCGATCATGCCTACTCTTGGGCGTATCCACTCGCGGCGCATGGCATGATGCATACCGTCATCCGCAATGCACATGATGCCAATCCATATCCGATCGATGTGCTGATGATGTTTATGGCGAACATGAGCTGGAACTCGGCCATGAACACAAAAGAAACCATCGGCTGGCTGACCGCGAAGAATGAAAACGGTGATTACCGAATTCCGAAAATCATTTATTCGGATGCCTATTCCAGCGAAATGGTGGCCTACGCCGATCTGATTTTGCCGGACACCACATTCCTCGAACGCTTCGATGCCATTTCGATGTTGGATCGCCCGATCTCAGATGCCGATTGTGCCGCTGATGCAATTCGGCATCCGGTGTTTCAACCGGATCGCGATGTGCGTGGCTTCCAGTCGGTACTGATCGATATCGGTGCACGTCTGAAATTACCCGCCTTGCTTGATGAATACGGCGAACCGAAATACATCGATTTCGAAGACTATATTTTGCGACATGAGCGCGCGCCGGGCGTTGGCCTATTGGCTGGTTGGCGCGGCGAGATGGGTGAACTGAGCGGCAAGGGCCAGCCGAATCCGGATCAAATCGAGCAATACAAAATCCATGGTGGCTTCTGGCATTCGCCGGTGCCCGGCAATGCCCGTTATTACAAAATGGCGAATCGGGATTACCTGCAATGGGCAACAAAGAAAGGTTTCATCGTGAAGCCCGATCAAGTCGTATTGCAGCTTTATTCGGAAACGCTGCAGAAATTCCGTCTTGCGGCGCAAGGCCATGGCGAACACCAACCGCCGGCACAGCATCGCGAACGGGTCGAAAAGTATTTCGATCCCATGCCGATCTGGTATGAGCCGTTTGAAGGCGCGGAATTGGCGGGCAGCAAAAATAATAATTTCCCCTTGTCGGCCATCACGCAGCGACCGCCATTTATGTATCACAGCTGGGGCTCGCAAAATGCGTGGTTAAGACAAATCACCGCCCGCAATTATTTGTATCTGCATCCCGATACCGCCGGCAGATACCAGATCAATGATCTCGATTGGGTGCATGTCGATTCGCATCAGGGCCGCATTACCGTGCAATGCAAATTCGCGACCAATATGCAGCCCGATACCGTCTGGACCTGGAATGCCATCGGCAAGCGCAAAGGTGCCTGGGCGCTGGCGAAAAACGCGCCGGAATCCAGCAAAGGATTTCTGATCAATCATCTGATTTCCGATATCACGCCGAAAGGCGATTATGCGAATGCCGATCCGGTCACTGGGCAGGCGGCCTGGTTTGATTTGCGGGTTAGAATTGAAAAAGCTGAATCTCAAACGGAAAGCTCACCGCGTTTCAAGGATCTGGATTTCAAGGCGGCAGAAAATTCGCCATTACGCTACGGCGAAAATTTCAGGAAAGCCAAATGACGATGTTGCCGCCACCATCGAAAAAGAAACTCGGACTGGTGATCGATCTGGATACCTGCGTCGGTTGCCATGCCTGTGCGGTCGCCTGCAAGGAATGGAATGCCGGCGGTATTGCAGCACCGTTGACGGACGAAAATCCCTACGGTGCCGATCCGCATGGCGTCTGGTTTAATCGCGTGCATAGCTACACGATTGACGCGCTGGACGACCAGCCGGAAATGACCTTGCACTTCCCGCGTTCCTGTCTGCACTGCGAACAAGCACCTTGCGTCACCGTATGTCCAACCGGTGCCAGTTACAAGCGCGGCGAAGACGGCATTGTTTTAATCGATGAAGATAAGTGCATCGGCTGTAAACTTTGTTCCTGGGCTTGTCCGTACGGCGCCCGCGAATATTCGCAGGTTGAAGGCGTGATGAAAAAATGCACGCTTTGCGTCGATCGCATTTATAACGAACATATTCCGGAAGAATCGCGGCAGCCAGCTTGCGTACAAGCCTGTCCAACGCGAGCACGACATTACGGCGATCTGGGTGATGAAGAATCCGATATTTTCAAACTGGTGAAAGAACGTGGCGGCGTCGAATTAATGCCCGAGCTTGGCTATCAACCGGTGAATCGCTATTTGCCGCAGCGCGAACGTCGCATCGGACAAAAACAAAAAGACGTTAAGGAAGAAATATTGGATACCGAAAAACTGCCGCCGATGCTGCGCTGGCTCGATCGCGTCTTGAGTCGATAAGGCAGACCACATGCATCCTGCATTTTCCGTCATCTTTTTCACCACACTTTCCGGCATGGGGTATGGCCTGTGGTTTTTCATCGCTTGCCAGACTTTGCTGGCCGGCCCCGATCATTCACAAAAACAATTATTCGGATTGCTGCTCGGTTTCGTATTGGTATCTGTCGGCTTGTTTAGTTCAACGATGCATCTCGGCAAACCCCTGCGGGCCTGGCGTGCTTTCAGCCAATGGCGCAGCAGTTGGTTGTCGCGTGAAGGCGTGTTGGCGGTTGCCTGTTATATTCCGGCATCGATTTGGGTCGTGCAGAGTTATCTTGATAATGATTATGTCGGCAGTTCGATTCTGGCAATCGTGCTTGCCGTTTTATCGATTGCAACGGTTATTTGCACCGCGATGATTTACGCCAGCCTGAAACCGATTCCGGCCTGGCAGCATGCTTATGTAGTTCCGATCTATTTGCTATTCGCATTGTTGACCGGCGGGGTATTGAGTACGGTGATCAA
>JAYUWO010000218.1:0-8889 GCA_043753545.1 Arenimonas sp.
TAAGCCATGCAAGAGTAGGTCATCGCCAGGGTTTTATTTAAAACAAATCCCCGTCTCCAAAGAGGCGGGGATTTTGTTTTGCGCGTAAATAAAGGCGGCATATGAAAACGCAGCATTGCAATTGTCTCATTCCGGGCACAGTAGCTCGTCACCATGGCTGGCCAATAGGCAAATTGCCCGGGCATCGTTGCCATTGACGTAGCGGCCGTGGGCATAGGAGGCCATTGAGCGAGTTTGATTTCGCATATGCGACAGCCCCATTGCATGAATCATTTCGTGTGCAAAAACACCGCGTGTATGTCGTATGGCATCGCGCAATTGCCTTCGGTTAATGGGCCATCCAGAGAAGGCCATGGTCATGCTGCGGGCATCGGCATAAACAGGATTTATCTTTAGACGGTCACTGCCAATCTGGGTGAATCCAAGCACCAGCTTTTGATTGCTCTCATCGAATTTGGCCAGCTCGGGCGCGGTAAGCCAGGTCATATTGACTGCATTTGTTGTCGCAGCGTTTGCAGCAGCAAAGCGTATTTTGACAAGGTACTTCGCGCCGAGGCGACTCCTGCCGCCGGCGTTTGAAAAAAATTGGTTTAGCAATGGAATTGCCGTTCCGCTTGCATTGCCGCTAACGTGAATGGTTCCTTCCAGGCGGATTAGGCCATCGGAATCACGGTATCTCTTGACTAGATCGATCGGGAAAACGTATCCCGGTTGGCGGGTATCGGGAATCGTGTGCATGTCTGCACCGTCATCGGGCTCTTTTGTGAAAACCGAGAAAAAATTAATCAGCTTCTCATTAACGAAAATACGGTCGGCCAGGATTGCAGAAACCGATGATCCCCGCTTGCTGGTCAGCCTGTCCGTGGAGGCAGGATAATCTTCAGGCCAGGCTGTACAAATGCAGATCGCAATAAGGAATCCTGCACAGGAATTAAGATGTGAAAGTGGCTTGGGCGGCATCCATTGGTCCAGCTTGAATCTCCGGTGAGTATGCCAAAAATTAAATCGCATGCAGAATTTCCTGCCTCACGTCGAATTGTTGGCCGTGTATCCACCGGGATACTAGTCGACTGGTTTTGCTGACTGGTATTGCCGAACCTACTAACCTAGTATCAGGAAATGCCATCCCCGCGCCTGTATCTATATTTCTCGATATTCACAGTTTGGTTCTGGGCCAATTCGATATTTGCTCCTTGGGCCGAAGACTTGAATCCTCGGCTTTGGCTTTATGACCTGCTTTTCTATACCCGCTTCGTACTTCTATTTTGGGGTGGATTCGAGTTGCTGATTGCCTCTAGGCAGATATTGGATACGCAGACTTCGAAAAGGAATGGATATGCAAACATTATTGTGATCGGTATGGCAACGTTGTCGGTGTCTGCCTACCTGTATCTTATGTATACAGGCAACGGTTTTCGATTGCGGACAAAAATAAGCGCGTCTGCATTGGCGGCGTTGCAGGAACCCGGGTTCTCCGATCAGCGTCAACGAATTGGCTGGTTTCTTGTCGATAACCGGCGTCAGCCATGCCCTAAAGAGTCCTGGTTATGGCTAGGCGAGGTCTACGGTGGTGGCTCGGGAAATAATCTGGCGCTTGTACATAGCAAAAACCAGTCGCCGAAAACCCCAGTTCTGGAAGCATTCCGATTCTGGCCGCTGAACGAACAATGGTGGCTGGCTTATCAAAATCCAGATCGCTATTACAGGGACTTGGACGTCAGCAAACACTGCGTCGACGGCAAAATTGTGAAAACGCATGAGCAGGGGATGCAGTTTATTAAGGCACATGAAGTAAAGTGAGCCCTGTGGGATCTTTAAATCTGCTGATACATACGCCGCTCCACGGAAGGTCTTTCAGGGCGTGGCAAACTTTCGTAGATGTAGCCATGATGCCCGTGTAGCTTCGATGCACCATTGTCCGTTTTAATAAAGGTTGAGCCATGCAAAAATTATCCCGCATCACGCCTGCCACAAAATTGCTGTCGATTGCATGCATAACTGCGTCACTGTTGTTGACCTCGTGTTTACCAGGAGGGACGACGCAGACCAAAATCCCGTTTGAGAAAATCGAAGCATCACGGCCTCAGACCAACAAGGTTCTGGTGGTGGTATTGCCAGGCCGTGGCGATGATGTCATCAACCTGAAAGCGAGCGGTATTGCGGAATCCATTCAAGCCGAGATGCCTGAAGCCGACGTCGTATTGGCAGGTATTACGTTCGCCTACTACATGGAAGGTCGCATGCCCCAGCGCTTGCGAGAGGAAATCATGTTACCGGCGCGAGAGCGCGGTTATCAGGAAATCTGGCTTGTAGGTGCATCGATGGGTGGCATGGGAGCCCTGATGTATGACCGCGAATATCCAGGAGATGCAAAAAGGCTGGTGTTGTTGGCGCCTTATCTAGGCAGCAAGAAAGTGCTCGAGCAAATCAACCAGGCGGGAGGCTTGCGAAACTGGGACGCTGGACCGGTGCCAGCCACCGTGGATAGAAACAATTTTGACCGTGAACTATGGCGTTATCTGCAAACTTGGCAAACTTCAGGCAATTCACGAGGTAGCGATGTATGGCTGGCTTACGGGGATAAAGACAAGCTCAAAGCGGCTACACCACCCCTGCAAAAGCTGTTGCCTACAGATCAAGTATTCGTTCGCGAGGGTGGCCATGCCTGGGTCGTCTGGACGCCAGTCACAAAAGAAATATTTGCGGCGATCAGGAAACAACGCGAGAAAAAATAGTCGCGACCCTCAAATAAAAAAGCCCGCATCGCGGGCTTTTTTATTGAATTAACAACAAACTTAGAACTCCAGGCGGAAGCCCAAGGCCAGATTGTCTTGACTGATGCCATCTCTGCCCAGCGTTTTGTCATAATAAATAAATGCCGAGCGACCTTTACTCATGATGGCTGACAAGCCCAGACCAACCCGGAAATAATCGGAATCATAATCCTCATCGGTCAGAATGATTTCAGTGCCAGTTGGATCATTGACGAAGCGTGCCGTCGCTGCTCCCGGGTCGCTATTGAATTCGTGCTCCCATTCAAGCTGAAAATGCGGGGTCAATACACCCCAGCTGGTGCTGAAGGCCCGGGTGAATTTGCCACCAATTACGCTTGCAAGAGAATCAAGACTTCTCTCTTCAACAATGAGGGCCAAGCCTGCCCCGGGACCTGAATCGACGAGCGTTTCCTCAATGCGGTCGAAGTTCAAACGCGTGTAGAGCAGGCGGCCATAGGGACCAATGCTCCAGCCCCCTTTGTTGAAGTCGCGACCGAAAGTGAAGCCGAGGCTCATCAAGTCGCCGCCGGAATCCGAACGTGCCGTTTG
The DNA here is from genome assembly GCA_043753545.1 of Arenimonas sp. GTDB lineage: Bacteria > Pseudomonadota > Gammaproteobacteria > Xanthomonadales > Xanthomonadaceae > Arenimonas. The sequence goes on from JAYUWO010000218.1 coordinate 3,324, forward strand.
GTCGACATTAGTGAAGCCGCCCATGCCGTCGGGAATGGTGTAGTTGATTTGGCGAACCAGGTCGTAATTGTTTTTACCCAGTGTGATGACGGCATCGGTGTACCAGCTATTGCTCTTGAAGAAAGTACCGTAGGCCGACAGGGTGTAACCGGTGGCATCAACTCCCCCTTGTCCGGGTGCCAGGTCGGTATCTTGGCTGGTGTAACCAACCGCTGCGCCAAAGATAAATTTGTCGCTGTGTCGGTAATCGACACCGACGGTCAGGCCGTTAATATCAAAATCAAAGCTTGGCGTGCCACTCGTTGCATTCGCATCACCAGTACCAATGGTGCCGCTGGCGAAAAAGCCCCAGCGCTGGAATTCGCTGCCGACTTCATTGGCGTTGTTGTCTGCGGCAAATCCGTTGACCAGGCTGCCGAGAGAAATGCTTCCATTTGCACCATTCAATGCGAGACCGTCGAAACTCGATCCCTGGGTGCCGCTGCGAAGTGCCGCGATACGGGCATTAATGTTTTCAAACTGTCTTGAAGCCGTCAGCATGGAGGCACGAGCTTGCGCTGCCTGAGAGTCGGGCAACAATTCATCCAGTGCCGTGATGACATCGCCGGGATTGGAGACAGCATTGTCGGCCAGCTCCTGGCAGCGCGCGATAAAGTCCTGTTGGCCGGCTGTCGGACTTGGCAAGGCGTTTAGGTCGGTGCAGATAGAATCGAGCGCACCCGCCATTCGTTGCTGATTGGGTTTCAGACCCGGAATACCGGCAAGAGTAACGCCGTTGGCAGTAAAGGTGACAAATACGGTTGGGTCATCTTGTCTGGTTGCCGTGATAGTCACTACCCCCGGAGTGTTGCTTACCGTCACCGTATTCGATGCAACACCGCCGCCAGCAGTGACATTACTAGGAGTCCCTAACGTAGAGCCAGGCGTAACCGTCCAGTTGATCGTGACGCCATTGGTGCCGATACCATTATTTTTTGCATCAACAACTAATGGATTGGCGAGCGGCGATCCCGGTGTGGCGTTCTGGCCATTGCCGGAAACAATTACGAGCGTTCGCGTCAATGTCGAATTGATATTGAATGTTGCTACAGCAGTACCATCGTCTGCACGCGTGGCGGTAATGACAATCGGTCCGGGAGTTGGTCCGAGATTGGCCGTCATACTCGCCAAGCCTGTACCGGCCGCAGTAGTGCTGGTGGGTCCGACTGTTGCATCGCCCGAGACGACCAGCCAGTTAATTGTGATGCCGCCCGCATTGACGCCATTGTCCTGCGCCAACGCCACTAAAGGCGCGGACGTAGTACCGGTTGGCGCGCTTTGGGGGCTGCCGGAAGATACGACCAAGGTACGAACTATGGCGGTGACGGTAATATTGAATGACTCGGTGGGATCGCCAGACCAGGTGTCACCGCTGGATGCCGTAACGGTGTAAACCCCTGGCACGGTCGCGGTAAAAGTCGCCTGGGTCTGGCCGGCGGCATTGGTGTTTGTCGCGCCGCTGAGCGACCCGTCACCTCCGGCGGGGCTGGCGGTGATGCCCCAGGTTATGGAGTAACCCGCATTCACCACGGAATTGGTGCTGCCGTAACGTGCGATTGGCGTCGCATTGCCACCGGCAGTAATGCCAAAAGTGCTGGCCGATACAGCCGTCATAACCACGGGTTCAACGTTGACGGTAAAGGCGACGGAATTTCCCGGGCAGCCGGGCACGACAACGGAAACCGGGCAGACGGTCGTGGCTTGTACGTTTCGGGTGCCCGAAGTGAACAGCTGCGTGGTCACTCCAGCGTTGCCGCCAGCATCATTTGTCGGTGTACCGAGCGATGGTCCGCTGGGAGTGATTAAAAAATCGGTGTTGTAGCCAAACCCGGGGCTGCCGTTCACTGTCAAATTGGTGCCAAGGGTGAATGGCTTGGATTGATTGGTGAAGACCGTTGTTGGCGTTGTCGGACTCAGAACAAAAGCATTGTTAGTGTTCAGCGTGACCTGAACAGTGTTGAATCCCACAGTGCAAGTTGAGCAACTTACTTGAACGACGACAGAGCCACCGCCCAGGTTGCCCGCTGTCACGCTGAAAGGATGAACGTTGCCGGTAAAAGAAAATGTGGCGCCAGAGATGGTGGAAGGCAAAACCGCACCGCCGGTGGTATCGCTGACGATAGAAAAGCTCAGATTTGCCGCCGCGCAAGGGCCGCCGCTGCCCGACTCTTGTAAAATTACTGAAAATCCCTGTGCGGTGGAAGGGTTCACCGTCGCGCTACCGGGCGGGTTAACGGACATTGAGCATGTCAGGCTGAAGGCAAATCCTTGTGGCGCCCAGACTAGCAGCAATAAGAAAACGCTCAGTAAATAACGTTTCATTTGCCGTGGGTCGAGATGGAAGCCAATATTCCGAATGCGCGAATTGGATAGGTTCATGGGCGTGCTCTCCAGAGCGTTCTTCATCAGACAAATCTACACAAGCTAACGGGAAGACATACCGGCCAAGGCCAGATGCAGAGTTATGCTGCTTTTGTTGCCCGCCTTCGACTGGCGGGTATTAACCCTAATCCGCATACTACGATAAATGAAGAAGCGGCCCAACAAGAAAGTACAAAACACTGAATCAACCGAGATTGCCAGTGTCGAACCCGGGGCCACATGGAGCAGCCTGACCGGGCTTCGCGGCATGGCGGCGCTTTGGGTAGTGCTTTTACATGCCTACTTAACAGCGGGAAGCGAAGAAAAGCTCTGGCCGCCGATGGTGTGGTTGATGGAAATGGGCGGCATGGGTGTCGATATTTTTTTCACCCTGTCGGCATTTTTGTTGAGTTTACCTTTTGCCGATGCCTTGAGGCGAGATTTGCCGGGGCCTGATTTAGTACATTATTCAAAGCGGCGTTTTTTCAGAATTTTCCCGGCGTATTACCTCCAGCTGGCCTTGCTTCTGGGTTATGCCTCGGCAGGGCTAAGTTTTGGTTTGTTTTGGAGCACGCCGCATGTTGGCGATGTGTTGGCACACGGCGTGCTTTGGCTGAATGCGTGGCCTCTGGTCCCCGCGTATTTGCCGATCTGGTGGACCTTGCCGGTGGAGTTCGGATTCTATTTGCTGCTGCCATGGCTAGCCAAATGCCTGACCGACAAACGCTGGTATTGGCTGCTTCTCGGGGTGGCACTGAGTTTGCTTTATCGCCACCTAATGCAGGGCCTTGGCCTGACGCGAATGCAGGAAGTTTATTGGGTAGATCATTTGCCTGGTCGCTTATTTCAATTTCTAATCGGCATGCTGGGTGCGTATTTTTTCGTGAGAATGCGACACCGGCATCAACTCCTCAATCCGGTTTCCAGAAATGCGTTGATAATATTTGCAGCCTCCTGTCTGATTGCTCTGCCGGCACTTGGATACCTAGTCAGTGACGATGCATATTTAGGCGCGCCTACACGAGTTCCGCTATTGGCCTATTGGCATTTTTACGCGAGTGTTTGCGTGACAGGCCTGTTAATTGCATTGTGCTCTGGGCCTAATCGGGCGGACTGGTTTTTACAATCGATGCCCATGCAATGGCTGGGTCGTATTAGTTACGGCATTTATCTTTGGCACTATCCGGTCATGATACTCATGCGCGAGCAGTTCGGTGGATTGCACGCGGCAAGATCTGATTTTCTTGGCTTTTTCATATCGAGCTGCATGATCACGCTTGCGCTTGCATTTTTATCCTGGCATTGGCTTGAAGCACCCATTCTAAAACGCGTTGGCTCAAGCGCTGCCGGATGAGTCCTGCAGGCGCTTGTCGAGCCGCTTCAGAAAAAACACGAATGTCGCACTGATCGATTCGCCGAGCTTTTGTTCGATCCACTGGCCAGCAAAGGGCACGGCAAAACGGAATCGCGTCGTCCATTCAAGCCGTGTTTTTCCATCGACGCTATGCAACTCAAGTCGGCCACGTTCATGATGAAACGGCAGCTTCAGATTGAATGGCCCGCGCAATGCCAATATTCGGTATTCATATGCGTGCGGCGGCTCGAAAGCATTGATGGTTTCCTGAAAGAGAATATTTCCCTTGCGGACTTCACGCATGGCGCCCAGGCCGTTGGGGTCGGCATCGCCGGTTCGAACCAGGCGACATTGAATATTCGAAGTACTTAAAAATTCAACATGATCACTAATGCCGGCGAACACCCGTTCGATACCGGCATCGAAATCATGAACAACGCAAACCTCATGCATCGGATTATTTTCCGGCCACGAAAATCATGATCGTACAAACCAGTGCCGCCAGCCAGACCAGGCTGCGCAAAGGAGCCTTGTTTGCGAGATAAAAGATTCCGTACAAAATCCTAAGGCCGATAAAACTCAGCGCCAGCATATCGACGCGCGACTGATCGGCGCCGGTCATTTGGGCCACGATCACGGCGGCGGCAAACAAGGGAAACGCCTCGAAGCTGTTCAGGTGGGCGGCATGGGCGCGCTGTGCAGCACCCTCGAGTTTGCTCTGCCAAATCCTGACATTCCAGTTGTTGTAGCGGGGGCCGGTGTACTTGGCCACGCCAGTCCAGAGAAACGGCATCAAGCCTGCAGCCAGCACGCAATAAAGAGCGGTCGTCATAACTTGTATTTTCCTTGTGATGAAGCCCGCAGTATGCCTAATTTCTAGAGCAGCGGCTCTTAAAACAAAGTCATAAACGGGTTGTCGCTGGCCTTGGCTGACTGTTATAATTTTGAACTAAGTTGGGAATTGCCGTGGCCTTGGGCTGCCGAGGTGTCTGCCGTGCAAAAACATCTTGCCGAGGGCCGTTTACTGGCCTTGCGGGTTGCGAAATGGCAGGTCTTGTCGGGCGTCACTGCAATGTTGCTTGCTTGGGGGCTGTATAGCCAAGCCGCTGGTATCGGGCTGATGGCGGGGGTGCTGTCGATATTGCTGGGAAATTTGGCAATGGCACAGTTGTCATTGGGCGGCGGGATCCAGTCTGCCGGCCGTGTGTATTCCCGGCTGTGGCTGGGTCTGTGTTTGAAATGGTTAATCGTGGGGCTGGTGTTGTTTCTATCGTTTCGCTCGAAGGCGCTTGCGCCGCTGGCGATCACGATCGGGGTAGTGCTGGCCTTGTTAGTGTTTCCACTCGTGGCAATGTCTGGCGGTAAGGTGAAGCGTGAGCACTGAAGCTAAAAGCGGCGGTACAACTGAATATATCCAACACCATTTGCATCATTGGCAATGGCAGGTCGGTGAAGGTAAATTCATGATAATCAACGTCGACAGCGTGATTTTTCTGCTGTTGATGTGCGCTATTTTTCTGGGCGTATTTCTGTATGTTTCGCGTCGCGCCACTGCCGGCGTCCCCGGCAAGCTGCAGTGCGCTCTTGAAATGATGGTCACCGGCATCGATGGACTGGTTCGCGAAACCTTTCACGGCCAAAGCAAATTTATTGCGCCTCTGGCCGTCACGATTTTCGGCCTGGTATTCCTGATGAACTTCATGGACATGGTGCCAGTTGATTTGCTGCCATGGCTTTGGGCCAAGGGTTTCGAGGCAACGGGACACGATCCAGCGCACGCTTACTTGCGAGTTGTGCCAACTGCCGACATGA
>JAYUWO010000219.1:0-8833 GCA_043753545.1 Arenimonas sp.
GATGCCCGGCCTGATGTCGATCCGCAAAAAATATGCCGCAGCGAAACCACTCAAAGGCGTTCGCGTCACCGGCTCGCTGCACATGACCATTCAAACGGCTGTGCTGATTGAAACCTTGAAAGACATCGGTGCCGACGTGCGCTGGGCTTCCTGCAATATTTTCTCAACGCAAGATCATGCTGCCGCTGCAATTGCCGTGACCGGTACGCCGGTATTCGCATGGAAAGGCGAAACCCTGGAAGAATATTGGGATTGCACACTCGACGCAGTCACCTTCCCCGGCGGCAAAGGCCCTGAACTCGTCGTCGACGACGGCGGTGACGTGACCTTGTTGCTGCACAAGGGTTACGAAATGGAACAGGGTTCGGATTGGGTCAATGGCGCTTCCGATTCGCACGAAGAACAAGTGATCAAGAATTTGCTCAAGCGCACCGCTTCGGAACGCCCGGGTTTCTGGACCAATGCAATGAAAGATTGGCGCGGCGTTTCTGAAGAAACCACCACCGGCGTGCATCGCCTTTACCAAATGGTGGAAGCCGGTACGCTTCGCGTGCCTGCCATCAACGTGAATGACTCTGTCACCAAATCCAAGTTCGACAATCTGTACGGCTGCCGCGAATCGCTGGCCGATGGCTTGAAGCGTGCAATGGACGTGATGTTGGCCGGTAAAGTCGCCGTCGTTTGCGGTTACGGCGATGTCGGCAAAGGCTCGGCACATTCGTTGCGCGCTTACGGCTGCCGCGTTGTTGTTACCGAAATCGATCCGATCAATGCACTGCAAGCCTCGATGGAAGGTTTTGAAGTCAACACGGTTGAAGCGACCCTCGGGCGCGGCGACATCTACGTCACCACCACCGGCAACAAAGACGTGCTCACGCTGGAACATATGCAGGGCATGAAAGACCAGGCCATCGTTTGCAACATCGGCCACTTCGACAATGAGATCCAGGTCGAGCGCCTGAATACTTCCGATGCCGTCAAGCTCAACATCAAGCCACAAGTCGACAAGTACACCTTCAAAAACGGCAACGCGATCTACATGCTGGCCGAAGGCCGTCTGGTAAACCTGGGTTGCGCTACCGGCCATCCGAGCTTTGTGATGTCGAACTCTTTCTCGAATCAAACGCTGGCTCAGATTGATTTGTGGGCGAACAAAGACAAATACGAAAACAAGGTTTACATCCTGCCGAAAAAGCTCGACGAAGAAGTCGCGCGTTTGCATCTGGAAAAAATCGGCGTGATATTGACCAGGCTGACACCGGAACAAGCAGCGTATCTGAACGTCGATGTCGAAGGCCCGTATAAGCCCGAGCACTACCGTTACTAAGCGTTTGCATTCAAGCTGAAACACGGGAGGGAGGAAATATTCTCTCCCTCCTCGTCTCACACCATCATTCAACACACTCTGCGAAGGCGCGCGATGACTGCTCATAAAGTTTCATTCGAATTTTATCCGCCGAAGAACGATGAGCAACGCGAACAGCTTGCACGCACTGTCAAGAAACTCAAAACGCATAATCCGGAATTTGTTTCGGTAACATTTGGCGCAGGCGGCTCTACACTTAGCTACACGCCGGAAACCGTACGCGAACTACGTCAGACCCATGGTTTAAACGGCGTACCGCATCTGTCCTGCATGGGCGGAACGCAGGAAGAAATCGCAAATCTCCTCCAGCTATACAAAGCACTCGGTTGCAATCGCGTGGTCGCATTGCGCGGTGATTTGCCGTCGGGCATGGCTCGCATGGGTGAATTCCGTTTCGCTTCCGATCTGGTGCGTTTTATCCGCGAAGAACATGGCGATTTTTTCCATATCGAAGTCGGTGCCTATCCCGAAACCCACCCGCAAGCCGAAGATGCCTTACTGGATCTGAAACGCTTCAAGGAAAAAATGGATGCCGGTGCAAACTCCGCCATCACGCAATATTTTTACAATGCCGATGCCTATTTTCGTTTCGTCGATGACGCGCGAAAAATCGGTATTGGCCAACCGATTATTCCAGGCATCATGCCGATCTCCAATTTCACACAGCTGAAGCGCTTTTCCGATGCCTGCGGCGCCGAGATACCCCGCTGGATCAGCAAACGCATGAGCGCCTTCGGTGACGACAGCGACAGCATTCGCGAGTTTGCTGCCGACATGGTCGCAGCAATGTGTCGGCGCCTGATGGCGGACGGCGTACCCGAGTTGCATTTCTACACCCTGAACCTCGCCAAACCTACGCAGTCGGTGCTCTCGCGTCTGGTCTGAAGTCGCGCTAGTCTAATGACCTGTTACAGGGTCAAAGAACATGCGCTTTGCCTTCATCACAATTTTGTTCTTACTCGCATGTGCCGTAAATGCGCCGACAGCGAGTGCGCAGGCGATTAGCCGCTGCCAAGACAAAGAAGGCAAGATGATCTACACCGACAAGAACTGTGAAGATGTCGATGCCGTAGTACAAAACTTGCCGAAACCTGTCGGGAATATCGGCACCAGCATGGTGAGAACCTGCGCACGCACTCAGGAAGACCTGTTATGGGATTTGCGCGGCGCACTGGAAATCGGCGACATCAATCGCGCATCGGGTTTATTTCTCTGGAACGGGAACGACACCGCGCAAGCCAATAAGCGTCTCGACCAACTCAACAAGATCAGTTACCAGTCATTGCTTTCGGTAGACCTGCTTTTCCCGGAGACGGAAGACTATCAGGTGCAGTTCGATGAAGATGGCAACATCATAGAAACGCAGCAACGGGGCCCGCCCGTGCCGTATGGCATCAAGGTCGAGTTCTACAAGAATAAAAAACAGACAGAAATCGGCTCGATACGCTTTGGTATCGAAAAGCACATGCAATGTTACTGGGTCCGCTTCTGAGAAGCGTCTAATCAGGGTAAAATGGCGGCCTCACAAGGAGCCGCATTCCATGACACAAACTTATCCCGATTACATTTGGCACAACGGTGAAATCAAGCGTTGGCAAGATGCCACTGTCCATGTAATGGCGCATGGTTTGCATTACGGTTCTTCGGTTTTCGAAGGCATTCGTTGCTACGAAACACAAACTGGTCACGCCATTTTTCGCTTGAACGATCACAACAAGCGTTTGTATGACTCGGCAAAAATATACGAGATGCCGATTCCGTACACGCTCGAACAAATCAACGCGGCCTGCCATGAAGTCATCAAGGCAAATAATTTAGGTAAAGCCTATCTGCGTCCGATTGCTTTCCGTGATCTTGGTGGTTTTGGTTTGTCGGCCGACTGTCCGACCAGCGTTTCGGTTGCGGCCTGGAACATGGGTCCTTATCTTGGTGCCGGTGTGCTGGAAGCGGGTATCGATGCCTGCGTTTCAAGCTGGCAGCGCATGGCGCCCAACACGATTCCGACCGGTGCAAAAGCCGGCGGCAATTATTTGTCGGGCCAGCTGATTGCACGTGAAGCAAGGCGTCTTGGTTTTGGTGAAGGCATCGCGCTCGCTTCTACCGGTTTGTTATCGGAAGGCGCCGGCGAGAATCTGTTTCTGGTCTTTGAGGGTGCTTTGCATACCACGCCCGTCAGCGCGGCATTGTTGAATGGCATCACCCGCAACACCATCATGACGCTGGCGAAAGACAACGGCATTGAAGTGATAGAACGCGATATTCCACGTGAATTTCTGTATCTCTGCGACGAGCTTTTCATGTGTGGCACCGCGGCTGAAATCACACCGATCCGCTCGGTCGATGGTCGCCAGGTTGGTACCGGAAAACCTGGTCCGCTGACATTGAAAATTCAGGAATTGTTCTTTGGATTGTTCTCGGGCAAAACGCCGGACAAACGTAATTGGTTAACTCCATTGTAATTTTTTGATTATTCTTTTGTGGGAGCTGGGTAGCCTGGGTCACGCTCTATCGACCCGGGTTAATTGCGCATACATTTCCCGGGTCGATAGAGCGTGACCCAGACTACGAAACAACCCGATTATTTCGTGGTATCAAATACCAGGCAGGCCTCAGCACCGCTTTCTTCCCGCGGCTTGATGCTGACATTCCATTCGTACAAATCGCATAGACGGCGCACGATCGACAGACCGATGCCGCCGCCTGTCGTAACACCAATTCCCGAGCCACGATAACCGCGCTCAAACAAGCGTGCGGCATCTTCTTCGCTCAAGCCGGGGCCAGTATCCTGAATAATCACTCGATCGGATTCGATCCCGATGCGCACTTCGCCTTCCTGCGTATATTTGCAGGCGTTGCCAATCAGATTTCCCAGTGCTACCGAGAGCACGGCTTCCGGCGCGTTGACGAAAACATCATTCAAGCCATCCACCACGATCTGTACCGGCTTATTGGTCATCTGCGCACGATTGGCTTCAGCCAGATTATTGGCCAGCTTGTGGATGTCGGTATTGCCGACACCGCGTTCGTTTCGCGAGAGCATCAGCAAGGCCGTCGTTAAATCCGTACATTGCAAGGCAGCACGATCGATTCGCTGCAAACGCAATTTGGTCTTTTCGGGCAATTCCGGATTCGCCAGTAACAATTCGGTGGCACCGCGAATAACGGCCAACGGTGTGCGTAATTCATGGCTGACGTCGGCATTGAATTCGCGATCGCGCTTAACCAGTTGCGTCATCCGGCCGGAATAATCGTCGAGTGTCGCCGCCAGTTCACCGACTTCGTCATTGGCAAAATACGGCGCCAAAGCTTCGGCTTTATCGCTACCGGACAAATCTGCTACGCGCCTTGCCAATTCCGTGACGGGGCTGATCACACGCGATGACGACCAGATACCAATCAACCACGCCAATGCAGAAAAAATAAACACGGCGAATACCAATGCGACCAGCATCTGCCGTTCGCCCAGCGAAGCACCGGTAACGTCATAACGCACGTAGCTGACCAAATCCGCATCGCGGCGGATGGCATATTTGTAAAGTCTTAGTTTCCCGTTTTCATCGAGTTGGGAAATATTGTGCACGCCAGTATCCAGACCTTGCAGAGACAGCGGCATTTTGTAAGCAGAACGCGCACTCCAGGTTTTGGCATCGTAGAGCGAAAACGATGGCGGCTCGTTTGGGTTTTCCCGCGCCTGCCGCACAAGGCTGTCGACTTCCTTCTGCATCGTATTGTCGATCAGCTGACCTTCGAGCTTGGAACGCAAATACAAACTGGAGACAGCAAACAACGCGGTTAAGCCAAAACCGAGTGCCAGAAAAGAAAGAATGATTCGGGTGCGAAGTCTGCGCCGGTATTGCATCGTTTAACGCCGTGCCGGGCCCTTAGGCCGACTCAGTGTCTGCGATGCGATATCCAATCCCGTGTCGGGTTTGAATCAATGCCTTGTCGAAAGGCTTGTCGATGGCGGCGCGCAGGCCATGAATATGCACACGCAGGGAATCGCTATCGGGTAACTCTTCACCCCATACGCGGTTTTCCAGTTCCAGTCGCGTGACCACCGATGGCGAAGCTTCCATCAGGGATTGCAGGATTTTCAATGCGGTTGGATTGAGCTGTATCGCTTTGCCGCCGCGCATGACTTCAAGCGTATCGAGGTTGTATTCAAGATCGGCCACGTGCAGGACACGAGGCTGCGCCGCTTTGCCGCGACGCGCCAACACAGACAAACGCGCTTCGACTTCCTGCAACGCAAATGGCTTGACCAGATAATCGTCAGCGCCGGATTCAAAACCGGCGAGCTTGCTGTCGAGCGAATCACGCGCAGTCAACATCAACACGGGCGTTTGTTTGCGACCTTCGGCTCGCAGACGTTTGCAGACTTCCAGGCCATCCATGCCCGGAAGATTCAGGTCCAGAATAATGGCATCGAAATCATTGACCACCGCCAAGTGCAGGCCGGCAACACCGTCGGCAGCGTAATCAACCGTGTGACCGCGGTCTTCCAGGAAATCGCCAAGGTTGGCGGCGATGTCGCGATTGTCTTCAATGACCAAGATGCGCATGTAGTTACTTCCGAATAATTTAAATTTTGGGTTTACCGTTGGAACCTTCGTCGCGAACCTTGTCGTTTTCACGTTTTAGCTGAGCGGCAGTACGGCAAACTTTTTTGTCGAAATTGGAACCCAGGGTCGGCTCCATTTTGCAAATCATGCGGCTGTCTTTTTTGGCCTGGCGCAACGCGTCATTCAAGTTTTTTTGATCGACTAAAACCTGCTGCTGAACATCTGCCTGTAAGGTGCTGAATGTCTGGACATCTTTGAACTGATCGGAAATATTGCTGAGCGCTTTGTCAACCACAACACGGTCAGCGGGAGAAATCTCTCCGTAATTCACATCGGTATTGACGGCTTTGAGAATAGTATCCTTCTGTTGGATAAAATTCGGCTTGGTGACATCGAGCTGGACTGGATCAGAGGAGGCAGCCAATACCGATCCCGAAAAAAGCAAAATGAAGCTGGCGAGTATTGCGGAATAACGCATGCGAACTACCTCTGTAAATATTGACTAAGCTGTTGATTGTGCCAGATAACATATAGTTCCAATATGGGCGAAAAGTCACTGTCTTGACTCTATTACTTGTCAGTTAATGTTGGCGATGCCTATTCCGAACTAAAAATGCATGCGAAATATATTTTTATGTTTTATAAATCAATTGCTTGCACTTAATGCGCGATTTGACTTGCCAGCCTTTTTACGCACCGGCAACTTTGTATTCAGCACCAGATGCTCGATAATCGCCCCCGCTATATCGACTTTGCTCAAGCCTTCAATGCCCTCAAGCCCCGGCGATGAATTGACTTCAAGCACCATCGGGCCTTTGCGTGAACGCAGCAAATCGACACCCGCAACTCCCAGCCCCATTACGGCAGCTGCTCTCAATGCCGTGCTTTCCTCATCGGTAGTGAGCTCCACTATCTCTGCCGCACCACCACGATGAAGATTGGAGCGAAATTCACCGGCGGAAGCCTGGCGCTTCATCGCGGCAACGACCTTGTCCCCGACTACGAAACAGCGAACATCCGCCCCCTTGGCTTCCGGGATAAATTCCTGCACCAGAAAATTGGCATAAAGGCCCCGCAAGGCTTCAATCACGCTTCGGGAAGCACTTAATTGTTCGGCAAGGATGACCCCCGCCCCTTGTGAGCCTTCGTTGAGTTTGATGATATGGGGCGGTTCGCCCATCAAATTGAGCAAATCCTGGGTGTCATCCAGGTTGTCGCCAAAGACGGTGATCGGCAACCCGATTCCCTGGGCAGCCAACAATTGGTGGCAGCGTAGTTTGTCCCTTGCTCGCAAAATGGCATCGGAAGAATTCGGCGTGAATACCCCCATCATCTCGAATTGTCGCAATACCGCCGTACCGTAACGGGTAATCGAGGTGCCGATACGCGGGATAACGGCATCGAAGCCTTTCAATTGCTTGCCCTGGTAGTTGAGTTGAAACTCGCCGGGCGCGATTTTCATGTAACAACGAAGGGGGTCTAACACGCGCACGACGTGTCCGCGCTCACGGGCAGCCTGCACCAAGCGCTGGGTCGAATACAGCTTGGCATTTCGGGACAATATGGCCAGCTTCATGGGGCGTTCCTTTTATGCAGCGGCCATCGGAGAACAACTGGAGCGGGAGATGGGAATCGAACCCACGTCAGTGGCTTGGGAAGTCACAGCTCTACCATTAAGCTACACCCGCGCTTCCGAATTATAATACCCGCATGCAAATATTTCTTAATGGACAAACACTCGACTTGAGCGGCTCCATCAGCCTGTATCAATTACTCGAGCAACAAGGCTACGCGCAGCGCCGCGTTGCCGTCGAAGTCAATCGAAGCATCGTGCCGAAAAGTCGGCATAGCGAACACATGCTCGTAGATGGCGATAAAGTGGAAATCGTGCACGCGCTCGGCGGCGGCTGATCGCATCAAAGCTCTGGCCTAAAATAGTTAACAGGCAGTGTGTTTCGCGCCATAATGCATAAATGAATCAGACCAACGCGAATACATCTCTCATCATTGCCGGAAAGAGCTACCGCTCGCGCTTGTTAACTGGCACCGGAAAATTCAAGGATTTCGAAGAAACCCGTCTGGCCACCGAGGCCGCCGGGGCGGAAATCGTGACCGTTGCCATTCGCCGCACCAATCTGGGCCAGGACAGCAACGCACCGAATTTGCTCGATGTGCTTCCACCGGAAAAATACACGCTGCTTCCGAATACAGCCGGCTGCTACACCGTTGAAGATGCCGTTCGTACTTGCCAACTCGCGCGCGAATTACTCGATGGCCATCGCCTCGTGAAACTCGAAGTGCTCGGCGACCCAAAAACCCTGTTTCCCAATGTGATTGAAACCATCAAGGCGGCCGAAATTCTGGTACATGATGGCTTCGATGTGATGGTTTACACCTCGGACGATCCAATCATCGCCAAACAACTCGAAGCCATCGGCTGCGTTGCCGTGATGCCGCTTGCAGCCCCGATTGGTTCGGGTCTCGGCATCCAGAATAAATGGAATTTGATCGAAATCATCGAGAATGCAAACGTGCCGATCATTGTCGATGCCGGTGTCGGCACGGCATCGGACGCCGCGATCGCGATGGAACTTGGTTGCGATGGCGTGCTGATGAACACCGCGATTGCGTCGGCCAAAAATCCAATTTTGATGGCTAGCGCGATGCGCAAGGCCGTCGAAGCCGGACGTGAAGCATTTCTCGCCGGCCGCATTCCCAAGAAAAGAAACGCAAATGCATCGTCACCGATTGATGGCTTGTTTTTCTGATCCATGAATCAAAACGCCAACATTGAAGCTGCCGATATCGAAAACTCCGACAAGCAGGCATTGAGATCACATCGCATCGTTCGAAGCTATGTCTTGCGCCAAGGCCGCGTCACGCTGGCGCAGAAGCGTGCATTTAC
>JAYUWO010000220.1:0-8815 GCA_043753545.1 Arenimonas sp.
CGACCGCGTGATTGGTCTGGATGCCGTTCCCGACAGCATGGGCAAGGGAACGATCTGGACAGAAACCGATGTGACTCGGGATAGTTGGTATCTGCATCAAGGCCATATGCCGGCCGGCGTGATGATTGAAGCCGGACAAGCCGACCTGATGCTTATTTCCTATCTTGGTGTCGATCGCTTCAACAATGGCGATCGCGTTTATCGCTTGCTCGGTTGCGAGCTGACTTACCACGGCGATCTTCCGCGCGCCGGCGACACCATTCGTTTCGAAATCACGCTCGATGGTCACGCAGCCCAGGGCGATGTGCGCCTGATGTTTTTCCATTACGACTGCATAAACGGCGAACGCGCACAGCTCTCGGTAAGCAAAGGCCAAGCCGGTTTTTTCACCGATGCTGAATTGGCCGAATCCGCAGGTTGTTTGTGGACGCCGGAACAGCAGGCCATCGTTGAAAATCCACGTCTCGATCCGCCAGTAGTGGCGCGGGTGCCATCGCAGCTTTCGCGCATTCAACTGCAAGCGCTTGCCGCTGGCGATGCGTTCGCGTGTTTCGGAAGCGGCTACGAGTTCGCGCAAACCCATACGCGCACACCAAGCCTGCAAGCGGGTGAAATGCTATTGCTTGATCGCGTCACCGAATTGGATGCGGCCGGTGGCCCATGGAAACGCGGATATCTGCGTGCGGAGCTTGCTATCGATGCCGGCCAATGGTTCTTCGACGGTCATTTCAAGAACGATCCCTGCATGCCCGGCACCCTGATGTTCGAAGGCTGCCTGCAGGCATTGGCGGTCTATCTCATTGCCCAAGGCCATAGTCTGGAACGCGATGGTTGGCGATTCCAACCGGTACCAGAGCTACCATATCAACTGCAATGCCGTGGCCAAGTCACGCCGCGTTCGAAATTATTGGTCACTGAAGTTTTTGTAGAAGAAATCATCGCGGGTCCTGTGCCGACGGTATACGCCGACTTGCTCTGCACCGTGGATGGATTGAAGGCGTTTCATGCGCGTCGCGTGGCATTGCAACTCGTACCCGATTGGCCGCTGTCGGCCATGCCCGATCTTATCGAAACCGCCGATGCAGATCCAAATCCATGCGCCGTCGTCGATGGCTTTGCTTTCGATCAAAAAAGTTTACTGGCTTGTGCGATGGGACGTCCTTCGGAGGCTTTCGGTCCGATTTACAAACGCTTCGACGGCACTCAACGCGTCGCGCGTTTGCCGAGTCCACCGTATTTATTCATGAGCCGCATCAAGGAAATCCACGGACCCATCGGTGTGATGAAAGCCGGTGCGAAAGTCATCGCAGAATACGATGTGCCGAACGATGCCTGGTATTTCGACCGTAACGGCTGCCGCACTATGCCGTTCGCCGTATTGCTGGAAGCGGCCTTGCAGCCCTGTGGTTGGCTATCAAGTTATGTTGGATCGGCACTCACCGAAGACGGCGAACTGGGCTTCCGCAATCTCGATGGCGAAGGTCATCTACTCGCTGAATTATTCGACGACTGCGGCACGCTCACTACCGAAGTGACGCTGACAGATGTATCGGCGACCGGCGGCATGATTATCGAAAGTTTTTCCGTGCGTTGCTGGCTCGGTGCGCGAGAGGTTTATAAACTCGACACCGTATTCGGTTTCTTCCCGCCTGCCACTCTCGCCAATCAAGCCGGTCTTCGCACCGATGCTTCGATGCACGAGTTGCTTCAACGCGAGAGCAATATCCTGATCGATCTGCATGATGCAAATGCAGCATCCGACTATTTCAAGGTCACGCGTCCTAAACTTGCCGATGGCATGTTGCTGATGCTCGATCGTGTCGATGGTTACTGGCCGACTGCCGGTGCCGCAGGACTTGGACAGTTGCGTGCAGTCAAGGATATCGATTGCGACGAATGGTTTTTCAAGGCGCATTTTTTCCAGGATCCGGTGCAGCCGGGCTCGCTGGGCATAGAAGCCATGTTGCAGGCCTTGCAGTTCCACATGCTGCATACCGGCATGGACCGCGGTATTGCCGATGCCCGTTTCGAACCCATTGCACTACTACGCCCGCATCGCTGGAAATATCGCGGACAGGTGCTGCCGAAACACGCCAAGGTGCATACGAGTCTGGAAATTACCGAAGTGGGCAGCGACGAACGCGGCGTCTATGCATTGGCCAACGCCAGCCTGTGGGCCGATGGTCAGCGCATCTACGAACTCAACGGATTGGGTATGCGCATCGTCGGTGGAACGGTAAATTCACTCGTAAATTGAGATCATGAATTCCAATATCGCCTTCGTTGATATCGCACGCACCGAAGAAGTGTTGGCACGCATTCCGGAACAGGATTCAACTTGGTTGTCCGACTCGGAACAAGCGCGTATCGCCACGCTGCGGATCGGTGCGCGCCGAGACCACTATCTCGCCGGGCATTGGTTGGTCCGCGAACTATTGAGTCAGGCATTCGGTAAAACACCCTCTTGCTGGTCATTGCAGGAACGCAAGAGTCTTCCACCGAAAGTCGTGAATGGCGATCAGGAAATACAGATATCCATCAGTCACTCCGGCGACTGGATCGCCGTCGCCGTCGCAGTTGCCGATGTCGCGATTGGTATCGATATCGAACAACGCCCACGCCAGCTGGATGCTTCGCTAGAGGCGCTGCTCCTCAACGCGGACGAGATGCCGCGCAGTCTGGATAACGACGCCCTGCTGCAACGATGGGTTGCAAAAGAAGCATGGCTCAAGGCACATGCCGGAACCGCTTTACCGGTACAGCTAAAAAGTTTGCAGTTAACCCCCGCCGCACTTGAATGCGCCGAGGTGCAAATTCACACGCACGAGAAATTCCACTTTGCAATGGCGATCACTTCTGAAAACACCACGATACGATGGGGAGCGTTATCGATGAGTGCAGGACCGACTTACTGCATCACTCGTTGACTGTGGCGGCAAACATAGGAATATATAGTGCCACGCTACGAGCATGTGTCAGCTGCTACCGAAGTAACGCCTTAATCCGCGCACAACTTTCGGCTGTTTGAGTGTGTCGTGCGCAAGGTCAACCAATATTTTGGAAGCTCTTGGCGTGGCGATATCTATTCCCAGCTCACCATCGATAGCCCAGTCGGCATCCAGGTGCAAATAGCGATCGCGTAATTGATCTTCCATCATTGCCTGCACGTGTTGTTGTTGTACTGAAATTAGCGACAGGATCAGTCGGCCATCGGACAACCATTCAACAGCGCCGTCTTTTTCGCTGAGCCTGCTATCAGGCCGATAATTCGCTGTCGCCGTTCCGATAGACAGCATGCGGATGCGGGATGGATGGATTTTCATGAAGTACTCGGCTTCATGCATGGCGATCAAATGCGGTGCGACTGCAAACATACCTCCATCGGCATAAAGCTCATCGCCGATGGGTATCGAAGGAAAATACGTCGGTGCTGCGGATGTCGCCATCGCCACACTGGCTGCTCGTATACTTTCGTCGCCGCGAGAACCGGCGCAATGCGGCGTCTTGAACACCTTAGTCGTGCAATTGCTGATATTGACTGCCGGCACCACCATTGCGTGCAAGGCATCGCCAAGGGTTTTTCTACCCAGGTGAGTTACCAGGGCTTTTTTCAGTGCAATACCATCGTACTTGGGGCCCAGCACGGAGCGTGTAAGATCGCGCAGTCGTGAAACTGGATTGGTGGGCAATGCGCGGCTAGAAAATATCCGTGTGCCGTTTTCCAGAAACAGCTGTTTGATTCTCACCATCGGAATTTCGTAGGCAAGGGCGATGGCTAGAATGCCACCCACTGATGTTCCGGCGATCAGGTCAAAACGACGACCAAGTGGTTCTCCTGCCTGCTCTTCTAGTTCGGCGAGCACGCAGGCCGTATAAAGTCCGAGATAACCACCGCCGGCGAGAGACAGAATTTGAAAAGGTTTTTCTGCTGGACTGTCGGTCATCGGCTGGTTGTCTTAAGGTTTGGATAAACCACAGCTTAAACAATCGTGGTCGACCGGAATTTGAATTTCGCTGAAGCGCATGGCCAGCGCATCGAATTGCAATAAGCGACCCGACAACGGTTTCCCGATATTCAAAACCAGCTTTATCGCTTCGGTGGCTTGCAGTAAGCCCATCACACCAGGCAGCACGCCCAGAACACCGGCTTCCGCACAATTGGGTGCGTCAACGCCCGTAGGTGCTTCGGGAAACAGGCAGCGATAGCAGGGAGAAACACCAGGATGGCGCCCGGCATCGAACACGCTGATTTGTCCGTTAAAACGTTCGACGGCGGCATACACCATCGGCTTTGCCAATTCGACGCAGGCATCATTCAATAAATATCGGGTTGGAAAATTATCCGAACCATCAATCACGACATCGGCATTGGCGATGATTGCGTGCACATTATCCGAAGTCAGGCGTGTCTGATGGGCTTGTATTTGCACTCTGGGATTGAGTGCATTGAGCGCGTTCAATGCGGACTCAACTTTTGGAGTTCCGATGCCGGCTTCGTTATGAAGAATTTGTCGCTGCAAATTGCTCTTATCAACCACATCATTATCGATGATGCTGAGCGTTCCAATGCCGGCAGCGGCTAAATAATAGGCAGCAGGTGAACCAAGCCCGCCTGCCCCGATCAATACAATATGGGCTGCTTCTAGTTTTTTCTGGCCTTCAATACCCACTTGCGGCAAACGTAAATGCCTTGCGTAGCGCTCGCTAAAATCTTCATCCAATTCGCCACTTTGAACCGGCAAATTTTCTGATTTCCAGCGCTGGTATCCGCCGTCAACATTGAAAAGATTTCGATATCCTTTTTGCAGCAAGGCTTCGCCAGCCAACATGGAGCGACGGCCGCTGCCGCAAAACAATAATAGTGGACCTTTAAAGTCGCGGATGTAGTTCGACGGATCAAGCTCGAGATTTGCCCTTGGAACCGCCAATGCATTTACCGGCAAGCCCAGTGCATGTTCATCGGGCTCACGCACATCGATCAACAAAGCACCTTCTGCCTGCATGGCAAGTGCCTGCTCGGGAGTGATGATGTTAATCGTGCTTTTCATCGGCTGTAATCAGGACAACCATCGACCATAGGGAATGACGCGCATCATCGTACCGCCGGAAATGCTTCCCTCGCCTTCGGATAACATGATCAATGCATTCGATTCTGCCGCAGCACGCAACCTGTGCGAACCCGTCGCTGCATTGGGTGTCACCGAAATCATGCCCTGATTATCGATATGCAAATCACCCCGCATAAACTCCAGGCGTGCATGCTGTTTGTTGATGGTTTGCGAGAGTTGTGCCCGCAACAAACTTCGTGGTTCGAGTCGGCCCTGAAGACCATCGAGCAAGCGGCGTCCCAGACTCAGGAAGGTAGCCAACACAGAGACAGGATTGCCGGGTAAGCCCAGAAACAAGGTTTTACCCACTTGCCCGAATAGCAATGGCATACCGGGTTTCATGCGCACTTTCCAGAAATGGATTTGTCCATGTTCTTGCAGGAAGGCTGGCAAATAATCTTTTTCACCGGCGGAAACGCCGCCACAAGTGATCACAACATCGAAAGAAAATGCCGCGTCTTTCAGGGCACTTTCAATGCGTGCAGGATCGTCAGGCAAGACCGGCCATGCTACCGGTTCCAATCCTTCCGCAATCAACAGGTTTTGCAATAGCACGCGATTGCTATCGTAAATCTGGCCCGCCTGTAATGGCTGGCCGGGTGCTTGAAGTTCATCGCCACTGGTAAAAATGGCTACAGTCGGACGTCGGACACATGAAACATCATGCAAACCAACGGCAGCGAGCAGGCTCAGTCTGGCCGCTTTCAGTATTTGCCCGGCTTTGGCTATATTGTCATCGATGGCAACGTCCTCGCCGGCCCGGCGAATATTGGCGCCGAATTTGATAGGGGCATGAAACTTCACAATACCCTGCTCTTCACTACTATCTTCCTTGATAGCGATAGTGTCGGTTCCTTCCGGCAACATGGCGCCAGTGGTGATACGGACACATTGGCCTTGGCCGATCACGAATCCGGTTGGCGCACCGGCGAATTGTTCGCCGATGATTTCAAAACCGGATTTTGCATATTCATTCAAATCTTCGGCGCGTAAGGCATAGCCATCCATGGCGGCATTATCGAAGTTAGGGACTGCGACAGCAGCAACGATATCTTCGGCCAGTACACGGTTCAAAGCGCGTGCCAGCGGCACTCGTTCGTCTTCAAGCTTATTGGTTGCGGCGACATCGTCGACGATGGCCTGCGCTTCGGAAAAGCTTATTTTTTGCGGAAAATTGTTTTGATTCACGGAGTTTCGAAATCCTGGGGGGTGTTTAGATTGCCGATTTGAAAGTCGGTGCGGTGGATAATTTTTAGATTTAAGCGGGTTGTCACTGAATGTACGGACTTTTCCTGATTGTTGAGCGCATCCGAGACGGCAATTCTAGCGCTGTCAACATGCCAAAGCGCAAGCAAGGGTTGCAGGCCGTTCATGTCACGTAAAACCATTCCCGGTGATTCAGGCTGAACTAGCCAGGAGAGAAGTATTTCGACGGGTATAAATTGGATATCAACCGGGACAGTCAACAAGAACGCGCTGGTGGTGGCCTCGAGTAATGCTTCAATTCCTGCGAGGGGTCCTGAAAAAGCTTCCCGCTTGTCCTGTACCACTTTCAGGCCCATCTCATGGAAACGACTATCGTTTTCACGTGCGCTGATCAGGCGATCGACGAAACCGACATTCAGACGATTGACGATACGCTGAACCAGATATTCGTTTTCATATCTTAGAAATGCCTTGTTCGCGCCATTCAATCGTGTCGCCTGACCGCCGGCGAGAATACCGAGGCTGATCTGGTCAGCATACTGATAGTCTGGCTTCACTTGCGTTTTGCGTGCCTCATCATGCGCTGGCGTGATTGTTTCTGTTTTTCGCTCAGTACATTTTTCTTGCCTTCAAACGGATTGACGCCTTCCTTGTAGATGAATTGTACTGGCGTGCCACTGAGCTTGAAGCGCTTGCGGAAGAAGTTTTCGAGATAGCGTTTATAACTCTCCGGCAATTTCTTCAGGCGTGTGCCATGCACGATAAACGTTGGCGGATTGGTACCACCCGGATGCACGAAACGAAGCTTGGCAACATGGCCGTTTTGAACTGGCGGCGGGTTGGTTTCAAGCGCAATTTCGAGTGCCTTATTTGTTTCAGACGTACCAAAAATACGTGTCGCGGAAGCATGTGCGCGGTTAATCGCGTTGAATAATTCCAGCATGCCGGTGCCATGCTTTGCCGAAATGGTGACACGTTCGGCCCAAGTGCAAAACGATAATTTCCGTTCCAGCATGCCAATGGTCTGGTCACGCTGATACGTGCTTTGGCCGTCCCATTTATTCACGGCGATAACGAGAGCCCTGCCCGCTTCAAGCACGTGGCCGAGAACGGTAGCATCTTGCTCGGTGACACCTTCGCCGGCATCGAGCATCACAACCGAGACTTGTGCAGTGTCGATCGATTGTAGAGTCTTGAACGTGCTGAAAATTTCCACTGCTTCTTCGACTTTCGAGCGGCGACGCAAGCCGGCGGTATCAATCAATTTATATTTTTTACCGTCACGCACCAGATCAACCGAAATGGAGTCGCGGGTTGTGCCCGGGACATCGGAAGCGATAACGCGTTCTTCGCCGAGCAGACGATTCACCAAAGTCGATTTACCGACATTCGGGCGGCCGATAAAGGCGAGACGAATTTCGTCCGGATCAGTTTCTTTCGACGTATCAATGTCGTCTGCCGAAGGTTTCGGCAATTTTTCCTTGATCACTTCGAGTAATTGCGGAATGCCGCGCTGGTGAGCGGTCGCGGTCGCTATTTTGGTTTCGATACCGAAACGGGAGAATTCGTTGATGGCTGCGGTTTCATCCACGCCATCGGTTTTATTGACCACCAGAACGATAGGTTTTCCGCAACGGCGTAACCACGGAAGGATGTTTTGATCCATCGCACTGGGGCCTTCGCGACCGTCAACGACGAACAAAACCAGATCAGCTTCATCAACCGCGGCACGTGATTGTTTTGCCGTTGCTCCGGCCAGGCCTTCTTCATCGCCCGACAAACCGCCGGTGTCGCAAACAATGAAAGGCAGACCTTCAATCAGGCGACAAAAACCGTAGTTGCGATCTCGCGTAACGCCCGGCTCGTCATGGACGAGCGCATCACGGGTACGGGTTAAACCATTAAATAATGTGGACTTGCCGACGTTAGGCCGTCCGACCAAGGCTACCATCGGCAATATCATTATTGATCCAATTTATAGGCTGCTAATTCGCCTTCAGTGGTTAAAGCAAACAAAACGCCATCATTCGAGATAACCGGCGTGCCACGCAGGTAGGCGCTTTGCACACGAACGCGGGCAGCCAGTTCGCCGTTCTCGAGTTTCATCCAGTGCAGATAGCCATCCAGATCACCTACTACGGCGTAATTGCCTTGAATCACGGGTGTCGTGAGCATGCGGCGCTGCAACCCTTCCTGACTCCAGGAACCAGAACCATCGGCACGGTTTAAGGCATGCACAACGCCATTCTTGTCCGACAGGATGACCAGATTCTCATTCATCGCGATACCGCCGTAACTGCCGATATCACGTGTCCAGACCGGGCGACCATTATTCACAGCCAATGCCATACTTTGACCATGGAAGCTCGTTGCGAAAATAGCCTCGCCACCCACCTGGATTTCTCCGTCAATATCGGCGGCACGATCGAGTTCGGTGCGGCCATCGGCATTCGCAATCGCTTGATCCCAACCCTGCAAGCCATCGGTCGTACGCAGCATCA
>JAYUWO010000221.1:0-25853 GCA_043753545.1 Arenimonas sp.
CCAAAGCCGCAGCCATTGGCAGGGGCACAGATGGCTTCGTTCAAGGCCACCATTGCACCTTCCATTGCAAAAATGGACGGCATGGAACGTGGATTACAGCTCGCGAAACGCTAAACTCTCTTGATGAAGAACGAAAACACCACAACGCCCACTTTCGCTAGTGGGCTTTTTATTGGCTTGATGTCGGGCACGAGCCTGGATGGTGTTGATGCCGTCCTGATTCGCTTTGATCCCGAGCTGAAAATCGAGTTCGCACACACTTATGCCTTGCCGGCGACATTGGTGCAAGATCTTTTGTCGCTATCGCAAACCGATATGCCAATTCTGCTTGATGATGTTGGCCGGCTGGATACCGAACTTGGACAATGCTTCGCGGACATTGTCTTGCAGTGCCTTAGCGACGCGAAAGTAAATTCCGAATCGGTAACCGCGATCGGCTCGCATGGCCAAACATTGCGTCATGCACCCTACGGCACGCATCCTTTTACGATGCAATTGGGTGACGCCCACATCATTGCCGAGCAAACCGGCATTGATACCGTTGCCGATTTTCGTCGTCGCGATGTGGCAGCTGGCGGCCAAGGCGCGCCTTTGGTGCCGGCGTTTCATGCCGCCGTGTTTTCAGATATGAACGAAGAACGCGCGGTTTTGAATATTGGCGGTATCGCGAATCTGACTTTATTGCACCGCAATGGCGAAGTACGGGGTTTCGATACCGGCCCCGGCAATGGTTTGATGGATGCCTGGTGTCGTCAACACCTTGGTAAAAACTACGATGTCGAGGGCCAATTTGCCACCTCCGGTCATATCGATACCGAGTTGTTGAATGCCTGCCTGAGTGATGACTGGTTCGACAAACCGCCACCGAAATCGACCGGCCGAGATCAATTCAATCTTGTCTGGCTGCAAAGGAAAATGCAGGGGCTGGAAATTTCACCTGCCGATGGCCAGGCAACCCTAACCGCTATCACGGCACACACCATCGTCAACTCCCTGAAAAAAGAAATGCCGACTTGCCAGCGCGTATTAGTTTGCGGCGGCGGCAGTCACAACCCGGTATTGATGCGGCATCTTCGCGAGCTACTCGAGCCCATACAAATCGATACGACCGCAACACATGGCTTGCATCCCGATTATGTGGAAGCGGCCGCCTTTGCATGGTTGGCAAGAGAAACCCTGGAGAAACGTCCCGGCAATTTACCGGCCGCTACGGGTGCCAAAGGTTTGCGCGTGCTGGGCGTGTTGTACCCGAAATAGACTGTTTGGCGCATGAAGCCGCTGGGTCCCCGACAGAAGCATTCGGGGACGACCGTTTTTTTAAAACACCGCATTCCCGCGCAGATTGAAGCTTGGCTTGGGAGCGGGTATTTTTCAAATACTTCTATGGACACCTGCTTCCATCGGATATCGAGCGAATTTAAACATCAAAGCAAACACGCTGAATCACCGCCTGCGCGGTGATGACGGTGTTTTTTAAAATCATTAAAACTTCTGTCGTCCCCGAATGCTTCTGTCGGGGAAGTGGCTTCATGCAGCTCCAAAACGTACCGATTCGTTCGAGCGTCCTTTAGTCGCGACACATCCGGCGAGGTTTGTCGCGTCTAAAGGACGCTCCAACAACAGAATTTTTAATTTTTGCCGTCTTTGTTCGTCATGTAAGAAGGTGCATCGTCCGGCAATTCCGTGAATGAATTCATGGCTTCCAAAAAAGCCCGCGATTCATCTTCGTTCCAGGCACCGTTCAGCCGGGCGATATCGCCGGGGATTGCCGGAGGATCCGGTTCTGCCATCCCAAGAGCCTGTTTGACCAGATGCAGCAACACGTCATTTAACGGCCAGCCTTTTTGCCGCGCGAGTTCCTTCACGCGGTTAGCGACACGGTCATCGATATCACGGAGCAAAAAGTCGGCCACGAAGGTTTAGTTTTTTAGGGGGGAGCCCAGATTAACTCTTGTTAGCCCGCAAGGAAACAGCCTGTTCATTTTCATTCAGGATCCATGCTTTTTTCCAGCTTATTCCACAGCCAGGACAGCAGGAGCAAAGTAGGGATGACCGAAATCGAACTAAAAATGAAAAATGTTTGATAGCTGCTTGCTTCAACTATGTAACCTGATAAACCGCCAATAAACTTGCCCGGCAGATTCGCCAACGAAACAAGCAATGCGTATTGCGTTGCGGTGAAGTTTCGATTCGTCAATCCCGACATAAATGCCACCAATACCGTTCCGGCAAAACCCTGGGAAAGATTGTCAGCGCTTATGGCTGCAAAAAAGGCCCAGTTCTCGGAAGGATTCATGGCCATGAGTAAAAACGCCAGGTTTGACACTGCGACGGCGACCGCTGCAACCACCAACATGCGCCTGATACTAAATGCCGCTACACAAAGGCCACCCAAAAATGCACCCGCTATGCCGATCCATATACCGTAGAGTTTTGAAACTGTTGCGATGTCGGCTTTGGTAAATCCGGAATCCAGATAAAAAGGCCCAGCGAGCACGCCTATCATTTGATCCGGTAATTTGAACAAGCCCACAAATGCCAGCAACGCCAACGCCAGCACCAAACCGTTACGTGTAAAGAAATCCTGAAAAGGCTTGATGAATGCTTCGCCCACATTTATTTCACGAATTACGAGTGTTTTCTGCTCCAAAGGCTCGCGCGACAACAAACCTGCGAGCAAGGGTAGAAACATGAATCCCGCCATCACCAGATAGGCGATCATCCACCCGCTCAATTCCGCCAGATATAGCGCCAAAGCACCAGACGCCATCAACGCCAGTCGATAACCGAGCGTGTAAGTGGCAGCAAGCGCCGCCTGTGCTTCAAGTGGGGCAATTTCAATCCGGTAGGCATCGACCACGATGTCTTGAGTTGCACCCGCAAAGGAAGCAAGGCCGACGAGCGCAACAAACGTCACCATCGAAACGCCGGGGCCTTGTAGTGCCATGGCTATTAACGCCGCAATCAAAAGCAATTGTGAAATTGCCAGCCAACCCTTTCGCCGACCCAGGAATGGCAGCGGATATCGATCGATCAACGGAGCCCACAAAAATTTAAGCACATAGAAAAAACTGGCGTAACTAATCAGGCCAATGGCACTCAGCTCGATTCCGGTATCGCGAAGCCAAGTTGAAAGCGTTCCGCCCACTAGTAGAAACGGTAGCCCGCAACCAAAACCGAGAAACAACATCGTCAATGCGGAAGGCGTTCCGAACGCTCGCTTTATTCCGGCCCAGCCTTTGTAATTCGGCCTGGTTTCGACTTCTGCAACAATCTCACTCATAAATATTCCACTAAATAGGGTGCATGGTCCGAAAATCTCGGCTCGGGAAAAATTTCGCAATGCTTCAGGCGTTCTTTCAAGCCGGGGCTGATTATCTGGTAATCGATGCGCCAACCCACATTTTTTGCCCGTGCCGCGCCGCGCTGGCTCCACCAGGTGTAGTCCTGGCCTTCCGGTTTTAGGTGACGATAACTGTCGACCCAGCCGTATTCGTCAAACAATTGGCTTAACCACGAGCGTTCTTCCGGAAGAAAACCGGAATTTTTTTCATTCGATTTTGCGTTTTTGATATCTTTCGGCGTGTGCGCGATATTCCAGTCGCCACAAATCACATAATCGCGTCCGCTTGCCAGCCATTCCCGGTAGATCGGGGTTATCCAGTCCATAACCCGAAATTTGAATTGCTGGCGTTCCTCTTTTGATGAACCCGATGGCAGATATAAGGACACCACACTGAGGTTGCCGAATCGCGCTTCGATGTAACGGCCTTCTTCGTCAAACTCGTCCCAACCCAGGCCTGTACGAACCTCATCGGGCTTTTGTTTCGAATAAATCGCAACACCCGAATAACCTTTCTTGGTCGAGGCGTCGCGGAAAAAATTATGGTATCCCGGCGGATGAAACTGGCTGTCATCGAGTTGATCTCGCTGCGCCTTGGTTTCCTGCAGACACAGGACATCGGCATCCTGCTTCGCCAGCCAATCGTAGAAACCCTTGGTAGCGGCCGAACGAATGCCGTTGGCGTTGAAACTGATAATTTTCATTTTTGGGCAGCAGTCAGCAGGGAATGGAGAGCGGGCTCAAGAGTAGCCGAATTCCTGGCTTTATGAAATTTCGCGAGACCATGCAGTGAAAGCCCGAGCATTTGTTAAACTAAACCTCTGCCCACAGCTCACGGCTATCCGTTCACACTCATGCAAATCCACCAACGCGAATTTCTTGAACTTGCCATACGGAAACAAGTGCTTCGTTTCGGTGAATTTACCTTGAAGTCTGGCCGGATCAGTCCGTATTTTTTCAATGCCGGCTTATTCGATTCCGGCATTGCGCTGGCGAAACTTGGTGAATGTTATGCCGCCACGCTTCAAACGCATGCATTCGAATTCGACATGCTATTCGGCCCCGCCTACAAAGGCATTCCATTGGCGACCAGTCTGGCCGTCGCACTGACTTTACAGGGTCGCGATGTTCCGGTCGCATTCAATCGAAAAGAAGCGAAAACACATGGCGAGGGCGGCAGCCTGATGGGTGCCAAATTGCAAGGCAGGGTATTGATTGTCGATGACGTGATTACCGCCGGAACAGCGATTCGCGAGTCGATCGACATCATCCGTCAGGCCGGCGCCGAACCCTGCGGCGTATTGATTGCGCTGGACCGGCAAGAGCGAGGCCAGACCGGCTCGCGTTCTGCCGCGCAGGAGGTTACTGCCGAGTTTAATCTGCCCGTTTTGGCCATCGCCGGTCTGGCTGAATTGCTGCAAATGGCTGAAGAAAATCCCGCGCTGCAAGCTTACAAACAGGCGTTAGTGGCGTATCGTTCGCAGTATGGAAGTGAAGCTTAAGGAATCACCATGAAAATCCGCACCCTGCTCGCCGTCGCGATTGCTGCCAGTCTTTTGGCTGGTGGCCTCGCCGCACAACAAAAGAAAAAACTGTATCGCTGGGTTGATAAGGACGGAAAAGTCCAGATCAGTGACCAATTGCCGCCAGAGGCCGTCAATCAGGCCAGAAAGGAAATCAATTCCAAAGGTGAAAGCACCGGCACAGTCGATCGCGCCTTAACCGAGGAAGAGCGCGCGGCCTTAGCATTGCAGTCCAAGGAAGAAGAAGCTGCGTTTAAGTTATCCGAACAGCAAAAGCGTATTGAACAGGCAATGATGATCAATTACACAACGGAAGAGGATTTGCAGCGTACCTACAAGGAGCGGATCGAACTTCTGCAGCAGACCATCGAATCCACCGACGTGAGCATCAAAAGTATTCGCGGCAGCCTGACCGGCATGCTGGCGCAAGCATCGGAATCCGAACTAAGCAATAAACCCGTTGATGCCGTTCGCCAACAGCAGATAAAAGATATGCATGCTGAGCTGCTCAAACAGCAGCAAACCCAAATAGGCCGATATGGCGACGTCAAGACCATGGAAGAGGAATTTGCCGCGGTACTTGCACGCTACCGTGAGTTGCGCGGTGCATTGCTGCCGGCAAGCACCGACCCGACTGCAACACCGATTGAAACACCGACTGCGGCACCCTCTAAATAATTTTCGCTGAAATAAAAAACGCGGCCATGGCCGCGTTTTTTGTCTGTCTGTTACTTGCCTTTAAAACGGCAAACTCAAACTCGCATCTACTTTCAGTAACTGCTCGCGGAACGCGAGTTTGACTCGAGCAAGCGCCTCGTTATCCTTGGCATCGAATCGCATCACCAGCATTGGCGTCGTGTTGGAAGCGCGTACCAGCCCCCAACCGTCCGACCAATCGGCACGCAGACCGTCGATGGTCGAAATGCGGGCGCTTTCAAACTTCGCCTGCTCGACAAAGCTCTGGATGAAAGTGTATTGCTCACCCTCTGCAACCGGCACTTTAATTTCCGGGGTCGAAACACTTTTTGGCAAGGCGGCAAACATTACGTCGGCATCATCCGGGCTGGCGGCGAGAATTTCCAGCAAACGAGCTGCTGCATACAAGCCATCATCAAAACCGTACCAGCGCTCGCGGAAGAAGAAGTGGCCACTCATTTCACCGGCCAGTTCCGCTTCGGTTTCTTTCATTTTGCTCTTGATCAGCGAATGTCCGGTTTTCCACATCAGCGGGCTGCCGCCATAACGCAGGATTTGCGTCGGCAGCAAGTTGGTGCATTTGACGTCGTAAATAATGCAGGCGCCCGGATTACGCTCGAGCACGTCGGCGGCAAACAACATCAACAATTTATCCGGGTAAATCATTTCGCCGGCGCGCGTAACGACACCGAGACGATCGCCGTCACCATCCAATGCCAAGCCGATATCGGCACCTGTGCGTTGCACCACCCGAATCAGGTCCACCATATTAGCCGGGTCGCTTGGGTCGGGATGATGATGCGGGAAGGTACCGTCGATTTCACAGTAAAGCGGTTCTACTTCGGCACCGATGGCTTCCAATACCCGCGGCGCCAACTCGCCTGCCGCGCCACTGCCGCAATCGATCACGACACGGAGTTTGCGCTCGATCTGAATATCGCTGCTGATGCGCTGGACGTAGTCGTCTGAAATATCGCGCGGAATTACCGTGCCGACATTGTCACTACGATGCAGTCTGTTTTCGGAAATCCGGGCATACAGCGCCTGAATCGCATCACCAGATAATGTTTCACCATCCACCACAATCTTGAAGCCATTGTAGTTCGACGGATTGTGGCTGCCGGTCACTGAAATCCCGGTACCGGTGCGCAAATGGAAAGTACCAAAATACACCACGGGTGTTGGAACGAGGCCCAGGTCGATGATTTCACGACCGGACATGCGCAGGCCATCAATCAGCGCTTGCGATAATTCGGGAGACGACAAACGGCCATCGCGGCCGATCACGATGCTTTTGATATTTTTCTCATGCATCAAGCTGCCGACGGCATGACCAATTAATCGCGCAATCGGGGCATCCAGGGTTTCGCCCATGATGCCGCGAATATCGTAAGCACGGAAAATGCTTCTGTTGACCATGATTTTGGCGACGGCAGCCCGCTCGGCAGTCGGACGAACGACCACCTGCTTTTCATCTGGCCGGGCAATGCCGCCCGCTTCCTGCAATTGCGAAAGCGTTGGCTGTTGATCGTCTTCCGCCACCGCAAGCTTGGTTTTCTTCAGTAGTTTGGGCAACAACAACACGACAACACCGGCGATGAAAAACAGCAGGCCGACGATGGCTTCACCGATGCCTTTCATGCCACCCATTCCTGTTGGGGCTTCGGGCGCCACGGCAATGACTTTTAGTGGTGTCCCTGTGATTTCATAGGCTCCAACATCGATCGCTGTGCGCAGATTTTCTCCATCACCAGCCTCGGCGACATCAAAGCGACCTTGACGAAGGCTGACGTAGGCACCGTCGGGTGCGGCTCCGGTAATCGGTGCAATTAAATCCTTGGTGGGCAAGCGGACATAGATCAGCTGCAAAACTTGACCTTTCTCATCGACAACCGGCGCCGCCAGGGCAATACGCGGGCCGCCATTGTCTTTTGCGATGGCAAAATAAGTGGCTTTTTTGTCGAGTGCGGTTTCCAGCACCGTCAATTTTCCGAAACCGAAAGATTGAGGATCCACATAGGCTGCCTTCAAATCGGGAGGATAGAAGTCGACCTGCTCGATTTCCGGCCAGCCTTCGGAAACGATGGTTCTCGCAGAAGCGATATCGCCGCGCTTGAGTGCGGCGATCAGCGTATTGCGTTCGCGGCTGACATTCAGCTTGTCGACCGCACGCTTGACTACCGGATTGACCGACTGGATGATCTGGCTGCGTTTAACTTCGACGGTTTCGGTCAAACGTTGGTCCGAATATACCGAATAGGCTTTCCAAAACATCCAGAAGCCAAGCAAGACACAAAGCACGGCAACCAAGGGTCGCCAGCCGGCAGCTTTCAAGGCATTCAAATCAATTGAAGGTTTTTTCATACGTTTCCCCTGGCTGAAATTTCAGCGCAATCCGCTCGCATTCAAAGTATTCAAATCCGTGTACGGGTTCTTCCGTGGTTTTATTACACTCAAACATCACCGCACCCCTGTGTGGCCAAAGCCGCCGGCACCGCGGGCACTTTGTTCGAATTCGTTGACCTGCCTGAAACTGGCGCGGGCAATCGGCAACAACACCAATTGTGCAATACGATCACCCGGTTGGATAGTAAAAGCGCTTTGGCCGCGATTCCACGTGCTGACCATCAACGGCCCTTGATAATCGGCATCAATCAAACCGACCAGATTTCCGAGCACGATGCCGTTTTTATGTCCCAAACCAGAGCGTGGCAGCAATACGGCACAGAGATTTGGGTCGCCGATGTGAATCGCCATGCCGGTCGGAATCAATTGTGCTTCGCCGGGCTGAAGCGTAATTGGCTGATCACACAAGGCTCGTAGATCCATCCCGGCAGAGCTTGCCGTCGCATAATCGGGTAACGGAAACTCGATTCCGAGTCGCGAGTCCAGAATCTTCAATTCAATTTCGCAATTCAAGCTTTCGACTCCAGCTGTTTGGCAATGATTCGTAATAAGGAAGCGGCGACCTGATATTTGCTGTCTTTGCCGATGTCGAAGCGTTCGGTTTTTGAAAACACGGTCAATGCGTTTTCCTCGCTTTCGAAACCGATGCCGATTCCCGCGACATGATTGGCGGCAATCAGGTCCAGATTTTTTCTTTCCAGTTTTCCGCGGGCGTAGTGTTCTACTTGTTCGGTTTCGGCCGCGAAGCCCACGACACATTTTGGCCTCGACGCATGCGCAGCCACTTCCGAAAGGATATCGGCGGTCGCGACAAGATCCAGATCGAGGCAGCCTTCGGTTTTCTTTATCTTTTGCGTGGCTTTATGGGTTGGCGTGAAATCTGCCACCGCCGCTGCACCGATATAAACATCCTGATTTTGCAGCGCATTCAGCACCGCTTCGCGCATTTGCGCGGCATTGCGGACATTGGTACGGCTGACGTTGAAGGGTGTGCACAAGCTCACCGGCCCGGCAATCAGCATCACTTCCGCCCCCATCGCGCGCGCGGCGGCGGCGAGGGCAAAACCCATTTTTCCGCTACTTCTATTACCAATAAAACGAACGGGATCGATATCTTCAAAGGTCGGTCCGGCGGTAATCAGGAATTTTCTGCCGGCAAGAATTTGCGGCAAACTTTGCGCAACCAGTGCGTCAATAATTTCCTGCGGTTCGCTCATGCGACCGGCACCGACTTCACCGCAGGCTTGTTCACCCTCGGCAGGGCCGACGAACTGCACGCCGCGGCTGCGCAGCATCGATACATTTGCCTGCGTCGCCGCATTTGCCCACATCAAACGATTCATCGCCGGTGCGCAGGTAATCGGCGCATCACTGGCCAGACAAACGGTGCTAAGCAAATCTTCGGCATTGCCCTGCACCAATCGGGAGATCGAGTTGGCGCTAGCCGGTGCAATCAAAATTCGCGTTGCCCAACGCGCGAGCTCGATATGGCTCATCGCCGCTTCGGCCGCTTCGTCCCACAAACTGGTTCGCACCGGGTTTCCGGACAACGCCTGGAAAGTGGTAGCGCCGATAAAATGCTGAGCGCTTTGCGTCATGACAACGCGAACTTCCGCCCCCTGGTCGCGTAACCGACGCAGTAAATCGGCCGATTTATAGGCCGCGATTCCGCCGCACACGCCCAGTAGAATTTTCTGACCTGCCAATGCACTCACGTAAAGGTTTTCCGACACATTAACGAGACATTAGCTTACCCGATTTACGGGCTTCTCCGATGTCCGGGAGCTTTCAGCCACGGTAAATTGGATTCATGCATATTCGAGACTGGCCAGAACACGAACGCCCCCGCGAAAAATTATTGTCGCGTGGCCCGCATTTTTTATCCGATGCAGAACTGCTGGCCATATTTCTGGGCTCCGGTCAGCGCGGGCAATCGGCCGTCGACACCGGTCGACATTTACTGGCACAGAAAAATGGGTTGCGCGGGCTGCTCGATCTGTCTGCCCATCAGCTGGCAGAGCTGAAAGGACTTGGCCCGGCACGCGCCTGCACGATTGCGGCGGCGCTTGAGCTAGGTACGCGCCATCTGGCAATGCGGCTCGAACGCGGCGAAGCACTTTCCGATCCCCGCAAAGCCGGAGATTACTTTGCGAAGCGGCTGCGCTCCCTGCACCACGAGGTATTCGCCTGTCTGTTTCTGGATAATCAGCATCAGCTCATCGCCTACGAAGAATTGTTCACCGGGAGCCTGGACGGTGCCGAGGTACACCCTCGCGAAGTGCTTAAAACTTGCCTGAAACATAATGCCGCCGCCGTCATCTTCGGGCATAACCATCCCAGCGGAAATCCGCAACCGAGCGCCGCGGACCGTGCGGTGACTGCCAGGCTGAAACAAGCACTGGCCCTGGTGGATGTCCGCTGTCTGGATCATTTCATTATTGGCGATGGTCTGCCGACCTCGATGGCCGAGCTCGGAATGCTATAAATAGGAAGCCAAATGTCTGGTTCTTGCATTCATTTACGTATAAGTTATACCGGCGATAAGTTATCGCGCTATGAGCACCCCGTGATTCTAGGTTACTCCACGCTGTATCAAGCCGATGCGATTGAGTCCGCGCTGCCTGACGCAACGGCGGCGCGCCGTCTCCTTGCAGAACATCGGCCCGATATCATCAGTCGACTGGAAGCCAGAATTTTAAGCGTTACTGATGGCAAAGATGCCGCGAGACATCTTGATGCCACCCTGCTGGGCACAGCCCGACTGGGCATGCGACACGGCAGTTTCGGTACCGACTTTCATCATTACCATAACGAAAATCACATCATGGACCTGGCCGAGCGCAGGCTGGGCCGAATGTTGGAAGCCTGCGGTCTGGGCGTGATGCCGGCTGACGACTGGCTGGCACTGGTTCTATTTTCGGCCTGCCACGACTTGCGCCAACGCGAAACCAAAGA
Source organism: Arenimonas sp. (assembly GCA_043753545.1). Taxonomy (GTDB): domain Bacteria; phylum Pseudomonadota; class Gammaproteobacteria; order Xanthomonadales; family Xanthomonadaceae; genus Arenimonas. Next base: position 10,924 of record JAYUWO010000221.1, read on the forward strand.
CTGTCCCGGTCCGACCGGCGGCAACGAAGCGGCGAGCGCGTCGGAAACTTTCCGTATTCTCGATGTCTGCGGTTTTGACCAAACGGCGGACCGATCGATTTATGTCGCCATGGAACTCATGATTGCCGGTAGTACCTTCGACCCGCGCCTCAGCGAATCTAGCCCGGATACCGCCAATTTGACCGGCGGTGCGCTGGCCCGAAGCATTGGCCTTTGGCTCGACGGCGGCCAACCAGCATGGCGTGAAGATGCCGATGCACGGCGTGGCGAACGTCTTGGGCGAATGTCGGCCGATATTGATACCGCGAATGTCGGCGAAGACTTTCAACTGCTGGGTCTGTCCGCGCTTCAATTGGCTGAAGAACAATTGATGCGTCGCAAACTGAATCCCGAGCAACCCGAGTCGGCGCAACAAGCACTCAGCTTTCTGTCCTATGGCCAACACCACTATTTTTTTGATTTGCACCGCTTTTCCAGCCGCGAAGCCGAGCGGGTTTTCGGGCCGCAGAAATTAGCCAATAGCGAAAAAGTCCGCAAAACCAGCATGGCTTTGATGGCCCAATTTGAAAACTCCCCCGCTGCCAACGGTAGGGTCGTGATGGAGGCTTTTGCGGCACTTTGTGCCGAAGCCTGAGGCAAAAAAAAACCGATCCACGGGGAATCGGCTTGCTCTGAACCCGGGGAGGGCGCTGAAAGAGAGGCTGTCTAGGCCTTGAGTCACAGAGTAAACAATGAAGATGACAGCCCAATGACATCGCAAGCCGCCCGGCAACCGCTACAATATGCGGTTCCACCTCAAAAAGACTGATGCAGTGAAAGACCATCTCCGCGAACTCGTCGCCCAAGCCATCTTGGACCTCCGTCGTCACGGCAAATTGCCGAAAGACCTGCCCACGCCCGATTACGTGATTGAACGTACCAAGTCGCGCGATCATGGCGACTACGCGACCAATATTGCCTTGTTGCTGGCGAAAGCCGCCGGCATGAAACCGCGTGATTTGGCCGAAGCTATCGTCGCTACGCTCTGCGATTCGCAACACGTGGAAAAAGTCGCCATTGCCGGGCCTGGCTTCATCAATTTCACGATTTCGAAAGCTTGCCGTTTTGGAACCGTGCGTCGCGTGCTGGAGCAAGGCAGTGATTACGGTCGCGGCATTGCACAATCGCGCGAATCGGTCACGGTCGAATTTGTCTCTGCCAACCCGAACGGGCCGCTGCATGTCGGCCATGGCCGTGGTGCCGCTTACGGCGCCACCGTTGCCAATTTGCTCGAAGCGTCCGGACACACCGTGCAGCGCGAGTACTACGTCAATGATGCCGGCCGCCAGATGGATATTCTGGCCGTCAGCGTAATGCTGCGTTACCACGAACTCGGTGGCGTCAATATGCGTTTCCCGGATAATGGCTACAAAGGCGATTACGTGGTCGATATCGCGCGCAGCCTGCGTGCGAAGGAAGGCGACCGTTTGCGTCACAGTGCTATCGAAATCACCGATGGTTTACCAGCCGATGAAAGTCAGGGTGGCGACAAGGAGTTGCATGTCGATGCGCTGATCGCGCGCGCCAAACAATTGCTCGGCGATGCCGATTACAAAATTTTATTCAGTGCCGGACTAGACTGGTGCCTGAGCGACATCCGCGGCGACCTGGCCGAATTTGGCGTACACCACGACAGTTTTTTTTCCGAACGCTCCTTGATGACCGATGGTTACGTCAAGCGTGCCATCGACATGCTGCAAGCCAATGGTCATTTGTTCGAAGAAGGCGGCGCGACCTGGTTCAAAGCGACCGCTTTTGGCGATGATAAAGACCGCGTAGTGGTGCGTGAAAATGGTGCCACCACTTATTTCGCGTCCGATCTGGGTTATCTGTTGTCGAAATTCGAACGCGGCTATGAGCGCGCGCTTTATATTCTTGGCGCCGACCATCACGGCTATATCGCTCGCCTGAAAGCGGCCGCGAAAGGCCTGGGGCTCGATGCGGATAAAATCGAAATACAACTCGTGCAATTCGCCATTCTATTCCGTGGCGCCGAACGCGTGCAGATGAGTACTCGTGCCGGCAGTTTTGTCACGCTGCGCGAACTACGTCAGGAAGTCAGCACCGACGCCGCCCGTTTTTTCTATGTCATGCGCAGCAATGACCAGCACCTGGATTTCGATCTGGAGCTGGCCAAGAGCCGCAGCAACGACAATCCTGTGTATTACATCCAATACGCACATGCGCGTGTCTGTGCATTATTCCGCCAGCTGAAAGAAAAAAATCTCAGTTATAACGATAGTGCCGCGTTGGCCGCCCGCAAATTACTGACGACATCGTATGAAGACGAATTACTTGGCGAACTTATGCGCTACCCGGAAATCATAGAAGCGGCCGCTTTGCATCGTGGCCCGCAAATTCTCGCGAATTATCTGCGCGAATTGGCGGCAGCCTTCCACTCTTTCTATAACTCGGAAAATATCCTGAATGCCGAAGAAGACTTGCGTCACGCCCGTTTGGGCCTGTGCAAAGCCACCCAGCAAGTGCTGGTGAATGGCTTGACTCTTCTCGGTGTGACTGCTCCGGAGACCATGTAATGGCGTCACGTAAACAAGCAAAACGCAGTGGCAGCGCCGGCGGCACACCCGCCTGGTTGTGGGCACTGATCGGGCTGGCACTGGGCCTGGTGATCGCCGCGTATTTTTTCATGGGCGACTACTGGAAAAATCGCAATAGCGACCAGCCGACCCCAAACCCTGCTGCCGAGGCACCAAAAACCCAAAGTGAAGATCCGCTAGCGCAAGAGCCGGTCGAAAAACCGAAGCCAAAATATGACTTCTATACCTTGCTGCCGGAAAAAGAAGTCGTGATTCCGGATGCCGAACTCCAGGCGCAGGCACAGGCCGAAGCCGAGGCAAAGAAAAATGCCGCGCCGATCAATCCAGCGACACCGGATTTGGTAACTGCCACCGAAAAGCCTGTCGTCGCCGCCGAATCGCGTTTTCTGATCCAGGCTGGCGCATTCAAGAATCAGGAAGAAGCCGAAAATTTGAAAGCCACCATTGCCATGACGGGTGAAGTGGCCCGCATCGAATCCGCGGACATCAACGGCACCACCGTGTATCGCGTTCGTCTTGGTCCCTACAATACCGCCAGTTCGCTTTCCGCCGCCAAGCAGGCGCTGTCGAACCACGGCATTGAAGGTCAGGCAATCAAGGTAAAGTAGTCGGCACCCGACCCGTTCCAAAAAGTAGCGAGGTCGTCACGGTATTCATGCTGGAACATCCAGCTCAAGAACGCACTATTTTTGCCTACACGCTTGGCTAGATGAGCCAGCAAGAATTGATCAAGCTGGCTGAAGAAGCCTTCGCGATGGGCGCCGAATTCGGAGTTGACCGATATCATGTCGATCATCTCAACATGACGCCGGATCTGGATACTTTCGATATCGTTGATCTGCGAAAAATCCATCAGCAACTCGGGATCAGCGGCAACGTGAGGGTTGCTGCCGTCTATGGTGAGCATCATTTAAAAAAAAGATCTCGAGCTCTATCCAATGTGGGCCTGGAGCCACGGCATACACAATCTCCGCCACGATACCCATATGCAACAGGCGATGGCCTGGCTGATGATTTAGCTCAACAAAGGAATTTTGAAGCTATCTAAACGCTTTTTTGGCTCAGGCTGACGTTCATCTCTGGTGTGCAATCATTTTATGTGGCCAACCGGTCAGCGCTGGCAAGAGTGTATCTCGATGGCAATCGTTGCAGCCCTACCGCCCGACGAAGATGAACGCATCAAGGCGTTGTGGGCTTACGAAGTGCTTGATACGCCGCATGACCCGGTATTTCAAGCCATCACCCGACTGGCCGCCGCCATTACGGGATCTCCGATTGCCCTTATCAGCTTGGTCGACAAACATCGGCAATGGTTCAAGGCAAACTGGGGGATGGAGGAGCGCGAAACTCCGCGCGATATCGCTTTTTGCTCTCATGCCATCCATTCGGCTGAACTGTTTGAAGTTCCCGATACGTTCAAGGACCCGCGTTTTTTTGACAATCCGCTGGTACTAAACGGCCCGAACGTCCGTTTCTACGCCGGGTATCCACTTGAAACCAATACCGGCCACAAGATCGGCACGCTATGCGTTCTTGATCGCAAACCCAAGCAACTAAGCCAAGAGCAAAAAAATGCTCTGAGAGAATTGTCGACCGTTGTCATGCGATTGTTTGAATCTCACCGTGAATCACGTGCCATAGAAAATAGCCTGGCAGCCAATGAAGAAAGAATACGAACCCTGACCGACAACTTGCCGGCAATGATTTCCTACATCGGCAATGACCAACATTATCGCTTTTGCAATGCAAAAGTCGCTACCACCTTCGGCCTCAAACCGGAGGATATTCTGGGGCGCAGTTTGCGCGAGGTTCGCGGTGAAATCGCGTATCGCGAGCTACAACCTCATGTAGAGTCGGTACTCGACGGTCAGGATGTCACTTTTGAGGGTCATACGCATATTGGCGAGCGCGAATATTATTACCGCACCCACTACATTGCCGACATTGACCAGCAAAACCATGTGCGTGGTTTCTATTCCATGACTTTCGATCTTACCGAGCAGAAAGTAGCAGAACTAAAACTGCAGGCCAGCGAGCATCGGCTGCATTTGATCGCCGACAATATGCCGGCAGCCATTTGCTACATCGACCGTAATCGAATCTACCGCTACAACAACGCTACTCATGCGCGCTGGCTAGGAAAGCAGGTCGAGGAGATCGTTAATCGTCCGGTGAGAGAAATCAGCGGCGAAGAAGCTTTCTTGATGCTGGAGCCAAAAATGGTGCAAGCCTTCGCTGGTCAGTCGGTAAGTTTTGAAGTTGACGTCGAAAACAATGGCGAGCAGCGCTTTGTCAGGGGAAACGCCGTTCCAGACTTTGATGCCGACGGAATTGTGGTCGGCATTTACGTGATGATGCAGGACTCGACAAATTTAAAACGCACTCAGGAAAAACTGGTGCAGCTAGCACAATTCGATTCACTCACCATGCTGGCAAATCGCAATCGCCTATATGACAAGCTCGGAGAAGCACTTGCGCGCAGAAAACGTTACGGCAAAGAGCTGGCGGTCCTTTTTCTTGATCTGGATGAATTCAAATCGATCAATGACAGTTTTGGCCATGCCGGTGGCGATGCCGTGCTGTGCGAGTTTGCCAGCAGGCTCAAAGCCAGTGTACGGCAGACCGATACCGTGGCAAGAATTGCGGGCGATGAATTCGTTATCCTGCTGGGAGATTTGAATTCATCGACCGAAGCCGAACAAATTGCGAACACCATTCTCGACAACATGAAAGCGCCAATGTCGTTCGGTACTACCGTTTTGAATTTTTCGACCAGTATCGGAATAACGATGGCCGAAGTTGATGACAACGCAGACAGTGCTCTCAAGCGTGCCGACGAGGCACTTTATTCTGCAAAGGCCGCCGGACGCAGCACCTCGAAAACTGCGTAGGACCCCGCTTGCTTCATACCGATTAACCTATAACGATACACATCGGCAGCACTGCGTCGGGTCGCCAGCAATTGAGATGTTAAGGCAACTTGCGCTTTAAGCGAATCAATGCCGACGTATCTTCGTCACCAAAACCCTGATGCATCAGCTCGGCGTAATCGCACAGCGATTGGTCGATCACGCTGGAACGAATGCCGGCATCGGCAGCCATTTGCTTGACGATCAACAAATCCTTGTGCAACAGGGCGGACTTGAAACCGGGGGTGAAATTGCCGGCCATCATCGTTGCTCCGCGTTTATCCAGGAACCAGTTGCCGGCCGCACCGGCCGCCAGTGTCGACACCAATAATTCCGGTTTCAAACCCAGCTTTTCTCCGAGCGCCAGGCCTTCACACACCGCCTGGGCAATGCCGGCGACCAACACCTGATTCACGGCTTTGGTTGCCTGCCCGGCCCCAACTCCCCCCATAAGGGTAATCTTGGCTGCGTATGTGTCTAATGCCGGGCGCACTTTTGCGAGGTCTGCTTCGCTGCCGCCCACCATGATCGACAGCTTTCCGTTACGAGCCCCCTCCACGCCACCCGATACCGGCGCGTCGATAAAACCGATGCTTTTCTCGGTCAGAATTTTCTTCGCGTGTTCGGCGGTTGCTACGGAAACAGTGGAATGATCGACCACGACCGTACCGGGTCGTAAAACGTTTCGCAGTTCATTTACGTTTTCCAGTACATCGGCATCTTTCGAAACACAAAGCACGACAACATCGCAATCAGAAAAGTAATGACTTGCATGTGCCGCGTTGACCGAAAACTTTTCCGCCAGTACTTGTGCCTTGGCAAGCGTGCGGTTGCCCACTGCCGTCAGCAAGCCCGCTGCCTGTAAATGGCCAGCCATCGGCTCGCCCATTGCGCCCAATCCGATAAAGCCGACTTTCAGTTGATTATTCATTTCTGGATGCGTTCTCAAACGTGTTCTTCGTGCAGGTATGTATAACCGGTCAAGCCATCTTCCAGTGCCTGCTGCATTTGTTCTGCCTGCTCGCCACCAAAGCCAGCGGCGGCAATCTTGTCACGGTACTGTTGCCGCAAGGTGTCAAGATGGTAGCCAACGTAATCGAGCATCACGTCGGTGGTGTCGCCGTTTTTGGTATGGCTGATTTCGTGGCTGCCATCGGGCCTGATCCGGATATTGGCCGAATAGGTGTCGCCGAACAGATTATGGATATCGCCGAGCACTTCCTGATACGCGCCGACCATGAATATGCCAAGACAATAACTCTCGCCATCTTTCAGCGAATGCATTGGCAATGAGGAATTCAGGGTTTCCGATCCAACATAGGTATCAATCCGGCCATCGGAATCACAGGTCAGATCGGCTATCACGCCGCGCCGATCCGGCGCTTCGTTCAAGCGGGCAATCGGCATGATCGGAAATACCTGATCAATCGCCCAGACATCGGGAACCGATTCGAATATCGAGAAATTGACAAAATATTTATCAACCAGGCGTTCGTTCAATTCATCGAGCACATCACGATGCGATTTTTCTTCGCCAGTCAATCTTGCACGAACACCGTGTGCGATCGTATAGAAAATATCGTCTAGCCTGGCGCGTTCTTCCAGCGTAATTTGGCCAAGCGAATATAAAGTCTGGCCTTCGGTCAGGAAGTGTTGTGCTTCGTGGAATAATTCCAGGGCCGGACGTTCGTCCAATGCCTCGTGCACTTCACGCAAATGCTTCAATACCATCGGCTCGTCTTTTTCGGCAGCCACGACACGGCCCTGCGGTGCAGACTCGACTTCCGACACATTCGCGATCGTGACCGCATGATGCGCTGTCATCGCACGGCCAGCTTCGGTAATCATCATCGGATGTTTCAGGCCATGCTCTTCGCAGGCTTCGCTCAGCGGTTGAATCAGATTGTGTGCGAATTGGTCCAGACCATAATTCATCGAGCAATATCCGCGCGAACGGGTGCCTTCGTAATCCACCGCCAAGCCACCACCGGAATCCATAAAGCGGATACCGCAACCCATCGCCGACAACTCGACGAAATAACGGACCGCTTCGCGCATACCGTTGGCGATGTCGCGCACATTGGAAATTTGCGAGCCCATGTGAAAATGTAAAAGCTGCAAGGCTTCAAGCATGTTGGTCGCTTTCAAGCGCTCAACCAGATTCAACACCTGACGCGGCGACAAACCAAACTTCGCCTTGTCGCCACCACTGTTCTGCCATTTACCGGCACCCAGCGAAGCCAATCGCATGCGCACGCCGAGACCCGGCATCACGTCGAGATTTTTTGCTTCTTCCAGAATGACCTCGAGCTCGGACGGTTTTTCGACCACGATAAACGTCTGCAAACCCAATTTGCGGCCCAGTAGGGCGAGGCGAATAAACTCACGATCTTTGTAACCGTTGCAGATAATAATGCTGCCCGGTTTCGCCAAACCCAGAACGGCCATCAGCTCCGGTTTCGAGCCCGCTTCCAGACCAAAACCTTCGCCGCCTTGCGCCGCGAGTTCGCCGGCGACGCCGAGGTGTTGATTCACTTTGATCGGATACACCGCGGTGTAGCCACCTGGATAATCCAGATCTTGCATCGCCTTTGCGAAGGCTGTTTGCAGCTTATTCAAACGATCGCCGAGAATATCGGAGAAGCGCAACAACAAGGGCAGCTTCAAACCGGCAGCACGGCATTCTTCGACCAGGCCCGGCAGCGACAAACTGGGGCCCTGCGCGCCTTGCGGCATCACGCACACTTCCCCGTCGTCGTTAATATCGAAATAACCCTCGCTCCAGAACGGCACCGAATAGGTGTGGCGGGCGCGGGCTAAAGACCAAGCTGTCATGGCAAAACCTGTCGGCAAATTAAATGAGGTTGTATTGTAACGTTTTGTATCCACATAAATGCCCTGATTTCGCTACAATGCGCGGCCGCGTATTCCTGCGGATCGCCTTCTGGAGCTTGATATGACCCCGTCCGACACCTGGTTTTACGAAAACTTCGCCTACACCGGCTCGGCCATCGGTTTCCGGATCACGCGCAAGCTGGAAGAAGTGCAATCTCCGTTTCAAAAAATTGAAATGTTCGAGAGCACCGACTGGGGCAATATCATGACGATCGACGGCGCGATGATGGTGACCACGCGCGATAATTTTTTCTATCACGAGATGATGGCGCATGCGCCGCTGTACACGCACGCCAATCCGAAAAACGTCGTCATCATCGGCGGCGGCGATTGCGGCACGCTGCGCGAAGTATTGAAACACAAAGGTGTTGAAACCGCCGTGCAATGCGATATCGACGAACAAGTCACCCGCATGGCGGAAAAATATTTCCCCGAATTGTGCGAAAGCAACAACGACCCACGCGCGACCGTCATGTTCGACGACGGCTTGGCGTATATGGCAAATGCCGCACCGGAAAGTATCGATTTAATTATTGTCGATTCCACCGATCCGGTCGGCCCGGCGGAAGGCCTGTTCAACGAAGCGTTCTACAAGAATTGTTTGAAGGCGTTGCGTCCGGATGGCTTGCTCGTTCAGCAAAGCGAGTCGCCATTGGCGTTAATGCATTTGATTCACGATATGCGCAAGGCGATGAGCGATGCCGGCTTCAAGAATTTCCGCACACTACCTTTCCCGCAGCCTTGCTATCCGACCGGCTGGTGGAGCGCGACAATTGCCTCGAAGTCATCATGTGATCTGACTCGATTCCGTGAAGCCGATGCGCGTGCGAAAACCTTCGACACCAAGTATTACAACCTCGGCATTCATCAGGGCGCACTGATGATGCCGGAATTCATGAAGGCTGAATTGAAAGATTGATTTTGGTTTTGTTTCGAACACAAAAAAGGGCTGATCATTCAGCCCTTTTTTGCTGGTGCATTTCAACATTTCACAAATAGACCGTTGGGTTGCTCGTGCCTGATAAAATCACCCGTGATCTGTGCAAAAAAGTCAATGTAACGAGAACTTTCGTCTAGGCTTAGAAGCATTTGCTACTTTGAGCTTCCCTTTGCCATCATGGAAGCTGCTGCGGATTTCTCTGCTTGGGTCTGAGGTAAATATTGCGCAAGAAATCCTGCGATCGCATTCCAGGTAACGGCTGTACTCTTAATGCCGCTGAGCCCGTGCCCTTCGTTCTTGAGAGTAAGCATCACAGGCGGATTACCGGCAATGGTCAACATTCGTTGCAAACGTGCTGCATGCTCGTAATCAACCCTGATGTCTTCGGTGCCGTGAATTATCATCAGTGGCGTTTTCAACTTTCGATACGAATACAAGGGTTGTTCGCTTACCATTTTTTCCAGACCGGTCAATGGATTTCCGACGTAGTCTTCCATCCATTTGCGCGTGCTCTCGTACCTCACGCCATCACTGGCGGTAAAAAGCAGGATGGTGTCGGATACGCCCGCAAACGATATTGCACAACGGTAACGATCCGGCCAATGCATGGCCGAGACCAGTGCGGAATAACCACCATAGCTCATACCCATGATGCACAGGCGTGATTCATCCAGCGGGTATTGCGTCAGGGCTGCGTTCAAGGCCAGATCGATATCTTCTTCAATCGCTGTTCCGAAACTGCCCTTGCCTGCTACGCGAAACTCCTTGCCAAAGCCTTCCGAGCCGCGGAAATTAACCTGCAGGACGGCATAGCCTAGCGAAACCAGAAACTGGACGTCTCTGTCAAAATGCCGGGTATCACGCACCCCGATCGGTCCGCCGTGCGGCATGACCACGAGTGGAAAATCCGTGCTTTGCTTGTAATGCGGCGTGGTCAAATAGGCTTCCAGCTTGAGCCCGTCTTTCGTGTTTAGCTTGATTACCTGACTACTGCCGAATTTGTAATCGTTCAGCCATGGCGCTTCCCTGGATATTTCCTCGACCGTTTTTTTCTCGGTATCGAACAGGTAAACCGAGCCCGGGCTGGTACTGCTGTCGATATAAAGCAACACGAAGGTACCGGCCCTGTCCCTGTCTATGATCGAGATGCTCTTGCCGGGAAAAGCTTTCGCCAACTGCACATTCAACTGCTGCGATGCCTGGTCAAAGTACTCGCTCTTCACTTCGCCGTTCGAATAATATTGAACGCCGATCGGTTGCCGATCGGCATCGAATATCACGTTGCTGATATCGATGCCGGCTTCTGAAAAAACCGTCTGCGTATTGGCACCGGTAGTCATGTCCATCTTGACCAGGTCGATCTGGCCCCTGCTTTCATCTGTCAAAGCATAGAGCGTTTTCAGATCCTTGCTGACTGCCATCGGCGTGAAGCTTGCCTCTCCTGCCTCCGTCAACTCGCGGACACGAATGTATTCGCCACCCGACTTTGCATGCAGGAAGGATTTCCCATCCTCGACAATCACTGCGACGACGATATTGCCGGCCGCATCGGTTATCCAGCCCCAGTCGTTCTTCAAGTCGGTGTTAATTCGCTTTCTGTGTGTGTAGGACTCGAATTTCTGCAGACTTTTCGAATCTGACTTGCTCAACCTGTAGAGGCAGGCAGTATCTTTCCCTTCGATGGTGATCATCGTATAAAACAAGAAATAATCCGGATCATTCAGCATGGGATCGATGACCGATCCGCTCATGCCAAAAAAAATCGTTTCAAAATCAAGTTTGCCGTCCGGCTTGGGTTTTACCCGAACCAGTTTCATCGAGCCGGCCGTTCCCAGCACGAAGGCATCGTTCGATACCCAGGTGAGTTCGTTCAAGGATCCGAATTTGAGGTAGTAAGTAATTTCTCCCGAAACCATGTTAATGACATTCAGGAGCTTATCGCCCTCGGGCATATTGATAACCTCTGCCACGAGCTTTCCGTCCGGGCTAAGTTCAATGTCATGCAATCTGTCTTTTTTCCATAATGTTTCCGGAGGCAAAGGCAATGTTCCGGCAGGTGGAATGCTTTTTGTTTTGCTTTCGGGCGGGCTTGATGCCGATGCGATTTCCGCCTTGTAGAAGGCGGGAAACGGATCGGGATATTTGCCTGCGTAGCGAAATTCAAATTGGCTTGCTACCGAGGGGTGCGTTTTTGCAAGCCAATCGAGCAAGGCCAAACTTCTGTTTGCCCGATGGATCGTAGCCTGATTGAACCATTTTCTCCGGAAAATCAGGTCGCCGGGGTAGTTCACTTTTCCGGCCTCCACTGTAAAGTACAAATGGTCGTCGCTTCTCATCGAATAACGAACATATTTCTGCTCCAGTCTTGTCCAGAAATATTTCCCCCTGGATGCAGCCAATAACCGCATGTTTTTCCCGGCACGCGGGTCCTTGATCGTGTAACGGGCATCCTCGCCCCATGATTTCAGCGTTACGCTTTCGACGCCCGCACCGCCATCGAATGCCAGAACAATCAGGCCCTCGTCCGGCTTCAGTTTCACTTCTTGTCCGGGCTTTATTTCCCGGATGCCGGCAAACAATGAAGTCGACACCAGCATGAACAAGGCGAACAACAGGATTTTTTTCATTTTCATCGCACCCGGGACGAACGGCTTCAATGGCCGCACAAATAGGCCGCCATTATAGATTCGATCAGATTGGCAAAAGTGCTAACGCGTCAATTTATGCCAACTTAGTACTGAACTTCGCCGTCGTCTTGCTCCGAATTTCTTCTAGCGTTACACCTGGCGCCAGCTCTATCAATTCGAAGCCGCTGTTGCGGTCCGGACGCGAAAACACGCCAAGATCGGTAATCAAAACGTCGATCACGTTTTGACCGGTCAAGGGCAATTCGCAGGCCGGCTTGAATTTCGCGGCGCAGTCTTTGTTGTTGTGTTCCATCACGACCACGACGCGCTTGACGCCGGCGACCAGGTCCATCGCGCCGCCCATGCCCTTGACCATCTTGCCGGGAATCATCCAGTTGGCGATGTCGCCGTTTTCGGAGATTTCCATTGCGCCGAGAATCGATAAATCGATATGGCCGCCGCGAATCATCGCGAAGGAGTCGCTGGAAGAAAAATACGAGGAAATCGGCAACTGGGTAATTGTTTGCTTGCCGGCATTAATCAGATCGGCATCGACTTCGTCTTCATAAGGGAACGGGCCCATGCCGAGCATGCCGTTTTCCGATTGCAAAACTACTTTCATGCCATCGGGAATGAAGTTGGCAACCAGGGTCGGAATACCGATACCAAGATTCACATAGAAACCATCGCGTAATTCTTTGGCAGCGCGCTGCGCCAGCTCATCGCGTGACCAGGCCATTATGCCGTCTCCCTTTTACGTACGGTGCGTTGTTCGATCGGTTTCTTGTAGCCGGAATTGACGATCATGCGTTGCACGAAAATTCCCGGCGTATGGATGCTGTCGGCGTCGAGTTGTCCGGCTTCTACAATTTCCTCGACCTCGGCAATGGTGATTTTTCCGGCGGTCGCCATCATCGGGTTGAAGTTGCGCGCGGTTTTGCGATAAATCAGATTGCCTTCGGTATCGGCCTTCCAGGCTTTGATGATCGACACATCGGCGACCAATCCTGTTTCCAGCACGTATTTTTCGCCATTGAATTCGCGCACTTCCTTGCCTTCGCTGACCAGCGTGCCAACACCTGTCTTGGTGTAGAAACCGGCAATGCCGGCACCACCGGCACGAATGCGTTCTGCCAGCGTGCCTTGCGGATTAAATTCCAGTTGCAACTCACCGGCCAGATATTGGCGCTCGAATTCCTTGTTTTCACCGACATAGGACGAAATCATTTTTGCGATTTGCCGTGTTTTCAACAACAGGCCCAAGCCGAAGTCATCGACGCCGGCATTATTGGAAATGAAGGTCAGGTTCTTTACGCCGGAATCGCGCAGCGCAGTAATTAAATATTCCGGAATGCCGCAGAGCCCGAAACCACCGGACATGATGGTCATGCCATCGCGGATGCATCCGGCCAGTGCCGCTTCTGCGCTGGGATAAAGTTTGCCATTGGGGGTGTTCATATCGGGTCCGATGCTGTGCCTTGTTGCGGATGTCGGCATTGTACTGGTTCGTCCCCGGCGAAACACCGTACCAAAGGGTAGGTATCGCAATCGGCTAGGGCGTTTTATCATAGCGAGATGAACACATTATTTTTGCGCCTGCTGTCGATTTTTTTATGTCTTGGCCTGAGCGCCTGCGTTACCACCAGCAAGCCCGATTTGAAACGCCTCTACGCCCGCGAAGTACAAAACACTTCGCAACCGCCGATCGTGATCATTCACGGATTGATGGGCTCGACGCTGGTCGATAAAGCCACCGGCAAGGAGTTTTATCCTAAATCGGCAAGCGCGGTCGCACTGAGTGATTATCAGGAGCTGGCAATCAGCCCGGTATCCAGCGTCGGCGACAATTTGGTGCCCGGAACGCTTTTGAACGATATCGCCGGCATCAACTTTTACGGCGCACTAACCCGTGTGCTGGAAAATGAAGGCCAGTTTATCAACAGCACGCCCGGACAAGCGGTCGGAATTCAGAAGCGGCGTTATTACACTTTCATCTATGACTGGCGACGCGACAATGTTATTGCCGTCAAGCAGCTGCATGCCTTTCTCGACCAAATTCGCCAGGATTACAAGGACCCGAATTTGCGTGTCGACATCATTGCCCATAGCAATGGCGGTTTGCTGACCAATTACTATCTGCGTTACGGGCCCCATGATGTGCTGGGCCAGAAAGAATTCAGCCAGTGGCAGGAGGGTGGCAAACGCGTCAGACGCGTCGTGCTGCTCGGCACGCCGAACCTTGGCTCGGTGAGCAGCCTTGAGCGCCTGATGCGCGGGTTTCGCCTGAGCCTTCGTCTTATCCCGGTCGAAGTGCTGACCAGTTTCGCCACGCCGTTTCAGGCATTGCCGAGCCCGATTTCGCAAAGCGTCGTTGATCCGCGTGGCAACCCGACGACGATCAACATTTACGATCCGACCTTGTGGCAGGCAAACGAGTGGTCGGTGTACTCGCCCGAATTCATGAAGACGCTGGAAAAACAGAGCGCATCACCCGAAGAAGCAAAAGCCAAACAAAAGATTTTGCAGGAAACATTTGCGAAACATTTATTGCGTGCCGAACGTTTTCAGTCATCGCTCACGACCCCGATCCTGCACAACGGAATCCGGATGGCAGCCTTCGGCGGCGATTGCGAGTTGACGACCAGCCGGGCAGTCATGGATGAAACCAATGGCAAACCGTTTCTGGCATTCAAGGAAAAAGATGTCGTGAATAAAGTTCCGGGGGTTGATTACGACTACCTGATGATGGCTCCGGGCGATGGCCTGGTAACACGCGATTCACAGGATGCCGGCCAGTATTCGTTCCTGCCTTTGCGACAAAGTTTTTTCCTGTGCGAGCGACATGAGTTTCTGGTCAACAACCCCTACTTCCAAAATAATTTGCTGTACTTTCTGCTGGCACGTTAAACACGCTTTTGTAGGAGCGTCCTTTAGGCGCGATAGAACTGGCGGGATTTTTCGC